>DAIRVP010000139.1:0-14427 GCA_036802765.1 Candidatus Rokuibacteriota bacterium
GGAGACCGGGATGCACCCGGGCGCGCTCAAGGACATGGTGAGCTCGCCGGGCGGCACGACCATCGCCGGCATCGCGGCGCTCGAAGAAGGTGGTCTTCGCACCACGTTCATCCGGGCGGTGGAGCGCGCGACGCAGCGCTCGCGCGAGCTCGGACGCGGGCCGGCGTAAGTGTTCATTGTCGGCAATCTCATCGAGGCGCTCGCGGTCGTGATCGACTACGTGCTGTGGGCGTACATCTGGATCATCATCGCCCGCGCCATTCTGTCGTGGGTGAGCCCCGATCCGTTCAATCCCATCGTGCGGTTCCTCTATCGCGCGACGGAGCCGGTGTTACGTCCCATCCGGCGGCGCCTGCCGGACATGCCGATCGATTTTTCGCCGATGATCGTCATCATCGCGATCATCTTCCTGCAGCGCTTTCTGGTGAAAACCCTCTACCAGCTGGCGTACAGCCTCGGGTAAGGCGGGAGGCCCCGATGCGCATCACCCCCCACGACATTCGCCAGCAGCAATTCTCGTCGAAGATGCTCAAGGGCTACGACCCGCAGGAGGTCGACGCATTCCTCGACGACGTGGCCGAAGACTATGAGGCCGTGCTGAAGGAGACGGCGCTGCTCAAGGAGCAGATCGCCGCGCAAGAGGAGCGCGCGCGCGGCGTCACCGAGCGGGAGCGGACGCTTCAGGAGACGCTCGTCACCACGCAGCGCCTCGTCGAGGAGATGAAGAACAACGCGCGCCGCGAGGCCGAGCTGATCCTGCGCGAGGCGGAGCTGACCGGCGAGAAGGCGGTCGAGGCCGCGCGCGCCGAAGAGGGTCGGATCCGCGCCGACATCGTCGGGCTCAAGCGCATGCGCCGCCAGCTCGTGGAAGAGTTCGCCTCGGTGCTCGATCGCTATCACCGCCTGCTCGCGGGCGAGGCGCCCGCCGACGAGGCCGATGCCGGCGACGCGCGCTGACGATGCGCGCCTGCTGCGTGTGCGTGTGCAGCCGCGCGCCTCGCGCGCGGCGATCGGGGGCTGGCGCGACGACGGCGCGCTGACCGTGCACGTGACGGCGCCGCCGGTCGATGGCCGCGCCAACGCCGCGGTCGGCGCGCTGCTGGCCGCGGCGCTCGACGTGCCGGCCGGCGCGGTCCGTGTCGTTCACGGCGAGCGCAGCCGCGACAAGCTCGTGCGCGTGACGGGACTGACGCCGGCCGACGTCCGGCGAAGGCTCGAAGGAGGACATCGATGAAGGCGACGCTGATCTTCGGTGCGGTGACCGCGATGCTGTTGGCCGCCGGCCCCGCGCGCGCGGACCACAAGTTGCTCCTGCCGCCGGATGAGCCGCAGGCTGAAAGCACCGAGAGTCCGAAGCCCGACGAGACGAACAGCTCGTTCGACATCGACCTGAAAGTGGGCCTCAACGGCTTCCGCCTCGGCGGCCGCCTTTTCGGAAGCAACGGCTTTGCAGGTGGCGCGTGGCTCAACGGCGAGACGCGAGCTGACGGCTTCAGCCTCGACGGCCGGGTGGAGCGCGATGGCAAGGCGCACAACTTCAAAATGAACATCAATTTCGACGAGTGGCTGCGCCGCGCCGCCGGCTGGTGGGCCTGGGGTCAGAGCAAGCTGTGACCGGTGTGATCGCGCCCGTCCGCTGGACGGGCGAGCGACTCATCATGCTCGACCAGACGCTGCTGCCCACGCGCGAGCTCGAGCGCGAGTACACGCGCTGGGAGGACGTGGCCGAGGCGATCCGCGCGCTGGTCGTGCGCGGCGCGCCCGCCATCGGCGTCGCCGCCGCCTTCGGTGTGGTACTGGCGGCGCGCCAGAGCAAAGCGGCAACCGGCGAAGCCCTGCTCGCCGACCTCGAGACGGCCATCAAAGGTCTCGCCGCGACGCGGCCGACCGCCGTCAACCTCTTCTGGGCGCTCGAGCGCATGCGCGCGGTGGCGTCCGTCAGCCACCGATCGGTCGCGGAGATCCGCGCGCGCCTCGCCGGCGAGGCCGAAGCGATACTCGCGGAAGACCTCGCCGCCAACCGGGCGCTGGGCGATCACGGTGCAGAGCTGGTGCCGCCGCGCGCGCGCATCCTCACGCACTGCAATGCGGGCGCGCTGGCTACGGCGGGGTACGGCACCGCGCTCGGCATCGTCCGTTCGGCGCACGCGCAGGGCAAGGTCGCACTGCTCTGGGTCGACGAGACGCGGCCGGTCATGCAGGGCTCACGGCTGACGGCGTGGGAATGCGTGCGCGAAGGTATTCCGCACCGCCTGATCGCCGACGTGGTCGCGGCGTCGGTGATGGCGCGCGGTGAGGTCGATCTCGTCGTGACCGGCGCCGATCGCATCGCCGCCAACGGCGACACCGCGAACAAGATCGGCACGTATGCGCTGGCCGTGCTGGCCAAGCATCACGGAGTGCCGTTCTACGTCGCGGCGCCGTTTTCGACGATCGATCCGGCGATCGCGTCGGGACGCGAGATCGTGATCGAGGAGCGCGACGCGGGCGAGGTGCGTCGCGTGGGGCCGCAGCAGACGGCGCCGGACGCGTCGCCGGTCTACAATCCGGCGTTCGACGTGACGCCAGCGGAGCTCATCGCCGCGATCGTCACCGAACGCGGCGTATTTCGGCCGCCGTACCGGTTCTAACCCGCGGTGCGGCCATCGGATTTCCCGGGGCTGGGGCCCCGCCGTCCGAGGCGAGCCTATCAATCAGTTACGCGGCGAGCAGTTCGACGCCGTCGCGCCAGGAGCGATCCCAGCCGTTGAGGCGCGCCGTCTCGATGATCCTTCGCCGCGCCTGAGCGTCGAGCTTGCCGTAGTACCGCTGATAGACCAGCAGGAGCTGCTCCGTGCTCCACAGATCGAAGGACGTCGTGATCGTGCGCAACATGCTCGTTGAGTAATGCAACCGGGATGCCGATGCGTTCAGCGCACGCCAACGCACGGTTACCGTGCGCAGTCGCCATCGACGGTCGGTACTGCACTACCCATTCGGGGGAGGGAATCGACCACGGCGCGATAATCGAGTCCGATGGCCGCTGCCTCCGCTCCGATCGCGCGCCGGTATCACGAGCGCACCGCGCACTCGCCGGCCTCGGTGCGCGCCAGCGGCCACACGCTCGACTGGGACAACAAGCCGTTCCCGTTCAAGGTCTACACCGACGTTCTGGCGCTGCATCTGCCGCACGAGGTCGACGTGCTCGCGACGCCGACGCTCTCGGCCATCGCGGGTGAGGGCGCGCCCGCACCGACGGCGCTCACGTTCGGCGCGCTGACCTCCGTCCTCTACTACACGGCCGGCGTGACGAAGCAGAAGCACTACGCCGGCGGCGGTGAAGTGTTGTTCCGCGCGGCGGCGTCGACCGGCGCGCTCTACCAGACAGAGGTCTACGTCGTCGCGCACGCGGTCGAGGGACTGGCGCCCGGCGTCTACCACTTCTGTCCGGGCGACTTCACGCTGCGCCGGCTGCGCGGCGAAGACGCTGCCGGCGTGCTCGCCGAGGCCGCTGGGGATGCGAGCCTCGCTCGCCGCGCCGCGACGCTCGTGTTCACCGGCATCATCTGGCGCAACTCGTGGAAGTACCAGGCGCGCACGTATCGTCATCTGTTCTGGGACGCGGGCACGATGCTCGCCAACGGGCTCGCCGTGACGGCCGCGCTTGGTTTAGGACCGCGGCTGCTCACGGGCTTCGTCGACGCCGCGGTCCATCGGCTGCTCGGCGTGGATGGCACGGGCGAGGTCGCGCTCGCGCTGCTCGCGCTCGGGCCCGAGTCGTCGCCGGCCGCGAGCGGCGACTCACCGGCCGCGATCGACCACGCGACGCTGCCGCTGTCGCACCACACGGTGCCCGAGCCCCTGGTGACGGAGGCGCACGCAGCGTCGGCCCTCGCGACGCCCGAGGACGTCATCCGCTGGCGCAAGGGCCGGCCGCCGGCGTCGGCCCCGGCGAAAGCGCCGCTCATTACGCTGCCGGCGCCGGACGGTCACGAGGAGCGCGCGCTGGGTGAGACGATTCAGCGACGCGGCTCGACGCGGAATTTCGCGTATGCCCCGATCGGGTTGGACGATTTGAGTGCGGCCCTCTGGGCGGCCTCGCGGCCCGTTCCGGCCGATGTGCCGACAGGATTGACCGACATCTATATGAGCGTCCACGCGGTGGAGGGGCTGACGGCGGGCACCTATCGCTATCGCCGCGAATCGCACGCGCTGGAGCCGCTGCAGACCGGAGAGTTCCGGCGTCAGACGGCGTTTCTCACGCTCGAGCAACGCCTCGGCGGCGATGCGGCGGTCACGCTGTTCTTCCTCTCGCCGCTCGACGCGGTGCTGGCCGAGTTCGGCGAGCGCGGGTATCGCCTGGTGAATCTCGAAGCCGGCCTCGACGGAGGGCGCGCCTATCTCGCCGCCTACGCGCGGGGCTTCGGCGCAAGCGGGCTCACGTTCTACGACGCGGATGTCGTGCGGTTCTTCATGCCGCACGCGGCGGGCGCCGACGCGATCTTCGTCACAGCACTCGGCCGCGCGGGGAGCGCCGGAAGCGACGTGCTAGGATTGACGACGATTGCCGCGCCGACGAGGAGGTCGTGAGCCGATGAAGAAGTACCAGCTGATGGCGCCGGGACCGACACCCGTGCCGAGCGAAGTGCTGCTCGCCATGGCGCGGCCGATCATCCACCACCGCACCCCCGAATACGCAGCGCTCTTCACGGAGATCCGCGCGGGACTCAAGCGGCTCGTGCAGACGCGGCAGGAGGTCCTCACGCCCGCGTGCACCGGGACCGGAGCCATGGAAGCGGCGGTATCGAACACGCTGTCGGCCGGCGATCGTGTCGTCGTCGTCAACGCCGGCGCGTTCGCGCAGCGCTGGCTCGCCCTCGCGAAGGCCTATCGGCTGCAGATCGTCGAGCTCGCCGCGCCGCACGGCGAGACCGTGCCGGCCGAGCGCGTCGGCGAAGCGCTGCGCGCGAACCCGGACGTCAAAGCCGTGCTGGTTCAGCACAGCGAGTCGTCGACGGGCGTGCTGCACGACGTGCGCGCGTATGCGCAGGCTACCAGCCCGACCGACGCGATCTTGATCGTCGACGCGGTGTCGAGTCTCGGCATCGCCAACTTGCCGATGGATGCCTGGGGCATCGATGTCGTCGTGTCAGCCTCGCAGAAGGGCCTCATGCTGCCGCCGGGACTCGGCATCGTGGCGCTGAGCGACAAGGCGTGGCGCGCGAATGCGCGCTCGACGTCGCCGAGGTACTACCTCGACCTGGCCGAGGAGCGAAAGTACGCGGAGAAGAACGAAGCGCGGTTCACGCCGGCGGTGGCAGTCATGGTCGGCCTGCGCGAGGTGCTCCGAATGATCGAGGCGGAGGGACTCGCCAACGTCTTCCGGCGGCACGATCGGCTGTCCCGCGCGACCCGCGCCGGCGCCGAGGCCCTCGGGCTGCGGCTGTTCGTCAAGACGACGCCGAGCCCGGCCCTCACCGCGATCGAGGTGCCGGCTGGTGTCGATGCCGACCGGGTGGTGGAGGGGTTCGCGACAGCCCACAACATCACCATCGACGGCGGCCGCGGGCCCACCAAGGGCAAGATCTTCCGGATCGGCCACATGGGCTACGCCGCCGAGACGGACGTCATCATCGCGCTCGCGGCGCTCGAGCAGGTGCTGGCCGAGCTGGGCCAGCCCGTCGACTTCGGCGCCAGCGTCCGTGCCGCTCAGAAGGTCTTCGTCGAGAAGACCTGAGCCCGCGTTTGAGCCCGGCCGTTAGCGACACGTGCGCTAGAATGGTCGGGTTTTGAAGGCGACGAGGCTCTTCGCTATACGGCATGGCGCCACGGAGTACTCGCGTGACCGGCGGTTCACCGGTTCGCGCGATATCCCTCTGACCACCGACGGCCGCATGCAGGCGGAAGCGGTTGCCCAGGCGCTCGCGGGGAATCCCGTCGCCGCCGTCTACACGAGTCCGCTCGAGCGGTCGCGCGTCTGCGCCGATCTCATCGCCAAGCCACATCGTCTCGCGCCGCGTGTGGAGCCGGATCTCCGCGAGATGAGCTTCGGCGCCTGGGAGGGACTGGGCGGCGGCGAGCTGCCGCCGGGCGACGCCGCGGCGTGGCGGCTCACGCCGCATCTCGTCGCGCCACCCGGCGGTGAATCGCTCAGCGCGGTGGCTGCGCGCGTGCGCGCCACGCTGGATCGGCTGATCACCGCTCACTCCGGTGAATCGGCGATCGTGGTCACGCACGCGGTCGTCGTGCGGCTCATCGTGCTGAGCGCGCTGGGGTTGGGTCCCGAGCGACTATGGTCGGTCGACGCGTCGCCGGCCGGGATCACCGAGCTGGAGTACGTCGGCGACTGGGCCACCGTGCATCGGATGAACACGCTGGCCCACCTCGAAGCGCTGCCCGAGGCGCGCGCGTGAAGCCCGTTCACAGTCAGCTGCCGAAGGGGGCGCGCATCTACCTGCCCGACGAGGCCGCGCGCAAGCGCTACGTCGAGGCCCGCCTGCTCGACGTGTTCGCGCGCTGGGGCTATCGCGAGATCGTCACGCCGACGTTCGAGTTCGCCGACGTGCTCGCGATGGGCACCGACGTCGGCGTGCAGGAGAGCATGTTCAAGTTCGTCGACCGCGAGACGGGCCGCATGCTGGCGCTGCGCGCGGACATCACGCCGCAGATCGCGCGCGTGGTCGCCACGCGGCTGCGTGAGGAGCCCAAGCCCGTGCGCCTCGCGTACGTCACGAACGTGTTCCGCCACGACGAGCCGCAGATGTCGCACTACCGCGAGTTCTACCAGGCCGGCGTCGAGCTGATCGGGCTCGAGAAGCCGGAGGCCGAAGTCGAAGTCATCGCGATGACGATCGAGGGCCTGCGCGCGCTGGGGCTCGAGCGCTTTCAGATCGACCTCGGGCATCCGGATTTCTTTCGCGGCTTGCTCGAGGACGCGTCGCCCGATCCGGCCCGGCGCGCCGCGCTCCGCGAGGCGCTCGCCCGCAAGGACGCCTCGACGCTCGAGCGGCTCGTGCGCGAGCTGGCGCCGCCGCCGCACGTCGCCGAGGCGCTGCTGGCACTGCCCACGCTGTTCGGCCGCGAGATCGTGTTGGAGCGTGCGGGACGCTATGCGCAGAACGCGCGGTCGGCGCGTGCGGTGGCGAACCTGGCCGAGGTCTACCGGCTGCTGCGCATCTATGGGCTGGCCGACTCCGTGCTGCTGGATCTGGGCGAAGTCCGGGGGTTCGATTACTACTCCGGCCTGTACTTCGAGGCCTACGTGTCGGGCTTCGGCGCCGCGCTCGCCGCCGGCGGTCGCTACGACCACATGCTCGGCCGGTTCGGCTACGACTGTCCGGCCGTCGGCTTCGCGTTCGACATCGCGCGCGCGCTCGCGATCATGGACACGCAGCAAGTCGCGGTCGAATTGCCCGGACCGGATTTTTTCATCATCGACTTCACGCCGGAGAAGACGGCGGCGCTGTCGCTGGCGCGGCGGCTGCGCGATCTCGGCGCCTCGGTCGCGCGCGATATCATCAGCCGGGGCCTGGACGAGTCGATCGACTACGCGCGCGCTCAGCGCGTGCGCCACGTGATCGTGGTGGGCTCGCCGCGCACCGGCGCCGGCGAGCTGCTCGCGCTCGATCTCAAGCGCGGCGACGAGCGTATGCTTTCGGTGGCCGATGTTTTGACGGATCCGGCGAAGTCCTTCGAAGGGGTGGGAGGTCAGCGGCATGTCTAAGAACATCGTCGTGATCGGCGCGCAGTGGGGTGACGAGGGCAAGGGCAAGGTGGTGGACGTCATCACGCCCCATGTCAACGTCGTCGTGCGCTTCTCGGGCGGCAACAACGCCGGGCACACGGTGGTGGTGGGCCGCGAGAAGTACGTGCTGCACACGATCCCGTCGGGCATCCTGCACAACGGCCGCCGGTGCGTCATCGGCTGCGGTGTCGTCATCGATCCGGGCTCGCTCATCGAAGAGATGGAGATGCTCGTGCAGCGCGGCGTCTCGCTCGACGGCAACCTCTACATCTCGAAGAACGCGCACCTGATCATGCCGTACCACCCGGCGCTCGACCGCGCCTTCGAGGCGAAGCTCGGCAAGCGTCGCATCGGCACCACGGGCAAGGGCGTCGGCCCCGCGTACGTCGACAAGGCGGCGCGCGTGGGCATTCGGATGGCCGACCTGCTCGACGAGCGCCTGTTTCGCGAGAAGCTCGAGTTCAACCTGGCGGTCAAGAACCGGCTCCTGCGCGACTTCTACGACGCGGAAACATTCGGCGTGGAGGCGATCCTCAACCAGTACCTGCGCTACGCGGGCTGGCTCGCGCCGTACATCACGGACACCGCGCTCCTGTTGAGCAAGTGGATCGACAGCGGCTACTCCGTGCTGTTCGAGGGCGCGCAGGCCACGATGCTCGACATCGATCACGGCACGTACCCGTACATCACCTCGTCAACCGCCACCGCAGGCGGCGCCGCCACCGGCACCGGCGTGCCGCCGACGAAGATCCACGGCGTGCTCGGCGTGTCCAAGGCCTACACGACTCGCGTCGGCGCCGGGCCGTTTCCCACGGAAATGTCGGGCAAGCTCGCGGAGACGATCCGCGCGCGCGGCAAGGAGTACGGCGCCACCACGGGCCGGCCGCGCCGCTGCGGTTGGTTCGACGCCGTCGTGCTGCGCTACGCGGTTCGCATCAACGGCTTCGACACGGTGGCGCTGACGAAGCTCGACGTGCTCGACGAATGCGAGACGCTGAAGGTCTGCACCGGTTATCGCTGGCGCGGCGACATCATCACGGACTTCCCAGGCGAGGAGACGGCCCTCGCAGAGCTCGAGCCAGTCTACGAAGAAATCCAGGGCTGGATGACGTCCACCGCGGGTGCCAAGAACGAGGCGGATCTGCCCGCGAAGGCGCGCCGCTATCTCGAGCGCCTGGAGGAGCTGAGCGGGGTGCCCTTCTGCCTGATCTCCACCGGCGCGCAGCGCGACGAGACGATCCTGTGTGAGGACTCGCCGCTGGTGCACTGGTATCCGAACGTGCGCTCGAGCATCGTCTAGCGAAAGCCTCACACCGCGACCAACTGGTGATAGGCGCCCGAGGCGAGCTGGTCCCAGCGGGTCAGCATGCCTTGGAACTTCGTGAAAGACGCGTGGACCTTCCGGGCCATCGGAGTTTTCTCGGATTCGTCCTTGATGACCTCCGTCGCCAGTTTCTTGAGATCGCGCAGTACGGCCACTGGCAGCTGCAGAAGCTCCACTTTGTTCTTGAACTCGACTTTCAGTCGCTCCAGTGCGATCGCGTTCTTGACGTGGTACTCCGTGAGGCCATAGATCTGAACCACGTCGGCAGCGTGGTCCAGCGCCCCGCGCAGATCGACCGGCAGCGCATCGTAGGCTTTTTTGTTGAAGCCGAATCCGGTGACCGTGCCGGGCTCGTGCCAGCCGGGGTAATAGTAGTAGCGCGCGGTGTTGTGCAGCCCCAGCTTCATATCGTCATGCGGCCCAATCCATTCGCAGGCGTCGATCACGCCGCGCTCGAGCGAAGCGTAAATCTCGCTGGCTGGAGTGAGGACCACGGTGCCGCCGGCCTTGGCGACGACTTTGCCGCCCAGGCCGGGAATGCGCATCTTGAGACCGCGGTAATCGCCGATCGTGTTGATCCTCTTCCGGAACCATCCCGCCATCTGTGGCGCAATCGCCGGGCCCGGGCGCGGCACGAGGTTGAAGGCGGCGTACGTCTCTTCCCACAGACCCAGCCCGTCGCCCTGGTAGTACCAGGCGGTCATGCCCGCGGGGTCCATACCGAACGGGATGGTCGAAAACCATTGGACCGCGGGCTCCTTCTCTGGCCAGTAGTACGACGGCCCATGAAACGCTTCGACAGTGCCGCGCGAGGCGGCATCGAAGCAGTCGAGCGGCGGCATGATCTGGCCGCCGGGAAAGACTTCGATCCTGAATCGGCCCGCGCTGATCTTTTCGACGACCTTCGCCAGGCGCTGGGCGGCGCCCTGAAGCATGTCGAGGGCCGGGGTCCAGGCAGTCGACAGTCGCCACTGGACCTTCGGCTGCGCGATGACGTTCGGGACGTCGACGAGGGCACCGGCGCCGACGGCTCCTGTGGCGGCGGCCGCCTTGAGCATGAACCTGCGTCGTTCGATAGTCACACTGCCCTCCTCACACGGGTTGCGAAGTTTTGGGCCCTGCTTGCTGCGCCTCGCGAGCCCGGCGAGGAAAGATGGCGCGATGCTAGCCCCCGCCAAGGCCGCGAGCAAGGATTGGCAGAGGACGTGTCGGCTTTGCGCCTGCTCGTTCAGTACGTATGATCGTGGCCGGGAGCCGGTAGCTCAATTGGCAGAGCATCAGACTTTTAATCTGGGGGTTGAGGGTTCGATTCCCTCCCGGCTCACCACTCTTTTCTGACGACGGGGCGAGGGATAGTCATGAACGGGTGGTCCTCCGTCGCAACCTTTCTTTGGGATGGAGGCGGAAACGCGCGGCCGCCCGCCGCGGCTGCTGCGATGCTCTTCGTTCCTGCCTCAGCATTTGTGCTCGCAGCGCTGCGTGGTGATTTCGCGACGGCGCAGACGGTCGAGCAGGATCGAGCTGAGATCCGCTATCTCTTGGAGGTCCTCTCGCTCTCAAAAGCTGATGCGCAACGGTTGCTATCGATGCCGCGTCAAGCGTGGGAGAAAAATGTCGCTCACGCGGTCATCGCGGGTACGGCACAGCGAACTGGGGCAAGCCGCCTTCACCGGCGTCACCGATCATGCTCGGTCTGTATACACCGACGCATGACGGGTTTGTGCTCAGACCGAAGCTGTCGGAGCCGCTCGGTATGCTGACCCAGCTTCAGGGCGTGGCGCAATGGAAAGGAGTGCAATCACAATGCCCGCCTGGCCTTATCGACTGTGACGCGGCGTGCACAGATCGGCGTCAATCCGAGACTCGATGGCATTTACGTTGCTGCTCCGTTGCACATGCGCCCGGCGAGACTTCGAACGACGACGCTCGCCGACGTGCAGTCGGGCACGCGGGTCGAAATCTGCGTCGTGTGCCGGCAGGAGCTGCACGGGGGCGAGCCGCTGGCCTGGGGTCTCGCTCACGAGCGACTGCACGAACGGTGTCTCGATGGCCTTCGCGCGTCGCGGCTGCGCCCCAAGGAGCGGCCGCAGCGCGTCGCGCCCGCGATGCGCGGCGTGCTGGCGCGCCACGAGGGCCGTCTCTGTATGGCGTGCCTCGCGATGGAGATCAACGTGAGCCTGCAGCAGGCCCGCGACGTCGTGGCGCGCATCGCGACGAGCGAAGGCTTCGCCGTCCTGCCCGTGAGCTGCGGCCGCTGCGGGCGACAGACTGACGCGCTCTGCACTATCCCGCACGCCGCCTGACCCGTTGCGCGCGACCGTCCCGTCTGCGACCATCGCGTCGCCCCGCGTGCACGCGGGAGTGTCGATGTGTGGGAGGCCTCCGTGATCTACGAATATCGCGCCTACTACGTGATGCCCGGACGCATGCCGGACCTGCAGCGCCGGTTCGCCGATGTGACGATGAAGCTCTTCAAGAAGCACGGCATCAACGTGGTGGGCTTCTGGGAGACCGTCTTCGGCGAGTCGAACGAGATGGTCTACATCTGCTCCTACGACGATCTCGCGCACCGCGATCGCGTTTGGAAAACCTTCATGGCCGATCCGGAATGGCAGGCCGCGCGCAAGGCCAGCGAGGCGAACGGGCCGCTCGTCGAGCGCGTCGTCAACAAGATCTGGCGGCCGACGTCGTTCTCCCCGATGCAGTGAGGGGCTAGAGAAACCTCCGGTTCGCCCGGTCGTCCGGCGGCTCCAGGCCCAGCGCGACGAGCTTCGCGTCGACGTACGTCTTGTACGCGGCGCGGATCTCGGCGTTGCCGACCGACTTCAGTCCCCAGCGGATGAACTTCGGCGCGTTCGGCGAATCAGACCGGCCGAACATGTCGAGAGCGGCCGGATACCACTTGGCCAGCAGCCGCTGCGCCAGCGCCCGTCCGCGCGCATCGCTCACGATCTCGGCCAGAAACCGGTAACCCATCTCCGAGTGGCCGAGCTCATCGCGCTCGACAGTGTTCGACATCTCCGCCAGCGGCGCGTAGCTCGACTCGCGCCAGTCGCGCGCGTGGAACGCCCCGTTGAGGTCGACCAGAAAGTGGAAGAGCGCATCGTCGGCCCATGATTCGCGCGGCAGGTGAAAGGTGTAGTGCGCGTACGGCGCGTCGCGCAGCGCGAAGTCCGGATCGAGCCCGACGGCGAGCCGGTGGAACATGATCGCGTGCTTGAGCTCTTCCGCCAGGTATTCGGCCTTGATCAGGCGCGCCTGGGCGGTGGGATAGTGCGTCTCGGCCACGTCCGCGCATGTTGCCATGAAGCCGAGAAAGGATTTGTTGCCGGCACGCTCGCCCTCGTGGCGCAGCATCTTGATCAGCAGCTCGCGATACTCCGCCGGCAGCGCGTCGCCCTCGTCGAAGCGCTGCGCCGGCTTCGTGTCGCGCGTGAACCGCGGCAGCGGATCGCCCGACGCGTACACGCGGCGCCAGAACGGCCAGTCGTCGCCCGATGGGCGTGCCGCGCTGGCCGCCGTGCCATTGTCGCCATCGGCGATGTCCGTGCCGGGTGCACCCGCTGTCGCGCGCTGATGCCCGCAGCTGCATCCCAGAAGGCCCGCGGCATACAGGTCAGCTTGCGCGGCGACGAGTGTGCGGGCCATGCCGGGCAACAGCCGATCGCCGACGTTGCCGAGGCTTGCGCCGCATCCCGCGCAGCGCAGGCGGTAATACGTGCCGTACGCCATCGGCTGGTCTACGATGATTCCGGCTGCGGCATAAGCCTGTCGCACATCATCCACGGCGCATACCTTAGCTCCGGGCTGCGGCATGCGCCAGAGGCCGTGAACCATCTCGTTGGCATCGACTTTGTAGGGGGTTCCGCGCCATGAAAAAGCTGACTCGACTCGCACTCGCTTCACTCGTCGCCATCCCGCTCGTTGGCTGTGCCTCCTCTCAGACCGCTTCGCAAGCTCCGGCCGACCGGTTCACCGGAGAGGTCTGGACCTGGGACGAGCGCGAGAACACGGTGACGCTGCGCCAGGGCGCGCAAGACATCCGGATCAAGACCACGCCGGATCAGCTCAAGGGGCTGCAGCTGCATCAGATCGCGACGATCCGCGGGCAGATCGCGCCGCCCGCGGATATCGTGAGTACGATCACGCCGGCCGGGCCGATGTCGGCGGTGCCGCGCGGTCCAGCCACCCAGCAGACCGTCACCGGCACGGTGACTGCCGTCGATCCGTCCGGTCGTCTGTCGATCGACTCCGAGCGTGGCCCGCTGCACGTGTGGGCCGCCGCCGGCGCCCATCAGCGCTTCGCCGTGGGCGATCGCGTTCAGGTCGTGATGGCCGTTCAGCCCGTCGATATGGTGCCCGCTTCGGCGGGCCGGCCCGCGACGACGCTCGATCCATCGGCGTCGATGTCGAGCCAGCCCGGTGACTCGGCGCTCGTGACCGGCCGCGTGATGGGCGCCAACCGCGGCATCCTCGTTGTCGAGTCGCCGTCCGGCCCGATCCAGGTCTGGGTCGGCGACTCGCCCGGCTACGCCGTGTCGCAGCCGGTTCAAGTGCGCACGAACGTCTCGAAGGCTCAGTAGTCCCTGCGCCAGCCGCGCGCCGCGGATTCGTTCGCGGCGCGCGGCATCGTTCGCCGCCCGCGGTATACTGACCCGCGCGACCCCGTCGTCTAGCCAGGCCTAGGACGCGACCCTTTCAAGGTCGAGATCGCGGGTTCGAATCCCGCCGGGGTCACCAACCACATCGAACCGCGCGTGACTCCAGTAGTTCCGCAGCTGCGACTAACTACGCCACACGCCGTCGGAGTAAGAGGCGGTTGATTTCCTCAAGAAGGATCTCTGGCGGGCATGGCTTTGTGCAGCAGCGATCGGCTCCGGCCGCGATGGCGTCCGCCATGTCGGTCTCGTTCTCAAAACCACTGAAGATGATGATGGGGACGCCTCTCGTTCGATCATCGGCGCGGAGGCGTCGCGTCACCTCGAAGCCGTCCATGCGCGGCATTATCAGA
The DNA here is from genome assembly GCA_036802765.1 of Candidatus Rokuibacteriota bacterium. Lineage (GTDB taxonomy): Bacteria > Methylomirabilota > Methylomirabilia > Rokubacteriales > CSP1-6 > AR12. The sequence goes on from DAIRVP010000139.1 coordinate 14,059, forward strand.
TCCAGAATGATGACATCGAATCGGTGCTGCTGCGCGAAGGCCAGTCCCGTTACACCATCCTCGGCGACGGCGACTTGAAATCCTTCATCGCAGAGGAACAGCGCGTACACCTCGCGCGCGTCCTGGGCGTCATCGACAATGAGCACACGAGCACGGACCGCCGATGCCTTGCGGTCTGGTCCCATGCTCTCGGGGTGGGTAGGAGTTTGCTCGGTATCGGCATCCACTGCCCGCAACCTCCCCTCCGTAGGTCTACGTATGCGCCGTAAACCTGTGGCTCAGGAGGCGACTTACAAGTTCGACGCCAACGAATGCTTCGGAAGGTAGCTGCGCTTCGGGGGCGGCCGCGCAGGTGCCGCTCTACAATCA
>DAIRVP010000140.1:0-14404 GCA_036802765.1 Candidatus Rokuibacteriota bacterium
TGTACTGCGCGCCGTGGGCGAAGTTGATGATGTTGAGCAGGCCGAAGATGACCGACAGGCCGAGGCTCAGCATGGCGTAGAAGGCGCCGTTGATCAGCCCGATGAGCAGCTGACCAAACAGCGCCTGGGTCGGAATGCCGAAAACGGTCACTGTATCGGAGCGCGAGTCCGGCTTGCGCCGTGGGTGGCCCGTTCTAGGTGCGGCGTGGCTCCGCTCAAAATGCGTCCTATTTCTTCACGAGCGGGCAGTTGCCCTGGTCCATGGGCCGGAAGGCTTGCTCGGCGGGAATGGTCGCGCGGACCTTGTAGTAATCCCACGGGCCCTTGGACTCGGACGGCTTTTTCACCTCGAAGAGGTACATCGGGTGGATCGTGCGGCCGTCGGCGCGGACCATACCCTTGCCGAACACGGGGTCGTCGGTCGGCAGCTCCTTCATCTTCGCGATCACCTTCGGCCCGTCGTCGCTCTTGAGCGCCTCCACTGCCTTCAGGTAGTGCAGCACCGCCGAATACACTCCGGCCTGCGCCATGGTCGGCTTCGCCTGACGATGACGCTCCGCGAACTTCGTCGAAAACGCGCGCGTGCGATCGTTGAGGTCCCAGTAGAACGCCTCGGTGAGCAGCAGGCCCTGCGCCTTCTCGAGACCGAGCGCGTGGACGTCTGTGAGGAACACGAGCAGGCCGGCGAACTGCTGGCCGCCTTTCACGATGCCGAACTCGGCGCCTTGCTTGATGGCGTTCGTCGTGTCGGCGCCGGCGTTGGCGAGCCCGATCACCTTGGCCTTCGACGCCTGGGCCTGGAGCAGGAATGACGAGAAGTCCGCGGTCGGGAACGGATGCCGAACTTTTCCGACCACCTTGCCGCCGTTCTTGACGACCACGGCTTCCGTGTCGCGCTCCAGATCGTGGCCGAACTTGTAGTCGGCGGTGAGGAAGAACCACGTGTCGCCGCCGGTCTTCACGACGGCCGAGCCGGTGCCGTTCGCGAGCGACCAGGTGTCGTACGTCCAGTGGATCGCGTTCGGCGAGCACTGCGCGCCGGTGAGATCGGACGTCGCGCCGGTGGAGACGATCAGCGCCTTGTTCTTCTCGCGCGCGATCTGGTTGACGGCGAGCACGACCGACGACGTGGGCACGTCCACGATGACGTCGACGTGATCGGCGTCGAACCATTGGCGCGCGATCGAGGAGCCGACGTCCGGCTTGTTCTGGTGATCGGCGACGAGCACCTCGACCTTCATGTTCTTCTTCGCGGCGCCGAAGTCTTCGATCGCCATCTTGGCGGCCACGACCGAGCCCGGGCCCGCAAGGTCGGCGTACGTTCCGGACTGGTCGTTCATGATGCCGATCTTGATGACGCCGTCGGAGATCTGGGCGTGAGCGGGAACGGCCACGGCCAGCAGCGCTGCGGCCAGGACGATAACGCGCCTAACGCTCATATTCGAGGCTCCTTTCTACGGTTACGTCTAAACTCCCAGGTAGTCGTGCAGCTTGCCCATGTTGGCGTCCAGCTGCGCATTGGCGATCGCGTCGACGACGCGGCCGTGCTCCATCACGTAGTGACGGTCGGCCACGGTGGCCGCGAACCGAAAGTTCTGCTCGACGAGCAGGATCGTGAAGCCGTCCGCCTTCAGCCGGCGAATGGTCGCGCCGATCTGCTGAACGATGACCGGGGCGAGACCTTCCGTCGCCTCGTCCAGCAGCAGCAGTCGGGCACCAGTTCTGAGGATGCGCGCGATGGCGAGCATCTGCTGCTCGCCGCCAGAGAGCTTCGTGCCCTGGCTCCGCCGCCGCTCTCGAAGGTTGGGAAACAGCGCGTGGATGGCGGGCAACGACAGGCCGCCGGCGCGGACCTGCGGCGGCAGCATCAGGTTTTCCTCGACGTTGAGGCTGGCGAAGATTCCGCGCTCCTCGGGGCAGAACGCGATGCCCAGCCGCGCGATGTGATTCGAGGGCCGGCCGATCAGCTCGTGAGCATCGAAGACGACCGAGCCGCGCCTTCGCGTGACGATGCCCATCACCGACTTGAGCGTGGTCGTCTTGCCGGCGCCGTTGCGGCCGAGCAGCGTCACGACCTCGCCGGGACGCACGTCGAAGCTCACGCCGTGCAGGACGTGCGACTCGCCGTACCACGCATGGAGATCGCGCACGGCCAGCAGCGGCGCCGGCTCAGGCATGACCTGCACCCATGTACGCCTCGATCACCTGGGGATTGCGCGACACGCTCGCGTACTCGCCCTCGGCCAGCACTTCGCCGCGCGCCAGCACGGTGATCGTGTTCGACAGCGTCTCCACCACGCCGAGGTTGTGCTCGACCATGAGCACGGTGCGATTGGCCGCCACGCGCTTGATCAGCGCGGTGATGCGGTCGACGTCTTCGTGGGTCATGCCCGCGGTGGGCTCGTCGAGCAGCATCATCTCGGGATCCAGGGCCAGCGTGGTGGCGATTTCCAGGGCGCGCTTGCGGCCGTACGGCAGCTCCACCGCCGGCGTCGCAGCGAACTCGGCCAGCCCCACCGCGTCGATCAGCTCCAGCGCTCGCGCGTTCAGGGCATCGAGCACGCGCTCACTGCGCCAGAAGTCGAACGACGCTCCGCGGCGGCGCTGCAGCGCGATGCGCACGTTTTCCAGCACGCTCAGATGCGGAAACACGGCGGAGATCTGAAACGAGCGGACGAGCCCCATGCGCGCGATGGCGGCAGGCTTGCTGCCGGTGATGTCGCGGCCGTTGAAGCGAATGCGCCCCGCCGTCGGGGTGAGGAAGTGGGTCAGAAGATTGAAGCACGTCGTCTTGCCCGCGCCGTTTGGACCGATGAGCGCGTGGATGGTCCCGCGCCGGACTCGCAGGCCGACGTTCTTCACCGCCAGGAAGCCACGAAATTCCTTGGTGAGCCCCTCCGTCTCGAGGATGACGTCAGACGTCACGGGGCGGGCTTGGGATAGAACACGGCCTCGCGTTTGTCCTTCCACGCGCGATTGGCCTCGTCTGTCTCCCACGAGCGCATGCAGTCGTCCTGCGCGCGCAGCACCTCCTCGATGAGGCCGCGCGGATCCTCGTGAAACGATGCCTGCAGCAGCCGCTTGATGTGGCCATTGGCCGTCGGCGCCTGGTGGCGCAGGCGCTCCACGAGCGTGCCGACCGCGACCTCGACCTCGCCGGGCGCGCACACGCGCGTGACGAGACCGATGGCACGCGCCGCCTCCGCGGAGATCTCGTCGTTGAGCAGCGACAGCTCCTTCGCGCGTGCCAGCCCGATCAGCCGCGCGAGCCGCAGCACCGAGCCGTCGGGAATGATGCCGTGCCGCGAGGCGCCGAGGCCGACGACGGCATCGCTCGTGGCCACGCGCAGGTCGCACGCAACAGCCAGCTGCAGCCCGCCGCCGGTCGAATAGCCGTGCAGGACGGCGATGGAGACCTTCGACATGTCCTCGAGCCGGTTGAGCGCGCGAATCCAGTGCCGATAGAACGCTTCGCCGATGGCGCCGCCGGCGAGCGCGGTGCGATCCATGCCCGAGCAGAACGCGCGCCCCGCGCCGCGCACCACGACGACGAACGTCGCCGCGTCGTCGGCCGCGCGCTCGACGCAGTCGGCCAGCGCCGCGGCCAGCGCGCGATCGAGCGCGTTCAACACCGCCGGCCGGTTGAGCGTGATCCAGCTCACGCCGTCGCGCGCCTCGTAGATCACGGGAGCGGACGTGCTACGATCTGACTGCTTCGCAGCTGCGGGTTCGACCATGGAGAGTGCGGCTTAACGTATGGAACAACCGCGAGCGTGTCAAGGAGACGAGCGATGACGCGGGTGAGCCGACGCGAGTTTCTCACGACGTCCGCGGGCGCGCTGCTTGCCCTCGGCGCGCCACGCGTCGGTCACGGGCAGACGGCCGTCAAGGTCGGCACCGCCGTCCTCGCCGATTACGCCCTGGCCGGCCCGTTCATCGTCGCCGTCGAGAAGGGTTTCTTTCAGACCGAGGGCCTTGCCGCCGAATACGTTCCCTTCCGCGGCGGGCCCGATCTGGTGAAGGCGGTCATCGCCGGCGACATCCTGCTCGGCGCGGCGGGCAGCACCGACATCTTCGTCGCGCGCGAGGCCGGCCAACCGCTGAAGATGGTCGCGACGCACACCGAGGGCAATCACTTCACGCTCAACGTCGCGCCCGACGTGCAGGGCCCCGGAGACCTGAAAGGCAAGACGATCGGAGTCACGCGCGTGGGGGCGACCACGTGGGTGTTTGCGCGCATGTTCGCCAAGGCGCAGGGCTGGGATGCGGACCGCGACGTGAAGATCGTGGGCCTCGGCGGGCTCGACGCGCAGCTGGCCGCGCTCGCTCGCAAGGAGATTCATGCGTTCGTCTGGGGTGACGGCGGCGCCGTCACGCAGCTGGAGGGTAAGAGCAAGGTGCTCATGCGTCTGGATGCCGTAACCCCGAAATGGATCAGTCAGATCCAGTATGCGTCGGAGGATGGCATCAAGAAGAACGGTGACCAGATTCGCAAGGCGATGAAAGCCGTCTTCGGCGGTGTCCGCTATATGAAGGACCAGACGGCCGATGCGGCGGAAATCATCGCCAAGAAGATCGGTTGGCGACCGGAGGCCGTCCTGGCCGCGCACAAGATCTCCAGCCCGCTGTTCTCGCTCGACGGCCAGGTCAGTGTGGAAGCGCTGCGCACGATGCAGGACACGCTGCTCGAATACGGAGTGCTCAAGAAAAAGCTGCCGGTCGAAGAGCACGTGGCCCGGGAGTTTTACCCCGTCCGGTTGTGAGTCGACGCCGGCTCGCCTTCATCATCGTCGCGGCGCTCATCGCGATCCCTGCAATCGCCCAAGCGCAGGTGTTCATCGCGAGCCGACCCCACCCGGGCTTCGAGATCGGTCCGCTGTTCGTCCGCGCGACCGTGACGCCCGCGCTGACGCCCGTACAGATCGATGTCACGTGGAGCATCTCGGTGCCGGCCAACCGCACGGCCGTCGACGTCCAGCAGGACCTCACGCTGCTCTGGCCCGGCGGCCTCGTGCACGAGGGCCAGAGTGAGCCCGACGCCCGGCTCGCGAAGTACGTCACCGAGCGTGGATTCAAGGTGGTCGACGGTGGGCGCGTGGAGATGTTCGCGATCGATCAGTTCGGGCCGCCGGGACGCCGCCGGCAGCCGATCCAGGGCGGCGCGACGTTCGTCTCGTACGTCCGGGAATCCGAGACGCTCGGCCCCAGCGCGCCGGGGACGCTCATCCGGATTCCGTGGGATCCGCGCATTGCGAACCGCGCATTCCTGATGCGGCTCTCGATGAAGAGCAACGACATCATCAAGCCGAAGTCGGGGACGTGGCTCGAGCACGCGCTCTGGGGCAGCCGGTATCGGCTCACGCTGTCGTTCGGCGAGGTGCGGCAGCGCGCCATCTTCCCCGTGTATCTCGACAGTCGCGACCGGATGATCAGGCTGTCCGAGGATCCTGCGCAGATGATGGTGGATTTTTCGGACAACGACCGGCTGAAGATCGACGAGATGACGCCCGGCTCGGCGCGGCGCGTGGCGAGCGAGACGCGCAAGAAGACCGACAGCGTGTCGGTCTTTCTGGACCGGTCGGAAGGATTGACCCCGCAGACGCTCGCCATACAGTTCGGCTACTTCACCGGCTTCCAATCGTGGGCGCCGGTCCTGATTCCGATCGCCATCTTCGCCGCCGGCAACGTCGGCGGCGTTCTGCTGCGAACCATCGCCGAGCGCCTCAGCAAGCGATGGTCGGGGCGCGTGGGCTTCTGGCGGGAGCGCTCCGAAGAGGTGACCCGGCAGACCGGCGTCGTGCTCGACCGCGAGACGCTGGCCAAGATCACACCGGGAACGACGACGTACGAGCAGGTGCTGGAGCTTTGCGGACGCACTGTCGAGGAGCGCCAGACGCTGAACGATCCCGACCGCCGCACCCTGATCTATCGCGGACGGCGCATCGTGCCGCGGCGTCGGCGCGTGGCCGGCCTACTCGCGACGGTGACGCACTGGGATGTCGAGGAACACGAGACCGAGATCGCGCTGGAGCATGGCGTCGTGCGAGGCGTCCAGGCGAACGTGCGGCGGGCACGGCATCTGGAGCCTGCGGCGGCGGTTTAGAGGTGGGGTAAAAAACGGAGCGCTCCGGCGACGCCGGGGCGCTCCGAACGTTGCGCATGGGGGGCCGAGAGCCCCCCATATTTTTGGGACCGGGAAATCTAGACCGTGGCCGGCTCGCCGACCGGCACGCGAGAGAGCGCGTACTCCGGCAGCGAGATGTGCTCGTGGCAGACGCGGCAGTGGAAGTCGAGCTCCAGGCCCTGCCGCTTCCTCAAGAAGACCATCGCCTGACCGCACCGCGCGTGGTGCAGGCCCTCGTCGCCGAGGAAGACCGTGGTGATGGTGGGCATCTCGTTGGCTGCGGGTCTGACCGTCGCGACTGCCATGGCGTGCTTGCCTCCTGCCGTCTGTTCCGGCGGATGCCGGCCAACAGCAGGTCGCTAAGGCAAGGCCCATTCCACGCGCGCACTGATCTCAAAGTCATTGTTTTGTATAGCGTCGTCGATAATCCTCCCGCCAGATGGACAAGAAACACCCAGGGCCTCCACGGAAATATTGGCCGATGGGTGACGAAACTCGGCAGTCGGTCAGGCCTTGAAGCGCTTCAGGGCTGCTTGGGAGAACTCGGCACCGATCCCGGGCTTCTCGGTCAGCACAACGCAGCCACCCTCGATCGCCGCCGGCTCGGTGAACAGCGGCTCCCACCAGGCCATGTGCTCGAGGATCAGGGCGTTCGGGGTGGCGGCCAGCAGGTGCGCGGACGTTTCGGTGAACAAGTGCGACGAGACGGGTTGCTGCCAGGCGTGGCAGAGCGTGGCCGCTCGCAGAAACTCCGTTGGCCCGCCCATACGCTGCAGATCGGGCATCAGCACGTCCGCCGCCCGCGCCTCGAGATGGCGCTTCATGCCGGCGCTCCCATAGTCTGTCTCGCCGGTGGCGATGCGCAAGTCCAGCGCCGCGGCAACGCGCGCACAGCCGGCGAGGTCGTCATAGGGCAGCGGCTCCTCGAGCCAGTAGAGATCGTGTTCTTGTAGCCGTCGGCCGATGCGGATCGCCGTCGGCTCGTCCCAACCCTGGTTGGCATCCGCCAGCAACGCCGCGTCGCCGCCGAGCGCGTCGCGCAGGGCCCCCACCCGCTCGATGTCCTCTTCGGGATCCGTGCGTCCGACGCGGACCTTCATGGCGCGATGACCGGCCGCCCGGAACGCCTCGGCTTCGCGCAGCAGCCCGTCGACGCTGTAATCGATCCACAGGCCGCTGGATGCGTACGTCGGCACGCGCGTGCGGTCGCCACCGAGAAAGCGGAACAGCGGAAGATTGGCCGCGCGCGCGGCGAGATCCCAGCACGCGGTGTCGAGCGGCGCCAGTGCGATCAGCGAGGCGCCGGCATGACCGATGAAATTCAGCGCGCGCCACGCCTCGGCGTGCCGTGTCTGCGGCGCGGGCGGTTTGCCGACGTAGACCTCGGCGAGATCCTCGACCAGCTCGGCGAGGGCGCGAGCGCGGCGCGCGCCGAATGCAAAGCAATAGCCGGCGCCCACCAGCCCCGCATCGGTCCGCAGCTCGACGGCGACCGTGTCGGCGTGCGTGTAGTCGTGGCGCGCGGTGCGGACGGGACGCGGGAGCGGAACGGACAGCCGATGGATGACGGCATCGGTGATCGTGAGCTTCATCAGGATTCCCCTCGCCATTGCGAAAGACGATCGTTCAGCGCGTCGAGCGAGAGCACGATGACGATGGAGGCCGCCGACACGAGCGCGGTCGCGGCGAAGAGCTCCGGCGCCTGAAAGCCGTTGGCCAGCGACGACAGCACGTAGCCCATACCGCGCACGCCCGCGAACATCTCGACGACCAGCACCCCGAGGAGACAGAACACGATCCCCAGCCGCATGGCGGCGAGCACCGTGGGCACGATGGCCGGCAACACGACCTTCCAGTAGAGCTGCCAGCGCCGCGCGCCGAACGCGCGGGCGACCGTCAGCAAGTTGCGATCGACGTCGCGGACTGCGCCCGTCACGAGCACGAGGATCGGAAACACGCCGTGGATGGTGGCATAGACGACGGCCGGGGTCGCGCCGAAGCCGAAGAACAGCACGATCCACGGCAGCACGAGGATCTTGGGCATGCCGTAGAGCGCGACCACGAACGGATTGGTCGCCTGGCGGAGCCCACGCACGGAGCCGAGCAGGATGCCGCCACCGACGCCGATGACGACGGCGAGCACATACGCGATGGCCGTCTTGAGCAGCGTGTCGCCTAGCCCGGCGAATGCCGCGCGGCCGATGCGCCCGAACGCGCGAGCGACCGCGCTCGGCGCGGGGACGAAGAGCGGATCGACCCAGCCGGCGCGCGCCACCCCCTCCCAGGCGAGCAGCAACGCCGCGATGCTCAGCGCCTGCACGGCGCGCACGTGCAGCGTCAATTGGAGCGGGGTCCGCGAGGCCGGGTCGCGACGTGGGCGGGCTGCTCCAAGCGCCCGGGGCTTCATTCGGTCCATCGCTGGGCCCGGTGCTCGATCACGCCGGCAATCGCATCCGAGCCGACGATGAGCACCAGCGTGACGACGACGAGCGCGATGTAGTCGGCGGTGCGGAACAGCCCGTAGGCGTGGTTGATCAACGAGCCCATGCCCGATCGGCTGCCGAGAACCTCGCCAACGATCACACCGACGACGGTGAGCGCGAGCCCGGTGCGCAGCCCCCCGACGAGCGTGAACAGCATCGCGGGCAGCGTCACCTTGCGGAACGCCGTGAGCCGGTCGGCACCGAAAGCCCGTGCGACGACCAGCAGCTGCGGGCTCACCTGGCGGATGCCCGCGAGCACGGCCAGCGTGATCGGGAAGAATCCGAGGAGGAAGCCAAATGCGATCTTCGACGCGGCGTCGAGGCCGAAGAACAGCATCAGCGACGGATACCAGACCACGGCGGGCACCGCGTACAGCGCCGCGAGAATCGGGCCATACGCGCGTCCCACGAGACGATTGAAGCCGAGCGCGAATCCGCACGCGAGGCCTGCGGCGATGGCCAGCGCGTAGGCGACCAGGATCTCGCGCAGCGTGAGCCACAGGTGCTGCCCGAGGTCGGGATAGGACTCGAGCACCAGAAGGTGGCCGAGCGCGGGCAGGGCCGCCGACGGCGGCACGTACAAGAGCGGGTTTGCTGTGCGGCCGACGATTTCCCAGGCGCCGAGGAGCACGACGAGGATGGCCGCCCGGATGGCGACTATCTTCATGCGTTGCCCTCGCCCATGGTCCGCAGCGACTCGTCGCGGATGTCGCCCCAGAGCTTGCCACGCAGCGCGGTCAGCTCGGCGGATTCCATGGCGCGTGGATATGGCATCGGCAGCTCGAGCAGGCTCTTGATGCGGCCCGGCCGCGCGGTCATCACGACCACATGCGTGGAGAGCGCCAGCGCCTCGTGCAGGCTGTGGGTGACGAACACGACCGTCTTGCGCGTGCGCCGCCAGATGTCGAGCAGCCACTCGCCCATGAGCACGCGCGTCTGCTCGTCGAGCGCGCCGAACGGCTCGTCCATCAGGATGATCGGCGCATCGATGGCGAGCGCGCGCCCGATCGCCACGCGTTGGCGCATGCCGCCCGACAGCTCGCGCGGATACTTGGCCGCGAAGTCGCGCAGACCCAACGGCCCGAGCAGATCCGTCGCGACGCGGCGACGCCGCTCCGCCGGCACGCCTTGAAGCTCGAGGCCGAACTCGACGTTCTCGACCGTCGTTCGCCACGGAAAGAGTCCGGGATCCTGGAACACGGTCGCGACGCGGCGCGGATCGGGTCCATCGACGGGCCGGCCGTCGACAATCGCGCGTCCCGCGTCGGCCGGCACCAGGCCCCCGAGGATCCCGAGCAGCGTCGACTTGCCGCATCCCGACGGCCCGAGCAGCGTGCAGAACTCGCCGGCGCCCACGGACAGCGACACGTCGCGGAGCGCGTCGACCGGCCCCGAAGACGTGACGTAGCGTTTGGACACGCCCTCGATGACGATCAGATCGCTCACGGCGGCGGCTCGCGCTACGAGGCTTTGAGGATCTCGCGCGCGATGACGAGCCGCTGCACCTCGGAGGTGCCTTCGCCGATCTCCGTGAGCTTGGCGTCGCGGAAGATGCGCTCGACGGGAAACTCGGTGATGTAACCGGCGCCGCCGTGGATCTGCACGGCTTTCGTCGCCGCCTTCATTGCCGTCTCGGAGGCGAAGACCTTGGCCATGGCCGCCGCGTGCATCGCAGGCTTTCCCGAATCTTTCAGGTATGCCGCGCGCAGGAGAAGCAGCCGCGCGACCTCGACTTCTGTGGCGAGGTCCGCGATCATGCCCTGCAGACCGTTGAACTCGGCCAGCGTCTTGCCGAACGCGGAGCGCTGCTTCATGTACTTGATGGCCGCGTCGACCGCGGCCTGCGCGATCCCCACGCTCATCGCGGCCATGGCGATGCGCCCGCCCTCGAGAACCTGCATCGCCTGCACGAACCCCTGCCCTTCCACGCCGAGCAGGTGATCCGCCGGCACGCGCGCGTCCTCGAAGATGAGCTCGGCGGTGTCGGACGCGTGCAGACCGAGCTTGCGATACGGTGTGCCTGCGGAAAATCCGCGCGTGCCCTTCTCGACCACGAGCGCGGAGATGCCCTTCGCGCCTTTCGCCGCGTCGGTGCGCGCCATGACGACCGCGATTCCGCCGACCGAGGCGTTGGTGATGAACGCCTTGCTGCCGTTCAGCATGTACTCGGAGCCGCGCCGCTCGGCCCGCGTGCGCAGTGCGGCGGCGTCGGAGCCGGAGCCGGGCTCGGTCAGGCCCCACGCGCCCAGCATCTCGCCACGGGCCAGCTGGGGCAGCCACCGCGCTTTCTGCTCGGGCGATGCGAACAGGTTCACGTGATTGGTGCATAGCGAGTTGTGCGCCCACATGGTGATGCCGACGCTGGCGTCGCCGCGGTTGAGCTCTTCGACGATGAGGGCATACGAGACGTAGTCGAGGCCGGCCCCGCCGTACTCCTCCGGCACCACCACCCCGAGGAAGCCCAGCGGGCCGAGCTTGGCAACGATCTCGTGCGGAAACTCGTGGCGTGTGTCGTAGGGCGCGATCTTGTCGCCGAGCTCCGCCTGCGCAAAGTCACGGGCGACGTCGCGGACCTGCCGTTGCTCGGGGGTCAGGTCGAAGTTCACGCGGCCTTGCCGCGGCGGCGCCGCCCCTTGCCGCCGTGTTTGAAGAACTCCACCTGGCGCAGCCGCTTTTCCGCGGCCGCCTTCGTGTCGTACGTGCCGAAGTTCCGCCCAGTCTTCTCCGAGAGCACCACGTACTTGCCGCCTTGCTTCTTGATCATCACTTCACCTCACTGCGACTTGCTCTTCAGCTCTGCTTCGTGAGCCCGGATGAAGGCGCGGAGGTCGTCGGCCAGATCGAGCAGCTTTGCCCACTGCTCCTTGTAAAGCGTGACCGGAAAGCGGCCGAGACCGTACACCGACACGCCGCCCTTCTCGCTGACCTTGAACGACACGCCGCCGCGGCGCGCGTTCGAGGCCTTGAGCGCGGCGTTCTCGGCGCGAAGCCGCTCCAGCTCGGATTGCTCCTGATCGTCAGCCACGGCTCAACTCCTCGCTCCGGCCGCGCTCAGACCGCGGCGCGGACATGCTCGCGGACGAAGCGAACGATGTCTTGTGTGGAGGTGCCCGGCGTGAAGAGCTCCTTCACGCCGATCGCCTTGAGCGCCGCGATGTCCTCGGGCGGAATGATGCCGCCGCCGAAGACGACGACGTCCTCCGCGCCCTTCTCCCGCAGCAGCTCCAGCACGCGCTTGAAAAGATAGTTGTGCGCGCCGGACAGCACGCTGAGCCCGATGGCGTCGGCGTCCTCCTGGACGGCGGTGGCGACGATCTGCTCGGGCGTCTGATGCAGGCCGGTGTAGATCACCTCGAACCCCGCATCCCGCAACGCGCGCGCGACGATCTTGGCGCCGCGGTCGTGGCCGTCGAGCCCCGGCTTGGCCACGACGACGCGGACGGTGCGCTCGGGAGTCATGATGCGGCGGCCAGCGCTTCGCGCACGCGCTCGCCGATCTCGATGATCTGCGCGCGGTCGCCGGGCACGAGGCCCCAGTCGAATCCCTTGCCGTCGTTGTTCCAGCGCGGGATCAGGTGCAGGTGGAAGTGCGGGACCGACTGAAAGGCGGCCGCTCCGTTGGCCTGCAGCATGTTGAGGCCGTCCGGCTTGACGGCCTGGCGCAGGGCCAGCGCCACCTTCTTCGCGGACGTGATCGCGGCCTGCAAATCGTCCTCGTCGGCGTCCCAGATCGTCGGCGCGTGCGTGCGCGTCACGATCAGACAGTGGCCCGCGTTGAGCGGGTTGATGTCCATGAAGACCAGCGTGCGCTCGTCCTCGTAGATCTTCATGGACGGGATCTGACCGTCGCGAATCTTGCAAAACACGCAGTCGGCGCTCATACCTTCAACGTCCAGCCGTGGGTGTCGGGCAGCGTGCCGTACTGGATGCCGACGATCGTGTCGTAGAGCTTCTGCGACAGCGCGCCGATCCGGCCTCCGTTCACGACGATGCGCTCGCCCTTGTACGCGAGCTCGCCGACCGGTGAGATGACGGCGGCAGTGCCGGTCGCCCACACCTCCTTGAGTGTGCCCTTGTGCGCCGCGGCGACGACCTCGTCGATGGTGATCTGTCGCTCGGACACGCGCAGCCCCCACTCGCGCATCAGCGTGAGCGCGGTGTCGCGGGTGACGCCGGCGAGGATCGTGCCGGCCAGCGGCGGCGTGATCACCTCGTCACCGATCTGCAGCATGATGTTCGAGGTGCCGACCTCCTCGAGATACTTGTGCTCGACGCCGTCGAGCCAGAGCACCTGCGTGAAGCCCTCGTGCTTCGCCTCTTCGGCGGCGTACAGGCTGGCGGCGTAGTTGGCCGAAGTCTTCGCCTCGCCGAGACCGCCGGCCACCGCGCGGACGTAGTGGTCGATCACCTTGATCTTCGTCGGCGCGAGGCCCTCGGGATAGTACGGCCCGACGGGTGACAGGATCACGTAATACAGATATTCCTTCGCCGGCCGCACGCCGAGGAACGGCTCGCTCGCGATGATCGTGGGCCGGATGTAGAGCGACGTGCCGACGGACGAGGGCACCCACTCGCGATCGAGATCCACCACCGTCGTCCACGATCGCAGGATCAGGTCGGGCTCGAGCTGCGGAATGGTCATGCGCGTGGCGGTGCGATTGAGGCGCTCGACGTGTTTCTGTGGCCGGAAGAGGCGGACGACGCCGTCCTTGCCTCTGAACGCTTTCAGCCCCTCGAACAGCGACTGGCCGTAGTGCAACACGGCCGTGGCCGGATCGAGCGGGAATGGGCCGTACGGCTCGACGCGGGGATCGTACCAGCCTTTCTCTTCCTGGAAGTTGGCGACGAACATGTGATCGGTGAAGACGGTGCCGAACGTCAGATCCTTGTCTTTCGGCTTGTCCTTCTTGTTCGTCGTCTTCGTGATCCGGATCGCGTCGGTCATGACTCTTCCCCTTCCCCTGCCCTCAGAAGATTATCGGCTCGCGATAGAGCCCGAACACCTGTCGGTACACGTCGGAGATCTCACCGAGACTCGCGTAGTCCTTCACCGCATCCACCAGCACCGGCATGACGTTGCCGCCGTTGCGACAGGCGTCCGCGAGCTGCTTGAGCCGGCGCTCGACGCGGCTCATGTCGCGCGCAGCCTTGAAGCGCGCCGTGCGCGCGATCTGCTCGGTCTCCACCTGCTCGTCGATGCGGAGGTAGTTGATCGGCTTCTCGTCCTGCATGACGTACTTGTTGACGCCGACGGTGACCTTCTCGCCACGGTCCTCCATCAGCTGGTAGCGATAGGCGGCGTCCGCGATCTCTTTTTGCGGAAATCCATTGTCGATCGCGTGAATCATGCCGCCCATGGCATCGATCTGATCGATGTAGCGATGCGCCTCCGCCTCCATCTGATCGGTGAGCGTCTCGAGGAAGTACGAGCCGCCCAGCGGATCGATCGTCAGCGCCACACCCGTCTCCTCGGCGATGATCTGCTGAGTCCGGAGCGCGACGGTGACGGCGTCCTCGGTGGGCAAGGCCCACGTCTCGTCGTAGGAGTTGGTGTGCAGCGACTGGGCGCCGCCCAGCACGGCCGCCAGCGCCTGGACGGCCACGCGCGCCACGTTGTTCAGCGGCTGCTGGGCGGTGGCGGATACGCCTGCCGTCTGCGTGTGCGTACGCAGCCGCATCGACTCCGGCTTCTTCGCGCCGTAGCGCTCCTTCATGAAGCGTGCCCACATGCGCCGCGCCGCGCGCAGCTTGGCGATCTCCTCGAAGAAGTCGTTGTGGATGTCGAAGAAGAACGACA
>DAIRVP010000141.1:0-14357 GCA_036802765.1 Candidatus Rokuibacteriota bacterium
GGGACCTCGTGCTCTGCTACGACGAGCTGCTCGCCGCGCTCGGCGTCGACAACGCCACGCTGGTCGGCCACTCGTTCGGCGGCATGCTCGCGTGCGAGCTGGCCGCTGCGTATCCCGCCCGCGTGCAACGCCTGGCGCTCATCGCGCCGCTCGGCTTCTGGCGCGATGGCGACCGCGTCGTGAACTGGATGATGCTCGATCCCGCGCGGTTGCCCGAGTACGTGTTCCGCGATTCCAAAGGGGAGGCGGCGCGGAGGATGTTCGGCACCGGCGCCGATCCGGAGGCGGCGATCGAGGCGCGCGTGCGGCTCGCGTGGGGCATGGGCGCCACCGGAAAATTCATCTGGCCCATTCCCGACAAAGGCCTCAAGAAGCGCATCCATCGCGTGACCGCGCCGACGCTGCTCGTCTGGGGCAAGGAGGATCGCCTCGTGCCGCCGATCTACGCCGACGAGTTCACACGGCGGCTTCGCGGAGCGCGGGTGCACACGGTGGACGGCGCGGGCCACGTCCCGCACCTGGAGCGGCCGGACGTCGTGGCGCGCATGGTGACGGAGTTCGCGGCGGGCTAGCTGAGTCGCGCCGACGCGGCGATGTCTCTCACGAGCCGCGCCAGCTCCTCGAGCTTGATCGGCTTCATCATGTACGCGTTGAAGCCCGCCTCGAGCGCCGCCGCCGCCGCGAAATCCTCGTAGTAGGCGGTGATCGCGATGGCGGGCACCTGGCCGCCGCGCTCTGGCGTGAGCTGCCGCATGCGCCGCATGAACTGGAGCCCGTCGAGACCTGGCATCGACAGGTCACAGATGAACACGGTCGGTAGGAACTCCGGGAGATCCGCCATCGCGGCGTCGGCGCTCGAATAGACGCTCACGACGGCGCCGCAATGCTCGAGCGTCTCGCCGACGAGCGCGCGCGTGTCCTCGTTGTCCTCGATCAGAAACGCATGGATGCCGGTGAGGTCGGGCCAGACGAACGGCTTCAACTCCTCGTCCGTGTCCTTCTGCCGCTTACGCTTGTCCACCCTTCCCTCGCTGCCCCGGAATGGCGTTCTGCGTACAAGCTTCACGCCAAGGCCAATCCGTGCGTATTTCTACGAATTCGCGCGCCCCGACCGTACGCGGCGGTTGGCCAGACCACAAGACAGGAAAACTTTTTCCTGGTCGACCTAGACGAGGCGTGCGCGCAGGCGCGAGGAGATGGCGTCGACGACCATGACCATCGCGACCGTCACGAGCAGCACGGTCGAGGCCGCGGGATAGTCGATCATCCGCAGATAGGTCTGCAGATAGAAGCCGATGCCGCCGGCGCCGACGAAGCCCAGCACCGTGGCGGCGCGAATGTTCGTCTCCAGCCGATAGAGCACATAGGAGAGAAACAGGGGAAGCACTTGCGGCAGGACGCCGAATCGCAAGACTTGCAGCCGCGTCGCGCCCGTCGCGGTGATGGCGTCGACCGGTCCGCGATCGATGCCCTCGATGGCCTCGGAGTAGAGCTTGGCGAGCGAGGTCGTGGTG
Source organism: Candidatus Rokuibacteriota bacterium (assembly GCA_036802765.1). Classification (GTDB taxonomy): domain Bacteria; phylum Methylomirabilota; class Methylomirabilia; order Rokubacteriales; family CSP1-6; genus AR12. The sequence continues at coordinate 1,515 of DAIRVP010000141.1, forward strand.
TAGGCGACGACCGCGAGCACGCCGGGAAACGGCCCGAGCCCGACGGCGGCGACGAACACGAGCGCGTAGACGAGCGTGTCGACGCTGCGGAAGAAGTTGAGCGCCACGCGAGCGGGATGGAAGATCGCCGGCGCGGCGACGTTGCGGGCAGAGAGGAAGCCCAGCGGCAGCGCGAGGACCGCGGCCACCGCCGTGCCGAGCAGCGCGATCTCCACGGTCTTGATCGCGCCCAGCAGCGCGGCCGGCAGCACCCGGAGATCGGGCGGCAGCATGCGGCGCACGAAGTCGGCGATCCACGGGATGCCGCGGCCCAGGCGCACCGGATCCGCGCCGGTGTCCCACGCCGTCCACGCCAGCACGACGAGCGCGACGAAGATCGCCGCGCGCCTCATCGATGCTCACCGTAGATCGTCGCTGCCACCTGGGGGGTCAGCGCGGACGGCGCGCCGTCGAACACGACGCGACCGCGCCGGAACCCGATGACGCGCGTCGCGTAGGTCAGCGCGGTCTCGAGCTGGTGCTGGCTCACGATCAGCGTGAGCCCGCGCCGGACGTTGATCGTTTTCAGCAGATCCATGATGCTGCCGGTCAGCGCGGGATCGAGGCTCGCCGTCGGCTCGTCGGCGAGGATGACCGACGGCGCCTGCGCGAGCGCGCGCGCGATCGCCACGCGCTGCTGCTCGCCCCCCGACAGCGTGTCGGCGCGCCGCGCGGCGAAGTCGGCGAGGCCGACCTGTGCGAGACACTCGTGCGCGATGCGCCGGTCCTCGGCGCCGAAGCGTCCGAGCAGTGTCGGCAACGGACGCGCCCAGCCGAGCCGTCCGGCCAAAACGTTGTCCAGCACCGACGCGCGCCGCACCAGATTGAATTGCTGGAAGACCATCCCGATCTGCCGCCGCAGCCCCCGCAGCGTCGCCGGATCCGCGCCGGTGACGGCCCGGCCGCCGACGCGCACCGTGCCCGCCGTCGGCTCCACCAGGCGGTTCAGCGCGCGCAAGAACGTTGTCTTGCCCGCGCCGGAGCGGCCGAGGATGACGACGAACTCGCCCGACGCGATGGTGAGCTCGATACCGTCGACGGCGACCACGGCCGGGGGCAGGACGACGCGCAGGCCGGCGACTTCGATCATCGCGGACGAGCGCGCGGCCGCGGGACTCAGCGCGGTCGGACGCCGAGCAGCTCGACGGCCGCGCGCACGGGATCGTAGTCACGATCCTCGGCCGGCTCGAAGCCGTCGATCTCGTACATGCGTTTGAGCAGCGACGCGTAGGCGGGCCCGCGCATCTGCACCAGCGCAGTCCGTACCTTGGCGAAGATTTCCGGACCGAGGCCGTCGCGGGCCGCGATGCCGGCCTCGGGGATCGGCGTCGTTTCTGCGACGAAGATGATCTTGTCGCGCTCGGCGGGATCCGTCAGGTACTGCTCGCGGGCCATGTCGAACGACGCGATCGCGTCTACGTGGCCATTGAGCAGGGCGCGCATCGCCGCGTCGTGGGCGCCGGCGAACATCACCTCTCGAAAAAACGTCTTGGGGTCCCGGTCACGGACGAGGCCGCGCTGGATCAGCAGCACCATCGGATAGGTGTAGCCGGACGAGGAGCTCGGATCCACGAACGCGATCGTCTTGCCCCGCAGCCCTTCGAGCGTCGTGATGCCGCTGTCGCGGCGCACGTAGATGCGCGAGGTGAACGTGCTCTTGCCGTGCCAGAGGTTTCGCGCCACGATGCGCGCCTTCGCCTCGCGGCTGGCGAGCACGTACCCCACCGGATGAACGAACGCGAGGTCGGCGGTGCGATTGCGCAGCGCCTCGATGACCGCGGCATAGTCGGAGGCGACCGTCACGCGCACCGGCGCGCCGTACAGCTTGCCGAGAGCTTGCCCAAACTCCTCACCGGCGGCGAGCAAGTCGGTCGGCTTCTGCGACGGCGTCAGCACCAGGTGCAGCGGCTGGGCGGCGACCGGCAGCGGCGTCGCCCACGCGAGGGCGGCGAGCAACAGTCCGAGCAGAATCTTCACCGCGCGCGAGCATAACAGGTGACTGTCAAATCCCGTCAGCGTCCCGCTCGAGCAGCGGACAGGAACTCGCCAGGCCTGACCGCCTTGGCGCGTCCAAATGCCCATCGCGGCGGCGATCGGCGACTCTGGCCCGGCCGTTGCTCTCTCCAGGGATGGACCTCGCTCCGATAAAGGCAAACCAGTCGTGAGGCTGGGACGCAAAGCCACGGGCCTGGGAATGGGTTCCAGGTAGCCGGGTTGCCGAAGAACGAAGGGAGCCGGCCGTGCACGCCAGATTTCTGGCCGGCGTCCGCGTGCTGCTCGTCGACGACGACGAGCTCGTCCGCGAGGCGCTCCACGATTATTTTGTCGACTGCGGCGCCGTCGTCGTCGCGGTCGATTCCGCCAGGCGCGGGCTCGAAGCGTTCACGCACGCGCCGCCCGACGTGCTGGTGTCCGATCTCCAGATGCCCGCCGAGGACGGCTTCTGGCTCATCGCGGCCGTTCGCGCGCTTTCAGCCGGCCAAGGCGGGCGGGTGCCCGCGGTGGCCGTGAGCGGTGACGTGACGAGTGCTTCCCGGGCGATCGCCGCGGGCTTTCAGGCGGTGCACAGCAAGCCGCCGCGCTTGCCCGAGCTGGCGGCGCTGGTCGCGCGGCTCGCCGGAGTCGAGGAGTAATATTCCCAGCCGTGGCGTCATCGATCCTCGACGTCCGGCGCTGGCCGGACGCCCGCCAGAGCTTTTCGTGGGACGCGCTGTGGCCGCTCTTCGACGGTGACCGCGCCCGATTGAATCTCGCACACGAATGCGTCGACCGGCACGCCGGCGACGCCGTGGCCGTCCGACTGCTCGACGCCGACAGTCGTCCGATCGAGCATTCCTTCGCCGAGCTCGCCCAGTGGTCGTCGCGGTTCGCCAATCTCCTCGAGGCCGACGGCATCGCCGCGGGCGAGCGCGTGGCCATCATGCTCGAGCCGTCGCTGGCGTTCTACGGCGCGCTGTTCGGCGCGGTCAAGCGGGGCGCGGTCGCGGTGCCGCTGTTCACGCTGTTCGGCCCCGATGGCGTCGCGCTGCGCGTGGACGATTGTCGGCCGCGCCTGCTGCTGGTCGCGCGCGATGCCGAGCGCTGGCAGTCGTTGCTGCCGGACGTTCGCGTCGTCGCGCTCGACGCGACATTCGCCGCGCGACTCGCCGAGCAGAGTCCCCGACACGCGTCGCGCACGGCAGCCGACGACCTCGCTGTCCTGCAGTACACGTCGGGCACGACGCGCGCGCTGCCCGAGGCCGTACGTCACACCCACCGCGCGGTGGTCACGCTGATGGTCGCGGCGCTCTACGGCGTGGGCCTCGAGCGTGGCGATCGGTACTTCTGTCCGTCGTCGCCGGCGTGGGGTCATGGGCTCTGGCACGGCACGATCGCACCGCTGGCGCTCGGCATTGCGGTCGGCTCGCTCGCCGGCCGCTTCGATCCGGCGCGGTTCGCGGCGGCGCTCGACACGTTCGCGATCACCAACGTGGCGGCCGCGCCGACCGTGTATCGCATGGCGCGCGGGGCAGGGTGGACGCCGACCGCCCGCATCGCGAAATGCTCGTTCACCGGCGAGCCGATGGACCCCGCCACTCGCGACTTCCTCGCGCGGACGCTGCGCGCAGCGCCGTGCAGCATGTACGGCAGCACGGAGGTTGGCGTCATCCTCGTGGATTACCCCGGCTTCGAGGGCTACACCGTGCGGCCCGGGGCTCTCGGCTCGGCCGCGCCGGGCTGGACGGTGGGCGTCGTGGACGACACGGGCGTTCCTGTCGCGACCGGCACGATCGGAGAAATCGCGGTCCGTCGGCGTGGGACCTGGTTCCCGGTGAAGGATCGCGGCTGGATCGACGCCGACGGATACGTCCACCACGCCGGCCGCTCAGACGACGTCATCATCTCCGCGGGCTGGACGATGAGCGCCGTCGAGATCGAGCAGGTGCTGTTGCGCCATCCCGACGTTCGCGACGCCGCGGTGATCGCGGTGACGGACGCGGCGCGCGGTCAGGTGCCCAAGGCCTTCGTCGTCGCCGAGCGTGCCGGCGAGGCGTTCGAGCGGGAGATCCAGGAGTGGGTCAAGACGCGACTGAGCCTGCATGAGTATCCGCGCGCGGTGCAGGTGATCGACGCATTGCCGCGGACGCCGGCCGGCAAGGTCGATCGCCGTGCGCTGCGTGAGAGGGAGGCTTCGTGAAGTTTCCGACGATCACCGACGAGTCGCTGGCCGCGCTGCGTGCACGAGTGGGTCGCGACGTGCCGAGGCCCGAGCCCTACATCGAGGTAGCGACGCGCGATGCCATCCGCCACTGGGCGCACGGCATCGGCGATCGCAATCCACACTGGGCGGCCGCGCGCGTCGCGCCGCCGACGATCCTGTTCGCGATGGACCGCATCGTGTCCGGTTACGTCGGCGGACTGCCGGGGATTCACGCCATGTATGGCGGCACCGAGTTCCGCTGGCGGCGCCCCATCCGCGAGGGCGATCGGCTCGTGGGCCGAAGCGTGCTGCTGCCGCTCGAGGAGAAGCCTTCGAAGTTCGCGAAGCGCGCGATCAAGCAGACGTACCACACCACGTTCGTCGACAACGCCGGCGCCATCGCCGCCGAAGCCGACTCGTGGTGCTTCCGGACCGAGCGCGACACCGCACGCGAGCGGCGGAAGTACGCGCCCGTCGAGCCGCATCGCTACGGTGAGGCGCAGCTTGCGAGCATTCGCGCCGCCTATCGCGCGGAGCGCCCGCGCGGTGCCACGCCACGCTATTGGGAGGACGTGAAGGTCGGCGACCGGGTCGACGAGATTGTGAAAGGTCCGCTGACGATCACGTCGATCGTGGCGTTCGTGCAGGGCTGGGGCAGCCTGTACGTGCGCGCGCACGGCCTGGCGTTCGATCTCTTCGATCGTCATCCCGCGCTCGGCATTCCGAACGCGTTTGCAGTGCCGGAGCCGCCGGAGCGGGTGCATTGGGACGAGGCGCTCGCGCGCGCGGTCGGTGTGCCCGGCGCTTACGACTATGGCCCCGAGCGCGTGGCGTGGCTCGGCCATCTCGTGACGAACTGGATGGGCGACGACGGATTCCTGGCACGGCTCGCGGTGCAGGTTCGCCGCCACAACCTGATCGGCGATACCACGTGGTGTCGCGGTCGCGTGCGCGCGCGCGTCGAGCCGAACGAGGTGACGCTGGAGCTGGAAGCCGTCAACCAGCGCGACGAGACGATCGCGGTGGGCGAGGCGACCGTGATCCTGCCGCGGCGCGCCGCCTAGCGCGGCGCGCCGCTCTTGGGCTCGCCGGTCCTGCGATCGACGCGCACGAGGTTGTAGCCCTTCGTGCGCATGCAGCGGTCGTAGACACGCTGCTGCGAGGCCATCTGCGCCGATGGATCAGGCCAGCGATCGTACCACCCCGGGACGTCGGACCACGGAGGACCCCAGGCTCGATACATCGGTCCCCAGCCGAACGGCGCGGCGTCGAGCCACACATCGTGAACGAGAAGGGACGCCTGCGTGCGACAGATCTGCTCGTCGGCGCGCACCTGCGCCGCTGTCGAGTCGGGCCGCATCCACGCGTATGAACAGCCGCCCAGCAACGAGGAGAGAGCGAGTACGGCTATACCATGTCGCATGCCGCGCGAAACCCATCACGCGGTGTGCCAGCGACTTATGACCTCCGCGGCGAAAAGTTTCAAAATGTCCTCGCGCGCGGCGAAGCCCGCGCCGGGCGCCTGGGGAAATGCGATGACGCGCCTCAGCCCAGGTACTTCGGCCAGGCGATCCACCTGCGCCGCGACGTCGTCGGGCGTCCCGGCCAGAGCCATGAGGTCGACGAGCCGATCGGTCACCAGTGTGCGATGGCGCGATGCCGCCGTCGCGTGCTCGTAGGCGTCGTAGGCTTCGCGCACCCGGCGGATCGCGGTCTCGTCTTCGTCCGGGAGTCGAACAGGCAGCGGGTGACGACACGCCGACGCCACCCGACCGCGGGCATGATCGCGCGCGCTCGCGCGGTCACGGCCGATCGACATCGGCGCCCAGAGCGCGACGTCGAGCGCGGCGGGATCGCGGCCCGCCTGTCTGGCGCCCGCGGCGACGCGCTCGATCGCGACGCGCAGCACGTCCGGAGACACAGTGGCGTACACGATCGCGCCGTCACCGAGGCGGCCGGCAGTCTCGAGCATCCGTGGGCCGGAGCCCGCGAGATAAATCGGAATCGCGCGCGGCGCATCGAGCCATGCCAGGCGTCCGTCGATGCCGGTGTCGAAGCGCACGGCGTGGCCGGCCAGGAGATCACGGAGCGCGATCGCGGTCTTCGCGAGCGTCGCCGCCTTGCCGACCTGGGCCAGCGCGAGCCCCATCGTCTGAGCGCTCGAGCCCCCGGTGCCGACGCCGATCACTACGCGGCCCGGAGCCAGATCGTGCAGCGTCGCGATCGCGCTGGCCGTGACCGACACGTGGCGCGAGTGCGGCACGGTCACGCCGGGACCGAGGCGGATGCGCGAGGTCGCCGTGGCGCATGCGGCCAGCGTGACCCAGAGCTCGCGGCAGACCAGGTGCGAGTCGGTGATCCACGCGGTGTCGAAGCCGAGCCGCTCGGCGAGCTGGACCTGGCGAACGACGTCCGGCAGCGGCTCGGTCGCCAGAATCGCGAGGTCGAACTTCACGCGGCGGATGTCATGCGCGCGGCCGGCCGGCGGAGGCGCGTTGCACCTCGTTGCGGAAGCCGACCGGATCGTGCACGCGCGCGAAGACTTCGCGCGCGCCGCCGGTGCCCGTCACGATGAGGTCGCCGTAGTTGAGCATGCGGCCGAGCAGCCCCTGCGTAACGGAGATCGACTCGACCTTGGCGAGCAGCAGCTCGGTCGTGTAGCGGGCGACGAGTCCGACCTTGAAGATGAGCCGCATGGACGTGACCGCAAACTCCGATGTTCGCAGCTCGATCCAGCGCACGAGCCACCAGAGCGCTCCGGCCACCGCCACCGCGACGCCGACGTACCAGGCCCAGGGAGGCTCCGAGACCTGCGTGAGGGCGATGGCGACAACGACACCGAGCAGCGTGACGAGGCTGGCCTTGAGGTAGAGGACCCAGTGCAGCCGGGTCTTGTAGAGCACCCGCTCATCCGGCAGGAGGTGGCGCTCGACGTAACCCACGCGGGCGAGCCTAGTCCCGCCCGCGTGAGCAGTCAAACACGCTCAGGCAACGGATGCCCCACGGCCCCCGCGGACGCACCATTGAGCCGGTACGGTGCGGGGCTTGCGCGGCGCGCGCCGCCGGCGGTAGCGTAGCGCCACCCTCGTCAAGGAGGAGGCCGTCATGATGACTGTGAGCCGCCGTCGTTTTCTGACCCTGGCCGCCGCGGCTGCTGCGCTGGCATCCGCGCCGCGGCGGGCCTACGCTCAGGGCATGATCACCCCGGGAGATACCGACGTCCTCGCCGTCATCGACGTCCAGAACTGTTTCGTGCCGGGCGGCACGCTGCCGGTGCCCGAAGGGGACAAGATCATTCCGATCATCAACCGGATCGCGCCGGCGTTCCGTCACGTCGTCATCACGCAGGACTGGCACACCAAAGGCCACGTCTCGTTCGCCTCGAGCCATGCCGGCAAGAAGCCGTTCGAGACGACGTCGTTGACGTACGGCACGCAGGTGCTCTGGCCGGACCACTGCATCCAGGGCACGGCGGACGCCGAGCTGCACAAGGACCTCAAGATCCCGCACGCGGAGCTCATCATCCGCAAGGGTTATCGTCAGCAAGTGGACTCGTACTCCGCGTTCCTCGAGGCCGACCGGAAGACGAAGACGGGGCTGGGCGGCTACCTCAAGGAGCGCGGTTTGACGCGCGTGTTCTTCGTCGGCCTCGCCACCGATTTCTGCGTCGCGTGGTCCGCGCTCGACGCGCGCAAGGCGGGCTTCGAGGCGCTCGTCATCGAAGATGCGACGCGAGGGATCGACGCTGGCGGCTCGCTCGGCAAGGCGTGGTCGGACATGAGCGGGGCGGGCGTCAAGCGGATTCAATCTACCGACATCCGGGTATAGCGATGGACATTCCGATGGATCCGGACACCAGCGAGCGGCTGTTGGCGCTGCTGAAGAAGACCGAGGCGCAGGTCATCGCGGACTGGAAGTGGCCCCTCTGGCGTCGGGAGGACGACGAGGACCGACGGGAGGTGTAGGGCCGCGTCTTCGGTGGCATTGCCGTTTACGCTGACGCGCCGATGATCCGGCTCGCTGAACGACCGTGGCCGGCGGCGGCGCGTCTCGCCCGCGATCCGCGCAGCGTGGTGCTGCTACCGCTCGGCGCCGTGGAGCAGCATGGTCCGCATCTGCCGCTGCTCGTCGACTGGCTCGGCGCGGAAGAGCTTGCGCGTCGCATCGCTCCGCATCTGCGACGCGCCGGGTGGCGGCCGATCCTGCTGCCCGGTCTGCCCTACGGCGCCAGTCCGCTCGCGCGTGGCTTCGCGGGCACGATCTCGCTGTCCGCGCGCACGCTCACCGCCGTCGCGTCGGAAATTCTCGAGGCGCTGGTCGCCCATGGCTTTCGCCGCTTCGTGCTTGCGAACTACCAGGCGGATCCCGCGCACCTGGAGGCGATGGCGCGTATCAAGCGCCGCGTCGAGCGCCGCCGCGCGGTGCGCGTGCTCTTCGCCGGATTCGCGCCGGCGACACAGGCGCAGCGGGCGATGACGAACGCGCGCGTGACGCGGCTGCTCCGAAGTCCGCGGCCCGATCGTGAGTGGCACTCCGGCGAGATGGAGACATCGCTCGTGCTCGCTGTTCGGCCACGCCTCGTGCGTGCTCGCGTCGCGCGGCGGCTGCCGCCGCACTGGACCGATTTTCGCGCGGCGCTCGCCGCGGGCCGGTCGTTTCGGGAGATGGACACGACGGGACGCGGCTACTTCGGCTGGCCAGCCGCGGCGCGCGCGGCCACGGGCCGCCGCGGGCTGGTGCTACGCGCGCGGCTGATCGCGGGCGTCGTGCTCGCGGGGCTTGGCCGGCCGGTCAGGACGCGATGAGCCGCCCGCGCAGGCGCTCGACCTGCTCGGGGAACGGCACGCCGCCGCGATCGGTCATGGGCGTCGTGTCGGCGAGACCGGTGTGCAGCTCGACGAGGATCGGGCCTTCCTCGCGCAGCAGCGACGGCAGCCGCCGCTCGAGCTCGGCGAGCTCGTCGATCGCGTAGGCAGCTCGGTAGCCGGCACCCTTGGCCATCTGCACGAAATCCACGCCGCCGCCGCCCGGAATCTCTTGCGCCCCCGACGTGTGATAGACACCGTTCTTGAACACGAAGTGCACGAGATTGCGCGGCGCCGCGCCCGCCACCGTCGCGAGAGAGCCCAGCTGCATCAGCAGCGAGCCGTCGCCGTCGAACACGAGCACGCGCCGGTCGGGTCGCGCGAGCGCCAGGCCCAGTCCCAGCGACGACGCGCCGCCCATGAAGCCAACGCAGCCGACGGACAGATCGTCGGGCGCGAGCGTGCGCCACGCCGGCCCCGTCGTCATCGTCGGCACGCAGAGCGCATCCCCGCGCGCCTTGGCGATGGCACGCAGCGCGTCCTCGGGCTTCATCGCCATCACGCCGTCTCCAGACCGACGAGCACGGCCGCCGGACCGCGACGCTTTTGCGCCAGCCGGAAGTATTCGGGAATGAACCGCACGTCGTCCGGCCCCTCGAGCCGCGCGTGCGGCACGCCGAAGAGGTCCAGCAGCGGCTCGCAATAGCGCACCATGGAGTGGCGGGACTCACGGGGCTCCTTGTCCCGCTCGCGCTGGAGCAGGCCGATCATGTAAAAGATCGGTACGCGGCCGTCCATCGCGACGCCACGCAGCGTGTTGACCGAGGCATAGAGGCCGGCGTGTTGAATCATCAGTGCGAAGGGCTCACCGCCCATCCAGAGCCCAGCGGCGATGGCGTTCGCCTCGTCCTCGGTCGAGCAGGTGAGCACACGCAGCGCGCGGTCCTTGTCGAGCGCGGCAAGCACGGTCTTCTGATGCGTGTCGGGCACGCTCAGCACCCAACCCAAATGGTCGTGGCGCGGACGCACGCCCTCCGCGGCGAGCGCGGCGCGCGCTTCGCGGAACGTGTCTTTGAGCGTGTCGATGATGAGCGGCGCGGGAATCGATTCGGGCATCGGGCCCTCCGGGATCGAAGTCGCCCGATTCTACATCGAAACGCGCGTCGTCTCGTGGCTAGCGAGGAGGAACGCCCAATGCCACCTCACCTATACAGTTGGTGCTCGACGGAACATAGTTGGCGCTGGACGCAAGAAGCAGTCGCAATCGTGGAGGGCCGATGGACGCGCGCGATCGCATCGACCAGTGGAGCCGCCGCCCGCGTGTCGAGCGTCTTGCGCGGCTTGCCGCGACGCCGGCCGAGCTGACGGCGAAGCTCAGCGGCGTCTCGGCGGCGGTGCTCGCGCGCCGTCCCGCGCCTGCGGCATGGGCGCCGGTGGAGGTGATCTGCCACCTCCGCGACCTCGAGGAATCGTTTCACGAACGGCTCGACCTCATTCTGACGAGCGACGAGCCGTGCTTTCCCACCACGAATCCCAACCGCTGGGCCGAGGAGCGCCAATACGCGCGCAACGACGCGCACGCGGCGGCCCGTGCCTTCGGCCGTCGCCGTGAGCAAACACTCCAGTTGCTGCACGACGTTCGTGGCGACGACTGGTCGCGGGCCGGGCGACAGCTCGATTCACGCGGACGTCGAACGCTCGATGATTTCGTCACGCTCATGGCCTGGCACGACGACAATCACCTGGAACAGCTGTCGCGCGCACTGGAAGGTCGGGAGTGAGAGGCAGTGGGGGCCGACGGACGGCCCCCACCGGGTGACGTGGCTTACGCGGCGACGGCGTGCCGCACGCTGAGTCGATCGATGATCTGAACGTCCGAGCGGAGTCGCGCCGCTTCCTCGCGCGCGAGCCGCAGCACGGCGTCGCGGCTGGAGGCGTCCGGGACTTCGCCGCCGATCTCGATCGTCGCCGGACCGTTGCCCCACGTGGGAACGTGCGCGGTCGGCGTCAGGACCAGCCCAGCCAGCCGCGAGTCACGCATCAGCGCATCGGAGACCTGGGCCTGCAAGTGCACGGCCTCGGCATCGCGCTTGCGCTTGCGATCGTAGAGCTTGACGGCGACGCCGACGAGTACCAGGAGCGCGAGGATGACGAGGAATCCGAGCGCTGCCGAGCCTCCGCTCGACGTCGCGCCCGCGGCCGGCGGCGTACCGGCGGCCGGTGCCGTAGCCGATGTCTGCGCCCACGCAATGCCGAATATCGTCATGGTGCACCCCCTGCTTATCAGACGTCAAAAACAGCAACGGGGGTGCCAGCAACAACATGGGCGTTTCAAAACGTAGGCACTTGCGACTCGTCGGCATGGGGGTTGCTAACTACGTCCTCATGCGTGTCGTGATCGAAGGACTCGGCGACGATCGCGCGCTACGCACGCTCGTGAATGGAAAAGTGTCGACGTCGCTAGGTCGACTGCACGTGCCCGCAACGACCGCGCGCGTGCAGTTCACCAGTGAAACGGGTGCCAAGGGCGGCCCGACGCTGCGCTGCTCGATCACCATTGACCTTCCACGCCGCCCCGAACTGCACGCCGACGTGACGGCCGAGACCGTCCGGCTGGCGTTCGAGCAGGCGTTCGGCATGCTCGAGCGTCAGGTGGAGCGCGATCGCGCGCGCCGCCGCGAAGACCGGCGCCGACCGAAGAAGTACTATCTCGCCAAGCGCCTGCTCGAGCCGGGATCCTCGCCGGAGGCGCTCCCGATGCGCCCCGCCATCGGTCGGCGTCTCGTGCGGCGCAAGACGGCGTAGCCTGCCCCGCGGCGGGTGTAAATCCTGCCGTCTCGCGGTCGCAAAATGCGAACATCGGCCGACGCGCCCGCCGGCTTGGCGTCCGCGTTACACTCCGCGCATGATCAAACGGATCGCAGTCCTGGGCTCGGGAGCCATCGGCTCCGTGGTTGGCGGCCTGCTGACGAAGGCCGGTCACGACGTCACGCTCGTCGATCAGTGGCCGGAGCACATCGAGGCGATGAAGAAGGTCGGCCTCCGCCTCTCGGGCACGTGCGGCGAGCATCTCGTCCCGGTGCGCGCGCTGCAGCTGCACGAGCTGCAGTCGGTGGACGCGCCGTTCGATGCGGCGTTTCTGGCGGTCAAGAGCTATGACACCGACTGGGCGGCGCAGCTGGCGGCGCAATACCTGAAGCGCGACGGCGTCATCGTCGACTTTCAGAATGGAATCAACGACGAGCGTGTGGCCGCGGTGGTGGGACGTGAGCGAACGCTGGGCTGCGTCATCGCGATCAGCGCCGGCATGTACGAGGCGGGCCACGCGATCCGCACCGACACGGGGCAGGTCGGGTTCTACGTCGGCGAGCTCGACGGCCGTGACACGCCGCGCGCTCAGGAGCTGGCCCGCCTGCTGAGCGACGTCGCGCTGACGAAGGTCACCACAAATCTGTGGGGCCAGCGCTGGTCCAAGCTCGCGGTCAACTGCATGGGCAACGCGCTCGCCGGGCTCTCCGGCCTCGGCTCCGCCGAGCTGCGGCTTCAGCCAGGGCCTCGGCGCGTGTCGATCCAGCTCGGCGCGGAAGTCGTTCGTGTCGGCCGCGCGCACGGACACACGATCGAGCCGCTGATCGGCGGTATCGACGCGCAGCGTGTCGTGGACGCCGCGGAAGGCCGCGGGCTCGCCGAGGTCGAGGCCGATCTGGCCGCAGAGGCGAAGCGACGCACGGGTGGCCGGCCCTCGCTCCTACAGGACGTGATGAAGCGCCGGCGCACCGAGGTGGATCACCTCAATGGTCACGTGTCGGCCGAAGGCCG
>DAIRVP010000142.1:0-14252 GCA_036802765.1 Candidatus Rokuibacteriota bacterium
GTTCGACTACAAGACCACCGCCCGCTACGACGAGCCCGGCGTCGTGATCGCGCCGGATCACCAGGCGCGGCAGCCTGCGCTGCCGAACGTGGTCGTGCCGCTCCGACCGCACTTCGGCGTCGGCGGCGTGGCACCGCGCGCGCGCGGACGTATCAACAGCATTCCGCCCGGCGAGTTCGGCGGCAACATCGACAACTGGCGCTTCGGCCCAGGCTCAGCGATGCACTATCCCGTCTTTCACCAGGGCGCGCTGTGCTATCTCGGCGATCCTCACATGGCCGAGGGCGACGCCGAGCTCTCGGGCACGGCGATCGAGGCCTCGGCGAATGCCGTGGTGCAGCTGACGGTACGCAAGGATCTGCGGCTCACGACGCCGATGCTCGAGACGCCGACGCACTGGATCGCGCACGGCTTCGACGAGGATCTGAATCGCGCGATGAAAGCCGCGGCGCGCGCGCTGCTGGACTTCCTGGTTGACCACCAGGGCCTCAGCCGTGACGATGCCTACTCGCTGATCTCCGTCGCGGCCGACTTCGGCGTGACCCAGGTGGTCGATCAGCGTCAGGGCGTGCACGGCATGATCGCCAAGAACCTGTTCGTGCCGCCCATCGCGTGATGACGTACGACCTCGTCGTCCGCGGCGGCCTCGTCGCGACGGCATCCGACGTCGTCGTCGCTGATCTCGGCATCCGCGGCGGACGGATCGCGACGATCGACGCCGGCCTGCCTGCGAACCCTCAAGCGCTCGACGCGCGCGGTCTCGTCGTCGTGCCCGGCGGCGTCGACGTCCACACGCATCTCGACCTCGACCTCGGCGGCATGCGGACCGCCGACGACTTCGAGTCGGGCACGGCGGCAGCGGCGTGCGGCGGCGTGACGACCATCTGCGACTACGCGTGGCAGACCAAGGGCGTCGGCCTCGCGCAGACGATCGAGACGTGGAAAGCCAAGGCACACGGACGGGCGCACATCGACTACGGCTTTCACGTGATCCTGTCCGAGGCGAGCGACCAGCGCCTGTCCGAGATTCCCGCCCTCGTGGCGGCAGGCTTTCCGAGCCTGAAGGTGTTTACCATCCGTGAGTTCGGCCTGGCCGACGACGCGTTGCTGCGTGTGCTGCGCGCCGCCCGCGGCGCCGGCGCGCTGGTGAACGTGCACTGCGAGAACAGCGAGATGCTCGACCTCGCGCAGGCTGATCTCGTCAGCGCCGGCCGCACCGACCCGCGCCACTACGCCGACAGCCGCCCCGCACTGGCGGAGATCGAAGCCACCCGCCGGGTGATCGATTACGCCGAGCTCGTCGACGCCGAGGTGTACATCGTCCACATGTCGTGCTCGGGCGCCGCCGATGCTGTGCGCGCCGCGCGTAAGCGCGGCCTGCGCGTGTGGGGCGAAACGCGCCCCATCTATCTGGGACTCACGCAGAACGCGTACGCCAAGGGCGGCGTCGAGGCGGCCAAAGTCTGCGGCGCTCCCCCGCTGCGCACCGAGGCCGACGTCGAAGCGCTCTGGGACGCGCTGCGTGCCGGCGACATCCAGACGATCGGCAGCGACAACACGTCGTGGACGGTGGCGCAAAAGGCCGAGGGCGCGCGCGACTTTCGCAAGGTGCCTTACGGCGTGCCCGGCCTCGAGACCGAGATGCGCGTCGTGTACTCCGAAGGCGTCGCGCGCGGCCGCATCTCACTGCAGACGTTCGTGGCGGCGTTCGCCACGACGCCCGCAAAGCTGTTCGGACTTTATCCGCGGAAGGGGACGATCGCGGTCGGCAGCGACGCGGATTTGCTGATCCTCGATCCCGCCGCGACGCAAACCATCGATGAGCGCGCGCTTCAGTCGCGTGCCGGCTACGATCCGTTCAACGGCTTCATCGTGCGCGGCGTCCCGCGCGTGACGCTCTCGCGCGGGGAGATCGTCGCGCGCGACGGCCGATTGCTGAGCCGGCCCGGCCGCGGCCAGCTCGTCCTTCGCCAGCGCGGGCGCGGGTAGCGGCGTCCGCTCACTTCGCCGGGTGTGTCTTGATCCAGTGCTGCGCGATGTCCACACGCCGCGTGAACCACACGCCTTTGTGCTTGGCGATGTAGTCGAGCGCGCGCTCGAGGCCGGCCGCCCGGGACGGATGCCCGATCAGCCGCAGATGCAGCCCGAGCGACATCATCTTCGGCTGCGTCTTGCCTTCCTTATATAGAACGTCGAAGCCGTCCTTCACGAAGGTGTAGTAGTCGTCCGCGGTGAAGAACCCGCCGCTGCCGAACTTCGAGTCGTTGGCGGTCAGGCTGTACGGCACGACCAGGTGCGGTCGGTCGTTGACGCGCACCCAATAGGGCAGCTCGTCGTTGTAGGCGTCGGAGTCGTAGAGGAAGCCGCCTTCCTCCACCACGAGCCGGCGCGTGTTCACGCTGGGGCCATAGCGGCAGTACCAGCCGAGTGGGCGCTCGCCGACTGTCTTCTTCATCGACTCGACCGCCAGCTGGACGTGCTTGCGCTCTTCGTCCTCGCTGAGCTCGTAATGCTTCACCCACCGCCAGCCGTGCGAGCAAACGTCCCAGCCGGACTCGCGGATGGCCGCGGCCACCTTGGGGTTGCGCTCGAGCGCGAGCGCGCAGCCAAACACCGTGAGCGGCAGTCCCCGCTCTTTGAAGATCCGTTGCACGCGCCAGAAGCCGACACGGCTGCCGTACTCGAACATGCCCTCGGCGGCGAGGTCGCGCCCTTTCACGCCGTAGTTGGCGGCGCCCGCCTCGGTGAGCGTGGCCTCCGAGATGCCGTCGTCGTGGACGTTGTACTCGGAGCCTTCCTCGTAGTTCATGACGAAGTTCACGGCGATGCGCGCCTCGCCGGGCCAGTGTGCGTGCGGCGGATTGCCGCCGTAGCCGATCAGATCACGCGGAGCCGTGTATGTGGACATGGCCACTCCTCAAGCGACGTCGACGGTGAGCGGAATCGTGACGGGAACGAACTCCTCGTCGCCGACGGTGCCGTCGCGCCACATCAGCACAGCGAACGACGCCGGGGTGTCGAGCACGGTGACGGGATGATGCCAGGTGCCCATCGCATAGGTCACGCCCTGGCCGGCGCGCGCAACGAATGCGCGCAGCCGTGAGACGTCGGGGCCGCCGCCGGGCGCACCACGCGTTGCCAGGACCAGATAGCGCGACACGCTCAGCGGGATGAAGCTCTGCGAGGAATGCTCGTGGCGCTCCAGCACCTTTACGACCAGCGGCAGCTCCTTCGTCGGCGCGACCGTCGCGATCGACAGCGAAACCGGCGCCTGCGCGCGGCCGTTCGCGAGCGTGTCGTTGAAATAGACGCGGCCGGGGATGGCGGGACCCTCGAGGACGGCCCCGTAAGGCTTGAAGGCCTCGGCGGTGAGCGGCTCGGCGACGATGCGCATCACGAGATCCTCCGTGTGAGTCCGACGATGCGGTCCATGACGACGACCAGGATCGCCGTGGTGAAGATGAGGACGCCGGAGACGGCCGCCGTGCGCACGTCGAGCTGGCTCTCCAGCATGTTCCACATGCGGATCGGCAGCACGTCGTTCTCCGGTCCCGCGAGAAACAGCGACACGGACACATTGTCGACCGACGCCATGAACGCGATGAACGCGCCGGCCAGGATGCCGGGCCGGATGGCCGGCAGGGTGACGCGCCGGAACGTGTAGATCGCGCTCGCGCCCAGACTGGACGACGTGTCGAGCAGCCCGCGGTCCAGCTGGGACAGGCTGGCGATCGTCGTGCGCAGGATGAACGGCACGATGACCGCGACGTGGCCCAGGATCATGAGCGGAATGGACAGCGGAAGCCGCAGCGTGCTGAAGAACATCAGCGCGGCCAGGCCGAACGCGAGCGTCGGCAGGATGAGCGGCGACATGAACAGCGCGTCGAGCGCCTGCGTCCACCACGTTCTCCGCCCGCTGATGGCGAGTGCGGCCGCCGTGCCAAGGGCGACCGAGATCGCGGTGGCCGACACGGCGATCACGAGGCTGTTCCAGGCCGCCGTGTGGATCTGCGCGGACTGCACCGGATCGAACAGCGCGGAATACCAGCGCAGCGACAACGCCGGCGGCGGAAAGCGCAGCGAGCGCGAGTCCGTGAACGACGTGATGATGACCACGACCACCGGCACTATCAAAATCAGCAACGCGACCATGCTGAGCAGCCCGAGCACGACGCGATAGGAGAGATCGCCGGCCGTGGTCTGTCGGGCCATGCGGTCAGCCGTGGACGAGCGCCCGGCTGCGGCGGCCGAGCGCATTGAGCGTGGTGACGACCGCGAGCACCGCGACGAGTAGCACTATCCCGATCGTCGCCGCGAACGGCCAGTTGAACAGCGTGGTCGCCTGCTGCCAGAGATAGAACGGCATCAGTATCATGCGGCCGCCGCCGATGATCGTCTGCGAGACGAACGCGGTCACGGAGCTCGCGAAGACGAGCAGGCACCCCGCGAGCAGTCCGGGCAGGCTCAGCGGCAGCGTCACCCGAAAGAGCGTGCGCCAACGGCCGGCGCCGAGCGCGGCGGAGGCGTCCTTCAGATGCGGATCGAGCCGCGACATCACGCTGATCAGCGGCAGCAGCATCAGCGGCATCTCGATCTGCGACAGCGACACCACCAGACCGAGCTCGGTGTGCAGCAGCCGCAGCGGAGCGGTGATCACGCCGAGCGCCGTGAGCGCGTTGTTCACGAGCCCATCGCGTCCGAGGATCACCATCCATGCGAAGGTGCGCACGACCACGCTCGTGAGCAGCGGCAGCACGATGATGAAGAGCAAGATCGGCTGCAAACGGCGCGGTGCGTCCATGAACAGCAGGCCCAGCGGAATGCCGATACACGCCGTGAGGGCGACCGTCTTGACGCCGATCAGGAGCGTCTGCCAGAGCACGCTCCAGTTGAAGGGGTCGCCCGCGAACTTCGCATACTGCACGAGACCGAAGCCCTCGAGCTGTGGCGTCGTCCGCAGGCTGATGCCGGCGAGCAGCGCCAGCGGCGCCAGGAAGAACAAGCAGAAGTACAGCGCCAGTGGCAGCGCCAGCCAGCCCTCTCGCTCCCGCGGCGCGCGGGCGCGCGGCGTCGCTATTGCCGGATCTCCTTGTTGAAGCGCTCGATCCACCCTGCGCGCAGCGGCGCGATGATGCGCCAGTCGTGGTGGATGAAGCTCGCCAGCTCCGCGTGCGACTTCACGAGATCCGTCGGCATGTCGGGCTGGAGCGGGACGTTCTTGTTCACCGACAGGAGGTTGTACGGCGGCTTCTGCAGGGCCGCCTGCACCTCAGTGCTGAGCACGGTGTCGATGTACTTGTAGGCGTTGTCCTTGTTGGGGGCGTTCTTCACCACGTGCAGCGTGGTGTAGAACGCGATCGGACCGGTGTCGGGCTTCACGAACTCGATGTCAACGCCTCGGCCTTTCAGCGTCGAGACAGTCTGATAGTTCGTGTACGTCACGTCCATCTGGCCCTGCTGAAAAAGGGTGTTCACGGCCACGGGATTCTGCGCGATCACGCCGACGTGGGGCAGCCACTTCTTGAGCTGCTCGAACGCGGGATCGACGTTCGTCATCGAGCCGCCGTACTGCTTCGAGATCTCGATGAGGGAGGATGTGCCGAACGTCGTGCCGAATCCCGAGATGCCGACTTTGCCGTAGTACTTCGGGTCGAAGAGATCCTTCCACCCCTTCGGCCGCTCCACCTTCTTCGGGTTGTACGCGATCCCGACGATCTGCGCGGCCACGGCAACGCCCGAGTCGTCGTAGAACGACTTCTGGAGATTCCCGATGTTCTTGCAGCGCGAGGGATCGAACTTGTCGATCAAGCCGTCTTCCGCGGCGACCACCACGGGGCCGGGATCGAGCAGAAACACGTCGAAGGGCGGCGTGCTGCGCGAGGCTTTGACCTTCGCGACCTGATCGAGCGCCAGGAGCGGCGTGAGCACGGTGTCGACGTCCTGCGTCTTCTTCACCGCGGGCAGCACCACGGCGCGATACGCCTCCTCCCACGGCCCCGGATAGACCGGCGCGATGATGCGGCCGGCGGCGCGCGCCGGACGCGGCAGCAGCGTGGTGGTCGCGAGCACGGCGCCTCCAGCGAGCAGCGTGCGACGAGTCAGTGCGGGAGTCGACATCGGCTGGCCTCCTCAGAGCTGCGCCGGCGCAGACGCCGGCGCGGGGAATAGGGATACGGCTGCCGTCGAGGCGATCGCGCAGTACAGCGTGACGCCGGCGTCGCCCGCCGGCGCCATCATTGCGCGCGGCTCGGTCACTTTCAGCGACTCGCCGGCCGCGGTGACGACTTCACTGACCGTTTGCGCGCCGACCGGCATACGAATGCGCAGCTCGACTTTCCAGCGCCCCGGGCCCGGCTCGGCGTACAAGCGCAGGTTTTCCGGGCGCGCGGAGACGATCACGCGCCTGGCATCGAGCGCGGCCGCGCCGGGCAGCAGCACGGTCGCGCCGGCCTCGAGCGCGACGGTCAGCATGGCGCCGTCGCGCGCCACGATGTCACCGGCGATCAGGTTGGCGGTGCCGACGAAGCTGTTCACGAACAGCGTCCGCGGCCGGTCGTAGACTTCCACCGGGCTGGCGAACTGCTCGACCCGGCCGCGATTCATCACGGCAATCCGATCGGCAAGGCTCATGGCTTCTTCCTGATCGTGCGTCACGAGAATCGCGGTGATCCCGAACTGTCGCTGCAGCCGCTTCACTTCGATCTGCATGTCCAATCTCAGATTTTTGTCGAGCGCGCCGAACGGCTCGTCGAGCAGCAGGATGCGCGGCTCGACGGCGAGCGCGCGGGCCAGCGCCACGCGCTGCTGCTGGCCCCCGGACAGCTGACGCGGCACGCGGTCCCACAACCCTTCGAGCTGAACCGTCTCCAGCATTCGGGCAACGCGCTCGCGGATCTGCTCGCGCGGCGCGTGTCTCGCACGCAGACCGTACGCGACGTTCTCATAGACGGTCATGTGGGGAAACAGCGCGTAGTTCTGGAAGACGATGCCGATGTCGCGGCGGCTCACCGGCAAGTGGTCGATCGCACGGCCGTCCACCCGCACGCTGCCCGCATTCGGCACGATGAAGCCGCCGATGATCCGCAGCAGCGTCGTCTTGCCGCAGCCGCTCGGACCGAGCAGCGCGACGAGCTCGCCGGCGTCGACGGCGAGGCTGACGTCGTCGACCGCCGTCGCCGCGCCGAATCGATGGGTAATCGATTCGAGCTCGACGCTATGGCCCGCGCGCGCGACACCGTTGCCGCGGGCCCGCGCGCCGCCTGCCTGCGTTTCGGTCACGCCGATCGTCTTGCCGATGATGCGGCGCACCATACCACAGCGCGCTGGAATTTTTGCGGGACGGCGTACGACCGTGAGACGCACGCGCTTATACGCAATCAGCCCTGGTCCAGCCGTTCGTCACAGACCCCGGGGTTCCAGAAAAATCCTGACGGTTCGGTGGACGTCTACTTCGGTCCGAAGAGTCCTGCCGGGCCCGAGAAACCGCTCTTCGACAAGACATGGACGCTGCCCGATGTCGAGCCGATGAAGTGACTCGAGATGTGGGAGATTACTCCGGCGGTTCGTCCTCGCGGCGCGATGGCGCGGTGAGCCAGAATCTGAAGCAATCGGGGTGATACTCGCTCTCGCCGACGCGGTAGCGGCCATCGCCGCCCTTGATCGAGCCGCGACAGACATCGCATAGGCGGTCGAGCGCGTCGTGCGTGCGCGACTCCACGGAGTTATTCGCTGCTCGGGTGTGGGGACTTGCGTCCGGCGTGGAAAGAAGCGGACATGTCGTTGCCCTCGGCCCGTCATGAAAACGTAATCGAGCCCACGCGTCAATGGCGACGGGCCGATGGCGTGTATCGGCGATCCCGCGGTGCTCTAGAATCTCCTCCCTGAAAGACTTGTAGCAATTCTCATCGTCAGCACTCGGGTTTCCCTTCGACGATGTCGCGCAGGAACGACATGTAGCAGTCGTCATCGACGGTGATCCTGCCCGGGCCGGCATCGATGTCGTACTGCAGTGTGCCGGTTCGGATTGCGCCGCGGCACAACATGCACGTCGCGCCCGAGCTCGGCCCAACACGGAGTTGCACGGGCCAGTGCGCGGCAACCGTGCGGACCAGCAACCGCTGACGGTGGCCGTCGCCGTTCACTGGGTCGCCGTTCAGATCGCTGCCGCCTCGAATCGCGACCATTGACGACGCGTGGCGCGCTTGGTCAACAGACTGCATCCGTCTCCTCCTGAGGCATGCTCGCGTCGGGCGCCGTTGACCGATCGGCGGCGAGTGTGCAAGCATGCCACACACTCGACGGCGATCGCACCCGATAATCCGGCAACTTACGTATGTCGGGCATAGGACTTTGGTCGCATGTCCGGCGGGGATGGTCCCTTGCTAGGTTCAGGCGATGTGCGACCTGACGGTGGAGGGCCGATCACATGACGAGTGCGCTCCGGAATACCGGCATCGAACCGGTCGGAGAGATGCCGTGGGCCACCCACTTCTGTCAGTTCTATGAGACGACGGACGATCTGTTAGGAACCCTCCTAGGCTTCTTCAAGGCTGGGCTCGAATCGAACGAGTTCTGCGCGTGGGTGGTGTCCGAGCCGCTGACCGAAGATGGCGCGTGGCAGGCTCTGAACCGCGCCGTTCCAAGACTTGATCGATACGTGTCGGACCACAGCATCGAGGTGTTGAATGCGCGCGATGTCTATCTCGCCGACGGCGGTATCGACCGTCATCGGATCGTCGCCGACTGGAACAGGAAGCTCCAGGCCGCATTGTCGAGAGGCTTTCACGGCATCCGGGCCAGCGGGAATGTCTCCTTCCTCGAACACACGCAGTGGACGGACTTCATGGAGTACGAGGCCGAAGTCAACCGGAGCGTCGGCGATCAGCGGATGCTGTTGCTATGCACCTATCCCCTTACGAGCGCCGCGAACGTCTTCGACGTCGCCCGCACGCACCAGTTCGCCGTCGCCAAGCGCCATGGGCAATGGGAAGTCGTCGAGACTCCGGAGCTGACGCATGCGAAAGCCGAGATCGCTCGGCTCAACCACGCGCTGGACCAGCGGGCGGCGCTGGCGCATCGCGCACGGCTCGCCACCATCAACGAAGTGACAGCCGCGCTGGCGCATCGGGTAAACCAGCCGCTGACGGCCATCATGGCAAACGCGGCCACGAGCGTGCAGCGGCTCGAGAGCCTCCCGCCCGCGATTGACGACGCGACGGCAGCGATGCGGCTCGTGATCCGACAGGCCAAGCGGGCGAGCGCCGTCATCTCACATGCGCGAGCGCTCGTGAAGACGTTGGACGATGAAAAGCGCCTCGTCGACATCAATGATGTGATCCGAGAAGTGCTGAGCCTCCTCGAGCCTGAGCTCAGCGAGCATGACGTCCTCGTCGAGGCGCCCCTGTCGGATAGTCGCCCTCTCGTGCTTGGAAAGCGGACGAAGCTGCAGCAGGCCGTCCTGAGCTTGATCATGAACGCCGTGGAGGCGATGGCGGACGTGACCACTCGCCCGCGCCGGCTGCTGATCTCCTGCGAGCGTGGACAGAGCGAGACCGGTCCCGACATCCTCGTCGCCGTACAGGACAACGGCATTGGCACGACGGCACATGACCTCGAGAGCCTCTTCGATCCGTTCTTCACGACCAAGCGCGACGGACTGGGAATGGGGTTGTCGATCGGACGCTCGGTCGCCCAGGCACACGGCGGCCGGCTGTGGGCCCGCCGCAATGTCGATCACGGGCTGACGTTCTACCTGCTGCTTCCCGAGACGAGCTCGCGACCGGTCTGAAGCCTACGCGATCCAGACCGATTTGATGTTGACGAACTCGCGGATGCCGAACTCCGACAACTCGCGGCCGTAGCCCGAGCGCTTGACGCCGCCGAACGGCAGGCGCGGATCTGACTTCACCAGCCCGTTGACGAAGACCGCGCCGGCCTCGATCTCTGCGGCCAGCCGCTCGGCCCGCGCCCGGTCGCGCGTCCACAGTGAGGCGCCCAGCCCGAATGAGGTGTCGTTGGCTACCCGAATCGCGTCCGTCTCGTCCTTTGCGCGGATCACCGCCGCCACCGGGCCGAAGGTCTCCTCGTCGAACACCGGCATCCCTTTGTCGACCTCGGCCAGCACCGTCGGCGGATAAAAAGCGCCCTCGCCGGCCGGCATTTCGCCGCCGAGCAGCCGCTGCGCGCCACGCTTGAGGGACTCCTGCACTTGACGGTGAAGCGCGTCGCGCAAGTCGGCCCGTGCCTGCGGGCCGACTTCCGTATCGCGGACGAGAGGATCGCCCATTTTGCGGCTGCGCAGCTCGTCGATGAACCGTGAAAGGAATTGATCAGCCACCGGCTCGACGACGATGAAGCGCTTGGCGGCGATACAGCTCTGGCCGCTGTTGACCAGACGCGCGTCGGCCGCGGTGCGGGCTGCGGCCGCCACGTCGGCGTCAGCGAGCACGATGAACGGGTCGCTACCGCCCAGCTCGAGCACCGTCTTCTTGATCTCGTGTCCCGCGCGCTCGGCGACCTGACTCCCCGCGCGGTCGCTTCCGGTCAGCGTCGCGGCGACGATGCGCGGATCTGCGATCAGCCCGGCCACCGCGGCAGAACCGACCAGCACACTCGCGAACACTCCTTGCGGTGCGCCCGCGTCGCGGAAGACCTGTTCGATGGACAGCGCGCAGCGCGGCACATTCGATGCGTGCTTCAGGACGGCGGTGTTCCCCGCCATCAGCGCGGGCGCTGCGAACCGGAACACCTGCCAGAACGGAAAATTCCACGGCATGACGGCTAGCACCGGCCCGACCGGATCGAAGCGAATGTAGCTCGTGGAGGCGTCGGTCTCGCGGGGTGCGCGCGTCAGAAACGCCTCGGCGTGTTCGGCGTAGTAGTCGCAGACCCACGCGCACTTTTCGACCTCTGCCTCGCCCTGGACGATCGGCTTGCCCATCTCGAGCGCCATCGTCCGCGCATACTCCGCCTTACGCGCGCGCAGGAGCGCGGCGACTTCTTGCGTCCTCTGCGCGCGGACGGCGAAAGGCACGGCGCGCCACTCGTGAAAGGCGCGCTGGGCGGTGCGCAGAATGCGATCGAGCTCCTGAGGCGTCGTCTCCTGGAACGTCTCGAGCGGCTTGCCGGTCGCGGGATTGATCGACTGGATGCTCATGGCCATCTCCGACGTGCGATTGCGCTGGTCGCTTCAAACGAGATGCCATGGACCGGACTGGCGGTCGGTCCAGAAACTTGCGGGCATCATGTTTGCGTGCCTGATCCGGCGGGGGTCCAGGCATGCTGAAAATGTTTTCCCGGGGTTACGCTTCGGCCGCTCGCCGGCGGCCACGGCGGCCGCAACGTCACTGATGGCTGTCAAGCACACTCCTAATAGCTGGAGCCTCATCGATGTGTTCGATCGCGTCCTCGACAAAGGGATCGTCATCGATGCGTGGGTTCGCATGTCGCTCGTCGGCATCGACCTCCTGACCGTCGAGGCCAGGATCGTGGTGGCGTCATTCGCGACATATCTGAGCTACGCCAACGCTTTGAACTACGACGCGTACGCCAAACCGATAGGGGGGCGACAGATCTTTGTCGTCGAGAGCGGCAATGAAGCTGTGTACCGGTCATTGTGCACGGCGTTGTCGAACGATCCCGGCGTCGAGATCTTCTACGACCGCCGCAAGGGGTCTCGGCCCGCGCGACGGCGTATCGCAGAGCGCCGAGTACGGTCGGACGTGGATGGCCGTATACGACGTGACGGATTTGCTGTGATTCGCCCGGCGTCACGCACACCCTCGCCCGGTCTTACCCGGTGGACCGCATAGTGAGACTGCGCTTCGTATCGCTCGCGGTCGGTGTACTGGCCCTCACGAGTGTCGCGGGGATCGTCTCGGCCGGCGAAGCCGACGCGACGAAAGAACGCGACCGCACGACGATCGAGAAGCCTCTCGACGCCCCCGCTCAGGACACGGAGTCCCGAACGACCACAGACGTCAGGCTTCAGATGCCCCGCGGGCTGCGGGTCGAGACAGATGAAGCCATGGAACGATCAAGCAGAGCGCTCAGGGAGGCGACAACAGAGCGAGCCAAGAAGGACCGATGAGCGGCTACCCCCGCGCCGCGAGCGGTCCGCGTAGAACGCGCCCCGAATACGCGCCTGTGTGCTCCCCGTCGCGCAGCACGACCTGACCGTTGACGATCGACGCGTCGAAACCCGTCGACTTCTGGCGCAGACGCCGCGCGCCGGCGGGCAGATCGTTCACCACCTCCGGCATGTCGGGCGCCACGCGGTCGGGATCGAACATGATCACGTCGGCGGCGAGTCCCTCGCGCAGCAGCCCTCGATCGTGCAGTCCCCATGCGGATGCCGGCTCCAGCGTCAGCATCCGCACACCTTCTTCGAGCGTCAGCGCCTGGCGGCGGCGCACCCAGTAGGCGAGCACCTGGGTCTGGAGCGACGAGTCCATGATCTGGGAGACGTGCGCGCCGGAGTCGGAGAACGTCACCACCGAGCGTGGGTGCTTCATCATCTCGAGCACGTCGTCGAAGTTCTCGTTGAACAACGGCTGGACGAAGAACGCCTTGAGATCACGTTCCAGTGCGACCTCGATCAGCGCTTCGACGGGGTCGACGCCACGCTCGCGCGCGATTTCGGCGATGGGCCGGTGCGGCCCGCACGGATCTTCCATGAGCATCGTCCACTCGTAGTCCGGCTTCCGGGCCTCCGCGCCGACAACGCGGCCGTACTCCGCTTCGGCCGCTGCCTTCACGAGTCGCCGACGCACCTCGGCGTCACGCAGCAGCGCGCGCTGCCGATCGAGTGGCTGCTGCCGGACATCGCGCCATTCGGGCAGGCGATCGAAGGGCAGTCGTGTCTCGAACGACAGCACGAGCGAGAGCGAGCGGCTGTGCACCTGGGCGAACATGCGACCGCCGCCACGCGCGGTCTCGTCCAGCATGGAGAAGTATGCGCGCCATGCGTCGGGCATGAAACGGGAGCTGAACATGCCCCACGTGACCGGCACGCCGGTCTCGATCGCCAGATCGCGCAGCCGCGCGAGGTAGTCGCGCTGGCGGTCGAGGTCGCGGCCCGTGTCCTCGCCGGCGATCTCGAAGATGCCGGCGCCGAGGTCGCCCATCACCTGCACCAGCTCACGCACCTCGCTCCACTCGGCGACGCGGCTGGCCACGGGCCGCCGATCGGCCGTCTCATGGTTCCGGGTGCGTGAGGTCGTGAAACCCATCGCGCCTGCAGCGAGCGCATCGGACAGCTCTCGCTTCATCACCGCGAGGTCCTCGGCGGTGGCCGGCTCCGAGAACGCGCGCTCGCCCATGGCATACGTCCGCAGCGCCGAGTGGCCGACGTAGCCCGCGTAGTTGATGCCCTTCGGCCAGCGCGCGACGGCGTCCAGGTACTGCGCGTACGTCTCCCACGTCCAGTCGATTCCCGCCTGCATCGCTTCGGCCGGAATGTCCTCGGCCCGCTCGAGATTGCGCACGACGAGGTGCTTCTCGTCAGGTCGGCAGGGGGCCAGCGTGAAACCGCAGTTTCCCATGACGACGCTCGTCACTCCGTGCCAGCACGAGCACGTCCCGAGCGGATCCCATGCGACCTGTGCATCCATGTGAGTGTGGCCGTCGATGAAGCCGGGAGCCACGACGCGGTGGCGCGCGTCCAGCTCCTCACGGCCGCGCTCGCGGATTTTGCCGATGCGCGCGATCCGGTCGCCGTGGATTCCCACATCCGCGCGGTACCGCGGGAGCCCGGAGCCATCGACCACGGTGCCGCCGCGGATCACGAGATCGTACGTCATGTCAGCCTCCAAGCCCGTACAGCTCCGCGACGTTGTCGTGCAGCACGAGGTCGCGCTCTGCCTCGGTCAGATGCGCCGCCTGTTTGGCCAGCACCGCCTGCGAGTTGGGCCACGTCGAATCGCTGTGGGGAAAGTCGTTCGCCCACATGAGTCGACGGACGTTGCAGAGGTCCTTCACCTGGAAGGCCACCCAATCATCCTGGAACGTGGTGTAGACGTGCTCGCGGAAGTACTCGCTCGGCAGCCTGGTGATCGCGCTGCCCGTCAGCCAGTACCGGTGCCGCTCGTAGGCGTGGTCCATGCGGTACATGAAGTGCGGCACCCAGCCAGCATCGGCTTCGACGCAGACGAGCTTCAGCTTCGGGTGACGCTCGAACACGCCGCCGAAGATGAAGAGGCCGATGATGTCCTGGCAGCCGCGGATGATCGACATGAACGCGTTGAGCTTGGGCC
>DAIRVP010000143.1:0-14202 GCA_036802765.1 Candidatus Rokuibacteriota bacterium
GGTGGGCGGAGCAGGGCTCGAACCTGCGACCCCGGCCTTGTAAGGGCCGTGCTCTCCCAGCTGAGCTATCCGCCCGTGCCAGAATTCTCGCGGACTTGCGCGCAGCCGTCAATGACCGGGGCGGCCGACGCGAAACCTTGGGCGAGGCGACTGACTGCCTCTCATCGTGTTCATGATCGTCGCATCGAGTGCGCGCACTTAAGTAACTCATCGCGGAGCGACAAGATTAGGACCCCGTGAGCGCGCTCGTGGCGAGGCGTCGGGCAACGTCCTGAAGATCCGGCGGCAGCATGTTTTGAACCGTCGGCTGGCTATAGCCGCGATGACTACATGCAGACGCCTGAGATGCGGTCCCAGGTCCGGCTCGCGCTCTCGCACTCGTTCTTCGTCGTGTACGAGCGCGGCGATGCGCCCGGATATGACGTGTCGTGCGACTCGTAGCTTGCACACCCGGCGATGAAGCCCACGACGACCAGGGCCAAGGCAAAGATTTTCATGGGTCCCCCTCCTGGCACATGGGGGATAGCAATCGCCGGGCCCCGAAGTCATCGTCCCGGGCGGGACCAATTCCTTCGCGCTGTCGCTGGAGCCTGGCCCGCACACGTTCGAGTTCGCCGTCGCACAGAGGAATCAGTCTGACAGCTGAGCTATCCGCTCACTCAGGACGCGGCGGAACCTTGACCCACGGCTCGTTGCACGTTGGGGTTTGCGGGTAGTACGCCTGCGCGCTTGGACAGTAATACCAGTAGCCTTGCGGCGCAGGTTGGGCCTGCTGAGACGGACCCTGGATGTACGCAGTTGGCTGCTCGACGACCGGCGGATAGTACGACCCGTACCAACCAGGATCGTACCAGTAGGGGCCCGGCCAGCCCCAACCCGGCCAGCCCCAACCCCACCATGGACCGAAGCCGACGCCAGCACCGAAGAAGACCGCACCATTGCCGTGATGACCGTGATGATGCGAGCCGCCGTGCCAGCCCGAGCCGCCGCCGTGACCGCCACCCCACCCGCCGCCGTGACCGCCCGCGCCGCCGTGACCGGCCGCGCCGCCACCCCCGCCGCCGCGTCCTTCACTCGGCGGCGCGAGCAGCACGAAGAACAGCATCGCGAGGAATGAGACCCGCGCGATTTGCTTCAACATCACTGACAACCTCAGTGAAATGGACGCTACGCCCGCCGGAGGACGCCGACAAGGGCCGTCGTACATTGGAGCCATGAGCGCCACGCGGGCCCTGGAGAAGCTCTACGCCGTCAGCCCGAAAGAATTCATTCGAACGCGCAACAGCCTGGCCGCCGAGCTGCGGAAGTCCGGTGATGCCGACGCCGCGCGTGAGGTAGCAGGGTTGCGCAGGCCGAGCGCAGCGCTGTGGGCGGTCAACCAGCTCGCGCGCCAGGCACGCGCGCCGCTCGAACGGTTCCTGGATTCCGTCGACCGGTTGCGCCGCTCGCAGCTGTCGGATCCTCGCGGCGCGATGGAGGCGATGCGTGCCGAGCGCGCGCAGCTCGAGACGCTCGTCGAGCGCGCCGGGCAGGCGCTAGGCGACGCGGGCTACTCGGCATCCGCGGAGATGCGCCGGCGTATCGGCGACACGCTGCTGGGCGCGGCGGCGGACCGGCATCACGCCGAAGCGCTCGCGCACGGCCGATTGACCGAGGAGCTGCACGCGCCCGGGTTCGACGCGCTGACGGGCGCGCCGCGACTGCGCCTCGTGGAGGGCGGCGCGGCGCAGCGAGACGCAAAAGCCGCGGCCAAGCTGCGTGCGCGTGAGGACGAAGCCCGCGAGCGCGCCGCCAGGGCTGAGCAGCGTCGGCAAGAGGCCCAAGCGCGTCACCGCGAGGCTGAAGCTCGCGCGGCCGAGGTCGCGGCGCTTGAGCGCGAAGCGGCGGCCGCGCGCGAGCGGTTGGCGGAAGTGCAGAGCCGGCTGAAGGCGGCGCGTCGCGGACCGAGCCGTCGGCCGCGCTAGTCGCGTCCGGTCGCGCGGCGGCCGAAATCACGCATCGCGTTCGAGAAGTCGTCGCCGAGCGTGGAGAATCCGCGACGGATCACACTCCAGTCGTTCCGCACCTTGTCCGTGACGTTGGCAGGAGGCGCGTCCTGCGGCGCCGATGCGGCCGCTGACGGCGCGGGCTTCGCGGTCGCAGCTTTGGCCGACGGCGCGGCCGGCTTCGGCGGTGTCGACGCGACCGGCGGCGGCGGCGGAGCGGTCGGCGGCGGAGCGACGTGAGCGGTTGGCGCCGGAGCGACCTGCGTAGTCGGCGCCGATGCTGCCGCAGCGTGTGGCCGCTCCACCTCCGTCCGCCGCTGCGGCGGAGGCGGCGGCGGGACGGGCGGCGCTGCCGGAACGATCATTTCGCGCGGCGCGACGGGGGCGGGCTTCGTGGCCGCCGTACGCTCGGCCTGACGCGCGCGCGCGTTCGTCTGAGTGATCTCGTCGCTGAGGCGCTTGAGCCCGGCGTCCGCGCTCGTCAATCCCGACTCGGCCTTCGCCATACGGTTCTCCGCCTGATCGAGGCGCGCACGTAGGGCTTGCACGCCGCCGTCCGTCGCTGTCACCTGCTCGCGCAGCGTCTGCATCGTCGCGCTTAGCGCGGTAACCTGCTCGGGCAGCCTCGTGCGATCACGCTCGAGCGCGGCGAGCCGCTCGCCGATCCGCGGGTCAGGAAGCGACACATGGGGTTGCGCCACGGGTTGCGCTGCGCGCAGCGGCGTGCGGGCGACCAGAATGATGGCGAGGACCGCTGTCATCGCAAAGCAGGCGGCGGCGACGACGTGGCCGACCTTGGTGACTTGCAGATCCAGTTCGGTGCGAGGAGCGTGAGCGGTGGCCGGCCAGAACACGTCCCGCAGGACGAGCAGGCACATGATCAGGCCGCCAAGGGCGCTGGCGAAGACGCAGACGACGAGCATGGATTCCTCCAGGCCCCTGTAATTTCAATGTACCAGCGCTGTCGAGAGCCCGGGGAGTTTACAGGCCGAGCGTAGCGAGCCGCGCGCTGCTCGGCACGCCGTCCGCGTCCCAGCCTCGCAGCCCGTAGTAGACGTCCAGCATTTCGGCGAGCTCGTCGGGTGGGCAGTGCATCCCGGCCGATGGACCCTCCGGGATCGGCTCGTGCATCACGCGCCACGGCAGCGTGTCGTCGGCACGACGCACGCCCTCGCGCACGTTGAAGAGCCGCTCGAGATTGATAATGCGCTCGCCGACGTGCTCGAGCTCGTCGGCCGTCATGTCCCAGCCGGTGACAGCGCGCACCATGCGCGCGTACGGCTCGCCGACGTAGAGGCCGAAGCCGCGCTCGGAGGTGAATCGGCACATGACGAGCGAGTCGCCGACGGCGGTGAAATGCTGGCTGCGGATCGCGAACGCGGGCTTGTCCTTCGTGCCTCGGCGGTCGAACGTCGGCGCGTACTGCGGCGTCGGCCGTGTGTCGTGGTGACTGCCGCCGCGGGTGGCGGTCGCATACCCGATAGAGAGGCCTTTCAGCGCCCGCGCAGAGTGCGCCGGCAGCTCGAGCCGTTTGACGGCATACACGAGATTCGTGGCTTCGGGCCGCACCGAGCTCGCGAGCCGCCACGCACCCTCGGCGAGCCGATCGCCGAAACCCTCGCGCATTGCCGTCATCTCCACCAGACGCAGCATGCCGCGCCAGTCGCCCCAGCCGAACGGCACGCCAACCTCCGACGGCGTGAGCCAGCCGCGCTCGAGCGCCTCGCACACGAACGCGAGCGTCACGCCCATCGAGATCGTGTCCATCCCACTGAGGTCGCAGAGATCGTTGGCGAGGATCAGCGCTTCGGGATTGTCGATGCCGAGCATGGGCCCGAGCGCGAAGATCGTCTCGTACTCCGGCATCTTCGCGCGGCGGCCGGCGAACTCACCCTCACTGATCGTGTACTGCTTGCCGCACGCGACCGGGCACTTGAGACACGTCGTGTCGCGGTCGTGGTAGTGCGTCTTCATCTCCTCGCCGCCGATCACGCGCGCGCTCGCGAACACCTCGGTCCTGAGATTGAACGCGCCGAGCGCGCCGAGCGCGTTGATGGGCCCGACCAGAAACGGCGTGCCGTAGGTCGACAACGCCTTCGTGCCCGTGGCCAGCGGCTCGCGCGTCTCGTCCAGCAGCGCCTTGAGCGCCGGCGCGTCGGCAATGGTCGTCTTGCGGCTGCCGCGCACGACGACGGCCTTGAGGTTCTTGCTGCCGAGCACGGCGCCGATGCCACCACGACCCGAGACGCCCTCGCGATTCTTCCAGTAGTGCGCCATGGCCGCGAAGCGCACACGGCGCTCGCCGGCGGGCCCGATCGCGATGGCGTCGGTGTCGGCGCCTTCGGCCGCGACGAGCGCCCCGACGGTGTCGCGGGTCGAGCGTCCCCACAACGCATCGGCCGGCTTCAGCGTGGCGCCGTCCTCGGTCACGACGAGGTACGACGGCGCCGCCGCGCGTCCGGTCAGACACACCGCATCGAAGCCGGTGCGCTTGAGCGTCGCGGGAAAGCGTCCGCCGAAGGTCGAGTCGAAGAACAGTCCCGTCAGCGGCGACTTGCTCGCGACGAGCGCGCGGCTGTTGCCCGGCACCGTGGTGTCGGTGACTGGGCCGACGGCGAACACGACGGCGTTCGCGGGATCGAATGCATCGACACCCGCCGGCACGCGATCGTAGAGAATTCGCGCCGCCAGTCCGTTGCCTCCGAGCAGTGCGCGCGCGGTCCCCTCGCCGAGAGGTTCGGCGCGCGCGGCTCCGCTCGTCACATCGACGAAGAGGAGGCGACCACCGTAGCCGTTCACTGCGTCGAGCGCGGGAGCGCCGCCAACTCCTTGCGGGCGGCATCGCGGACATCGGCGGGCAGGTCGTTTTGCGCGAGCAGCTTCTTGTAGGCGGTGGTCGCGAGCTCCGGCTGCCGCGCGGCGGCATAGGCCCGGGCAGCGCCGAGCAGACCGCGTCGTCCCTGCGCGCTGTCGGGCGCGACGTAGGCGGCGGTCAGGTAGTACTCGACGGCCGCGGAGGGATCCTCGCCCGCATACGTATCGCCGAGCGCATACGCGGCGTCCGCCGCCGCGGCGCCATCACTTTTCTGGAGCAGCCGCTGGAGAATCGGCCGCGCCTCGTCCCAGCGCTTGTCCTGACTCAGCAGACGCGCGTGGCTCATGAGCGTCTGGGGCGTCCAGCCCGGCGCGGACTCGTCGCGCGGCGCCTTGCCGTACGCTTCCAGCGCGCCGGCGCGATCGCCCGTGGCTTCGCGCGCCCGCGCCAGCGCCAACCACGCGCGCGGCGCATCCTCGCCGGGCGAGCCGGCCAGGAATTGCTCGAGCGCGGGTTTCGCGTCGGCGGCGCGGCCCGTCGCGATCTGCGCCTCCGCGAATCGGAGCCCGGCCGCCTGCGCCAGCGGGTGCTGCGGATAGCGCTCACGCAGCAGCCGCGTGCTCTCGAGTGCCGTCGGCCACGCCCCCGCGGCCGCGGCGCCCGCGCCGACGCGCTCGAGCGCATCCGGCGTGACGTTGGCCGCAGGCAGGTCCGTCACGAGCCGACGCGCATATCCCATCGCCGCGGGCCAGTCCTTGTCGTCCACGGCAATTGCCGTGAGCACGTAGAGCAGCGATGCCGCGCGCGTCGCGCCGCCTGCGTCGCTCAACGTCGCTGACAGCGCCGCCTGGGCCGGCGCCTTGAACTCGCGCACCGCGCCCTTGCTGTATGCGATGGCCGCGAGGCCATACGTCGCGGCCGCCGCCTCGTCCGGCGTGCCGGAGTCGCGCACCGTCGTGAAGAGCTTCTCGGCATCGTCGCGGCGACCGGTCGCCATCGCCACGCTGGCGACGCCCAGCTGACCGAGCGCCACCGAGCCATCGCGCTGCGCCAGCGTGAACTCGCGCAGCGCCTCATCGCGCTTGCCCTGCATGAGCAGCGCGGTGCCGAGCGCCGCGTGGGCGCGGCCGAACAGCGCGGGGAAGGGCGAGCGTCCGATCCACTCACGGAGCGCCGTTTCCGCGCCGGTCGCGTCGCCCTGGCGCAGCAGCGCCATGCCGCGATTGAAGCGCGCAAAGTCGGCGCGGGGATGAGTCGGGTACGAGGCGATGATGCGCTCCACCAGCTCGCGGCCGGCCTTGAGATCACCCGCCTCGAGCGCCAGCTCGGAGGCGAGCAGCAGCGCGTCGGGCGCGCGCGGATTGTCAGGCGTCGCGCGAACGGCGTCCAGCAGCTCGCGCCGCGCATCGTTCTTGCGTCCCTGCTTGAGATACGTCCAGGCCAGCGCCGTGCGCGCGAGCGGCGCCTGCGGATCGCTCGGGAATTCAACCAGCATCCGGCGGAATGCCGCAGCCGCGGTCATGAAGTCGCCCGCCTGATACGAGGCCTCGCCCTGCAGGAGCAGCGCCGGCAGCAGCACGTCGGCGGTCGGCTTGCCATTGAGGACCGGCGTGATGTCGGAGACCGACTGCGCGTACTCACGCTGCTCGAAGTCGACACGGCCTTGCCTCACCGCCGCCTGGCGCGCCGTCGGCGTGCCGGGCGCGACCTTCTGAGCGAGGTCGAACTGCGTCCGCGCGTCGTCGATCTCGCCCTGCGCGCGATGCGCCTCGCCCTTGACGATCAACACCCACGCGCGTGCGGGCGGATCGAGCTGGCCGCCGAGCAGCTCCTGATAAATCGGCTCAGCGTCCACGGGCCGCGGGCCATCGCCCGCCGCGCGTGCGAGACGGAACAGCATCGGGTACGCGAGCGGCGACCGACGCGCACCGAGCGCGGCGACGCTCTTGCGTGCGCCCTCCCAGTCGCCCGTCGCCATCAGCGCCTGCGCCAGACCCGCGGCGGCCCATTCGCTCTCGGCGCTGCCGTTGTACGCGCGAAACGCCGTCGCCGCTTCGGGATTGTGTCCGGCGGCGAGCGCCCACCAGCCAAGGCGCAGCACACCGCTGGGGAACATCGGATGGGCGCCGCCCTGCGTGAACTGCCGCAGCATGATTTCGCCACGCGCGGCCTGGCCGACGCGGCCGAGCGTATCGCCATGCCAGAACAGGACGTCGCGCGCGAGCGCCGGCGGCACGCCGCGCGATTCCAGCTGCGTCCATTCTTTGTCGGCGTCTTCCCACCGCCCCAGCGCATAGAGCGAGAGCGCCAGTCCGTGGCGTCCCCACGCGTCGAGCGGCGCGGGCGAGGGTCCGGAGAGCAGGCTCGTGAACGCGTCACGCGCGCGCGTCGCTTCACGCAGCCGCAGCGCCGTCCAGCCGCTCGCGTGTAGCGCCCAGGGGCCGAAGTCTTGCCGTGGCGAGTCCTGCGCGACCTGGCGGAAGAGCCAGTCGGCTTGCTCGATGCGGTCCAGATGCCACAGCGCTTCGCCGTGCCAGTAGCGCGCCTCGCGCAACAGGTCCCGCTCGGAGCTCTTCTTCACGGCGTTCTCGAGCGCTTTGGCAGCGTCCTCGTAGTCGCCCTTCTGGAAGCGCGCGCGGCCGCATTCGAGCGACTCCGATGCGACGCCGAGCCACGAGCCGATGCACGGCAGCGCGCGCGGCGACTGGATGAACGCGGTGGGTTTCTCGGCGGCGGGCGCGCCCGGAATCGCAGGGGGAAACGGTGGCATCTCGACGGGCGCCGGCGGCAGCGGCAGCGCGACCGCCAGCGCCGGCTTCTCGGACGGTGCCTCGGCGAACGGGATGACGCGGGACAGATCGGGAGGCGGCGGCTCGAGCGGACGCGGCGTTGCGGCGCCGGTAATCGCGAACCAGATCGCAGCCAGGGTGGCGATGCGCCTCACGACTTGCCGTCCTTCTTCGTCGATCCGTTCGTGGCCGGTTTCTGCGCGGGCGCCGCCGGCTTGGCGACGCGCGCCTTGACCGCGGTCACACGCTCACGCGCCCAGTCGCGCAATGTCGTATCGGGACTGCGATTGGCGACGGCCTCGTACGCCGTCAGCGCGCCCTTCCAGTCCTGCTGCTCCTCACGCGCCAGCCCGAGTCCGGCCAGCGCGCGGAACTTCACGCTGCTCTCGACCTCGGAGACCGCGCCGACAGCCTCGAAGGCTTTCGCGGCGGGAGCGAATCGTTTCTGCTTGAGCTCGGATTCGCCGATGAGCAGCCACGCCTCCGACCGCACGGAGTCGTCATCGCTCTTGGTCGCCGCGGTCGCGTGGGTGACGGCCGCCTTCCAGTTCTTCTGCTTGAAGGCGGCATTGGCCTGATCGAGCGCCGTCTTGCGCGTCAATTGAGTGTCGGCCTGCTCGATCGCCTTACGAGCCGCCGCCGCTTGCGCGTGATTGGGATACGCGCTCAGAAACGCGCGCAGGTCGGCCACACCGCTGCGCGGGTCGCTGCCCGTGGTTTTCAGGTAGCCGCTCCAGAACATGGCGTCGGGCACGAGCGGCGAATTCGGAAACTTCTTCTTGAAGTCGGTCAGGAGCGCCGTGGCCTCGCTGGTCTTCTTCTGATCGGCGAGGGTGCGCGCGGCCTGCAGCGTCGCGGATGGCGCCAGCGCGTGATCAGGAAAGGCCGACAGCAGCTCGCGGAAGCCCGCGACCGCGGCCTCGGGGCGCTTGAGCTCGACATCGCTCCACGAACGTCCGTACAGCGCCTCGGGCGCGACCGGGCCGGCCGCATCCGCACGCAGCACGTCGTCATACGCGGAGCGCGCATCGGCAAACCGTTTGAGACGGAAGAGCGCCTCCGCCTCCCAGAAGCGGGCCTCCTGTGGCCGCCCCGGCGCAGGCGTCATCGTCTCCGCGCGCTTGAACGCCTCCAGGGCCGCCTCGAGATCGCCGGTCTGCAGCCGAGCCTTGCCCAACAGCAGGACGGCTTCGGGCGCTCGTCTGTCCTTCTGGTAATCAGTGACGAACCGTTCCAGCGCGTGGCGGGACGCGGCGTACAGGCCGTCCGCGAACGCGCGCTCGCCGACGAGCCACAGGCGATCCGCCTCTTCGATGGCCGCGGCTGGCGACACGAGGGACAGGAGCAGGAGCGCGATGCCGGCCGAGATGCGCGGCGCGCAGCGCTTCATTAGACGCAGCGTAGCACGGCATGCTCGCCGAGGCTTCATCCCGTCGCTGCGGCGCGGTATGATCGCAGCCCCCTGGGAGGACTCATGCGGCAGCGCATCATCGTCGTTATCGCCCTGTTGACCGTCATTTCCGTCGAGGTCAGCGGGCTCGCGCACGGCCAGCCGACGGGCGAGCTGGCGTACGTGACACGCGTCGTCGATGGCAACGTCATCTATGCGGCCGTGGGCCAGCGGGTCGAGGCCATTCGCTACATCGGTGTGGGCGTGCCGTTCATCGCGCATCCGACGCGCGGTCCTGAACCGTACGCCTCCGTGGTGTTGGAGATGAATCGCCAGCTGGTCGACGGCAAATGGGTCCGTCTCGCGTTCGACGCGAGGCCGCGCGACGAGCACGATCGGCTGCTCGCCTACGTGTGGGTCGACCGGGTGTTCGTCAACGCCGCGCTGCTGTACCGGGGATACGCAGAGGCCGAACGAGCGACCGTCAACACGCGTTACGCAACGTACTTCCAATCGCTGGAGGCCGACGCCCGGCGTGCGCACCGCGGACTGTGGGGCTACGGCGACGTGCTCGCGTACCATCGGCCGCGTCCGCCCGAGAGCGCCGCGGGTAACGCCAACGAGCGCGCCGCCAACGTCGCGGGCGGTCGCGTGTTCTCGTCGCCGAATCCGATCACGCCGTCGTCCGTGCCCGGGACCGCACCAGCGACCTCCTCGTCTTCCTCCGTCGGCTCAACCGCTGCACCAGCCCCTCGCAGCACCGGCGGCTTGGGCCGGCCCTCGCAGCCCGGCACGACGTACACGCCGGGATCGGGCATGCGATAGAGGCCGCTGTGCGTGTCTGCGTGTTCGACCTCGATCACACGCTGGTGTCGTCGCCGCTGAACCTCGCGGCGATGGCGCTCGACATGCGGGCGTACATCGAAGCCTGCCGCGGCGCGCTTCCCGCGCGCGACGAGCGCTATCGCGTCGGCGAGCTGGTGCGCTGGTGCCGTGACCATGCGCCCGACCTGAGCAAGCCGGTGTGGGACATCGCGCTCGACCACGAGCGCCGCGCCGTCGAATCCGCATGGCTCGAGACTGGCGCGCGAGAAGCGCTCGCGGGCGCGCGGGCGGCGGGTTTCGCCACCGCCTTGTGGACGAACAATGCGCGCGAGGTCACGCAGGTCGCGCTCGATCGCTTCGCGCTTGTCGAAGCGCTCGATCTGGTGGTCACGCGCGACGAGATGGCGGAGATGAAGCCGTCCGCCGACGGATGGCGTGTCATCGCCGCGCGCTTCGCCGGCGTGCGCGACGCCGTGGTCGTCGGCGATTCCTGGGTGGACGGTGTCGCGGCGGCGGCGGCCGGGATTCCGTTCATCGCCTATCGTCCGCGCGACGGCGAGATGGCGCGCTGGAACATCGCGCCGATCGCCCAGATCGACGACCTCACCGCTCTCCCGGCGTTGCTGCGCGCGCGGTTCGACGGCGGATAGCATGGAGCTATTCCCCGAGCCCGCGAGCGCGTCAGGCCCCGCGCCGGCGGGACCGCTGGCGGACCGGCTGCGTCCGCGCACGCTCGACGAAGTCGTCGGCCAGGACCACCTGCTCGGCCCCGGGCGCGTGCTGCGCACTGCGCTCGAGCGCGGCGAGCTGCACTCGATGATCCTCTGGGGACCGCCGGGCTCCGGTAAGACGACGCTCGCTTCGCTGATGGCGCACGTGACCGGAGCCCGCTTCGTGGCGTTCTCGGCGGTGCTCTCGGGCGTCAAGGAGATCCGTCAGGTCGTTGCCGAAGCCGAGACGGAGCGGGCGCGGCGACGCCAACGCACGATCCTCTTCGTCGACGAGATCCACCGCTTCAACCGCGCGCAGCAGGATGCGTTCCTGCCGCACGTCGAGAAGGGCACGATCGTCTTGATCGGCGCCACCACGGAGAATCCTGCATTCGAGGTCAACGGCGCGCTGCTCTCGCGTTGTCGCGTGTACGTGCTGCGACCGCTCGGCGAGCCGGAAGTCGTGGAGATCCTCCGCCGCGCCCTCGCCGATCGCGAGCGTGGCCTTGGCAGCGCGGGCCTTCGCGTCGCCGACGACGCGCTCGCGCACATCGCGCGCCTGGCCAACGGTGACGCGCGCGCGGCGCTGAACGTGCTCGAGCTCGCCGCACAGCTCGCGCCGAACGGCGAGATCACCGCGGCAACGATTCGCGAGGCGGGTCAGCGCCGGACGCTGCTGTACGACAAGAGCGGCGAAGAGCACTACAACCTCATCTCCGCGCTGCACAAGTCGCTTCGCGACTCGGATCCGGACGCCTCGCTGTACTGGATGACCCGGATGCTCGACTCCGGCGAGGATCCACTCTACGTCGCGCGCCGCCTCGTGCGGTTCGCCTCGGAGGACGTCGGCAACGCCGACCCGCAGGCGCTGACGCTGACCCTGGCGGCCAAAGAGGCGTACGACTTCCTCGGCTCTCCGGAAGGTGAGTTGGCGCTGGCGCAGGCCACGCTGTACCTGGCGCTGGCGCCCAAATCGAACGCGGCTTACGTCGCCTACAACGAAGCGCGCGCGGACGTCGAGGCCGCGCCGGCCGAGCCGGTCCCCTTGCATATCCGCAATGCGCCAACGGGACTGATGAAGAACCTCGGTTATGGCCAGGGCTACCAGTACGCGCACGACGCTCCTGACGCCCGGGTGGATCAGGAGCATCTGCCTGACACCCTGCGCGGTCGCCGGTACTATCGACCCAGCGATCGAGGCCTGGAGGCCGAGCTGTCCCGCAGGCTAGACGACTGGCGTCGCTGGCGAGAGGGGCAGCAGCGACCTTCTTAATAGTTGCTGGCACCCGCCTTGCGAGGCCGGCGCCCGGAGGTATTTATGAAAGTCTTCCTCCTCACCGCCACCGCCCTTCTGATTGCTGCGCCCGCGATGGCCGCCCCGGGCGACCCGCGCGCGGTCCGTGGCAGCCTCGAATGGCCTGCGTCGCTGTCCGCGGAGCCCTTCATCGTGGTGAGAGGTGAGGATGGCCGGGTCTACTACGCCGACGTCGGCTCGGCGAAACGGATGAGCACGGCCGCGATCGTCGGCCCGATTTCGCTCATCGGCATCGAGGGTAATCAGCCCCACGAGATCGCCGCCGTCGTCGTGGGACCGGGTGATTCGGCGCTGAGTTTCGTGACGCCGAGCGTACCGCCGCCGGCGGTGATTGCGCCGCCTCCGTCGTCGCTGCCGCGGGAAACGACTACGTCGGTGCCGCCCGCGGCGGTACCGTCCGCGACTCCCCCGCCAGCCGCGGCGCAGCCAGCCCTCGCGCCGCAAATAGCCGTCGCGCCTGAGCCTTCCGGTGGCGATGACCTCTGGCAGGTCCAGGGCAAGGTCACCGCGGTGTTGCCCCGCGAGTTCGTCGTCGAGACGAGCCCCGGCGAGACCGTCCGCGTCGATGTGAGCAAGCTTAGCCCGTGGACCCGGCAGACGGTGCGGGCCGGCGACCAGGTGAAGCTCTTCGGAATTCCCCAAAAAGACGAGAGACTGGTGGCAAACGGTTTCATCCAGGAAGTTCCTCCCAGGGGGTCTTCAAGCCGCTAAGAGCCGTCGGCGTCGCCTGCTAGAATGCGGGGCATGGCCCCGCTCCGCGTGGGCGTGATCTTCGGCGGGCGGTCGGGCGAGCACGAAGTCTCCCTCGCCTCGGCCGCCTCGGTCATCGCCGCACTGGAGCAACGGGGCCACACCGTTGTTCCGATCGGAATAGGCCGGGATGGTCGGTGGGTCGTCGGCGGTGATCCCCTGCGCGCCCTGGCGGCTCAAGCCCGCGTCGGGTTGCCGAGCGGTGACGCGACCGGCGCGGCCAAGAAGGCCCTCGCCGATCGCGCCGAGAGCGCCGACACCACGCTCGCCTCAACGGCCCTCGTCCGGACCGAGCCGGCCGGAGGCATGCCGGCCGAGCTACGCGCGGGTCTCGATGTGGTCGTCATCATGCTGCACGGCCCGTATGGCGAAGACGGCACGATTCAGGGGCTGCTCGAGCTGGCGGATGTGCCCTACGTCGGCGCCGGCGTTCTGGCTTCCGCGGTCGGCATGGACAAGGCCACGATGAAGGCTGTGTTCTCCGCCCACGGCCTGCCGATCGTGGAGTACACGGTGGTGCTACGCCGCGAGTGGCGCGAGCGGCCCGAGCAGGTCGCGCGACGGGTGCGCGAGGTCACGGGCTTTCCTTGCTTCGTGAAGCCGTCGAACCTCGGCTCGAGCGTCGGCATCAGCCGCGTGACGAGCGCGGACGCGCTGCCGGCGGCGCTCGACGAGGCGGCGCGTTACGACCGCAAAATCGTCGTCGAGCGCGGGTTGAGCCGGCCACGCGAGGTCGAGGTGAGCGTCCTCGGTCACGACGCACCCGAAGCCTCGCTGCCGGGCGAGATCACCTACAACGCGGAGTGGTACGACTACACCACGAAGTACGTCGAGGGGCAGGCACGGATCGTCGTGCCCGCGCCGATCAGCCCTGCCCTTACCGCCCGCGTGCGCGAGATCGCCGTGGCGGCGTTCCGCGCCATCGACGCCTCCGGCATGGCGCGCGTGGACTTTTTCATCGACGGCGATCGCGTGATCCTGAACGAGATCAACACCATCCCCGGCTTCACCTCGACGAGCGCGTACGCGCGACTGTGGGAGGCCTCGGGACTCGCCTACGGCGACCTGATCGAGCGCCTCATCGCGCTAGCCATCGAACGACACCAAGACACCAGGAATAACGGTTGATCGTCCGGCCGTTGAGCGGCTGGCCCCGCGGATCGATCGCCCGACCGTCGAGCGCCGGAGCCCTGGCTGGGCCTCGCGGATCGATCGCCCGACCGTCGAGCGCCGGAGGCCCTGCGCAGGCGCCCCGACGGCAAATCAGTTGATCGTCATCGCCGGGGGCGGGACGGGCGGACACACGTCGCCCGGGCTCGCCGTGGCGGCGACGCTGCGCGCGCGTGGCGTGACGTGCGCGTGGATCGGCAGCCGCTCCGGACTCGAGGCGCGTCGCGCGCCGCAAGCGGGCATTCCTTATCACGCGATTCGTACCGGCAAGCTGCGCCGCGCGCTGGCGTGGCAGAACCTGCCGGACGTGTTCGTCAACGCGCCCGCGGGCGTCGCGCAGGCGTGGCGACTGCTGCGACGCTTGCAGCCGCGCGTCGTGTTTGCGACCGGCGGCTTCGTCGCGCTGCCGGTGGCGCTCGCCGCCGCGCTCGCGCGCATTCCCATCGTCGTTCA
>DAIRVP010000144.1:0-14173 GCA_036802765.1 Candidatus Rokuibacteriota bacterium
GTTGCCCGACGAGCCGCCGGCCAACGTCCCGCTCGTGCTCGTCGAAGACACGACGCGGTCGCTCGGCCGGCTCGCGGCGTGGCACCGCTCGCGCTTCAGCGTGCCGGTGGTCGGCATCACGGGCTCGATCGGCAAGACGACCGCGAAGGAGCTGACGGCGGCGGTGCTCGCCACGCGCTGGAACGTGCTGAAGCCCGCGTCGTCGTTCAACAACCAGTGGGGTCTGCCGCTGACGCTGCTGCGCCTGGGCGCCGAGCACGGGGCCGCCGTCGTCGAGATCGGCACGAACCAGGCCGGCGAGATCGCGACGCTGTCGGCGATCGCGCAGCCGACGGTAGGTGTGGTCACGATGGTCGCGGCCGTCCATACGGAATTTCTCGGCAGCATCGAGGGCGTGCGCGAGGAAAAGGCCGCGCTCGTGCGCGCGCTGGCACCCTCCGGCATCGCGGTGCTCAACGCCGACGACGCGCGCGTCGCATCGATGGCGCGCGAGGCGAAGGGCCGCGTGGTGACGTTCGGGCGCGCGGCGGGCGCGGGCGTGCGCATCGCGAGCGACGCCACGGACACCGACGACGGCTTCGCGTTCACGCTCGAGGTCGGCGGCCGCCGTCAGGCGGTCAGCATCGCGTTCGCGGGTCGGCACAACGTCGCCAACGCGCTGGCCGCGGCGGCGGTGGGCGTGGCCCTCGACCTGCCGCTCGACGAGATCGCGCGCGGCCTGGCCGCCGCGCGGCCGGTCGGT
Source organism: Candidatus Rokuibacteriota bacterium (assembly GCA_036802765.1). GTDB lineage: Bacteria > Methylomirabilota > Methylomirabilia > Rokubacteriales > CSP1-6 > AR12. The sequence goes on from DAIRVP010000144.1 coordinate 743, forward strand.
GGTCGCGGCGTCTGGAAACGCGCCGGCGAGGTCACGATTCTCGACGACACGTACAACGCCAGCCCCGCCTCGGTGCGCGCGGCGCTCGACACGTTGGCCGCGCGGCGCGCCGGCCGGCGCGCCGTCGTGGTGCTGGGCGACATGCTGGAGCTCGGCACGCTCAGCGACGCGGCACACCGTGAGGTCGGACGCTTCGTGGCCGCGCTGCCCGCCGACGAGCTCGTCGGGCTCGGCCGCGCGACCGCGCTGACGGTCGAGGCCGCGCGCGGGGCGGGGCTCGCCAACGCGCATCACATGGCGACGTTCGAGGACACGGTCGCCCATCTGCTCAAGCGTTTGACGCCGGGCGACGTCGTGTTGGTCAAAGGCTCGCGGGGCATGCGGATGGAGCGCGTGGTGGACGCGCTCGTCGCGCGTCTGGCCCGGACTGATCGGTCCTCCGGATGAGGATGGAGGATGCTTTACTACCTGCTCGTCCCGCTGGCGAAAGACCACATCGTCTTCAACGTCTTCCGGTACCTGACGTTCCGGTCGTTCATGGCGCTGATCACGGCGCTGGTGATCTCGCTGATCGTGGGTCCGTGGCTCATCCGGCGGCTGCGTCGCATGCAGCACGGCACGGAGACGCTGCGCGAGGACACGCCGGAACACCATCGCAGCAGCAAGAAGGGGACGCCGACGATGGGCGGCGTCATCATTCTCTGCGCGATCCTCGGCTCGACGTTCCTGTGGGCGAATCTGGCCAACCGCTACGTGTGGGTGGCGATGCTGGCCATCGCCGGTTATGGGTTCGTCGGGATGTGGGACGACTGGACGAAGGTGCGCACGAAGCGCGGGATTCCCGCGCGCGGCAAGCTCGCCGCGCAAGTGATCCTGGCGGTGGCGCTGCTGCAGATCGTGTACTGGCAGCCGGCGGACGCGTGGCAGCCGGTGCTGGCGATTCCGTTCTTCAAGGGCTGGCTCGTGCACCTCGGCGCCGCGTGGTTTTTCTTCGCGATGCTGGTGATCATCGGCGCGTCGAACGCCGTGAACCTCACCGACGGTCTGGACGGCCTCGCCATCGGCCCCATCGTGATGGCGGGCGCGGCCTTCGGCGTGATCGCGTATCTCACGGGCAACTTCCGGGCGGCCGACTATCTCAAGATCCTCAACGTGCGCGGCGCCGGCGAGCTGTCGGTGTTCTGTGGGGCACTCGTCGGCGCCGCGATCGGCTTTCTCTGGTTCAACTGTCATCCGGCCGAGGTGTTCATGGGCGATGCGGGCTCGCTCGCGCTCGGCGCGGCGATCGGGACGCTGGCCGTGCTCACCAAGGCCGAGCTGCTGCTGCCGCTGATCGGCGGCATCTACGTGGTGGAAGCGGTCTCGGTGATCGTGCAGGTCGCTTCGTTCAAGCTCACGGGGCGCCGTGTCTTTCGCATGGCGCCGTTACATCACCATTACGAATTGACCGGCTGGCCCGAGCCCAAGATCGTGGTGCGTTTCTGGATCGTGTCGTTCGCGCTCGCCCTGCTGGCGCTCACCACGCTGAAGTTGCGCTAGCCGCGTGAGATCCCTGGCACAGGAGGTGGAAGTGGCGACGAGAGGCCGCGCGTACCTGGCGACGCTGGCGGGCTGCTGCGCGACGGTGGTCGGCCTCGCCAAGAGCGGCATCGCCGCCGCGCGCCTGCTCGCCGCGGCCGGCGCCCAGGTGCGCGGCACCGACGCCAAGCCCGCGGCGTCGCTTCCGCCCGAAGCGCTCGCGCTGCAGCGCGATGGCGTGACGCTCGTCGATGGTCCCGCCGCGTTCGACGGCGTGGATCTGGTCGTCGTCAGCCCGGGCGTTCCCATGGACGGCGAGCAGCTGGCGCCGCCGCGGGCGCGGATGGTGCCGGTGATCGGCGAGCTCGAGCTGGCGTGGCGCGCGATGGAGGCCGACACGATCGCGATCACCGGCACGAACGGCAAGACGACGACGACGGCCCTGACGGGCGCGCTCCTCGCCGAGCAGCCGCGCGCCGTCTTCGTCGGCGGCAACATCGGCACGCCGCTCGCGGAGCGCGCGCTCGATTTTCCGGCCGCCGGGCTCGTCGTCGCCGAGGTCTCGTCGTTCCAGCTGGAGACGATCGAGACCTTCCGGCCGCGCGTGGCGGCGGTGCTCAACGTGACTCCCGATCACCTCGATCGGCATGGGAGCTTCGCCCGCTACGTGGACGCGAAGGCGCGCATCTTCATGAATCAGACCGCCCAGGACTGCGCCGTGCTGAACGCCGATGACGAGGCGACGCGCGCGCTGGCGGCTCGCACGCGCGCGCACGTCGTGTGGTTCAGCCGCCAGCAGGTGCTGGACCACGGCGTCTTCGTCCACGACGGCTGGGTCGTGGCGCGCCTCAATGGTCACGCCGACCGCATTTGCCCGCTGTCCGAGATCCACCTGCGCGGCGCCCACAACGTGGAAAACGTGCTTGCGGCCACGGCGTGCGCGCTGTGGACCGGTATCGGCATCGGCGCTATCCGCCGCGCGATCGAACGGTTCCGCGCCGTGTCGCACCGGATCGAGTTCGTGCGCGACATCGCCGGCGTGCACTTCTACAACGACTCCAAGGGCACGAACGTGGCGTCGACGATCAAGGCGCTCGAATCGTTCGACGAGCGGATCGTCCTGATCGCCGGCGGCAAGGGCAAGGGGCAGGACTTCACGCCGCTGGCCGACGCGGCGCGCGGCCGTGTCGGCCACGCGGTCGTCATCGGCGAGGACGGCCGCCGGATCGCGGCCGCGCTGGCCTCCCGTGGCATCGGCGTGACCCCCGCCGACACGCTCGCCGGCGCCATCGAGGCGGCGCGCGCGGCGGCGCGGCCCGGCGACGTCGTCCTGCTGTCGCCCGCCTGCGCGTCGTTCGACATGTTCAACAACTACGAGCATCGCGGCGAGGTCTTCAAAAAGCTCGTCGAGGAGCTCGCCTGATGCCGCGACGGCTCACGCCCGACGTCTGGCTGTTCGGCGCCGCGGTCGCGCTGCTCTCGTTCGGCGTGGTGATGGTGTATTCCGCGAGCGCGGTGGTGGCCGCCGATCGATTCCACGATCCGTACTTCTTCCTCAAGAAGCAGCTGTTCTGGGGCCTGCTGGGCGCCGGCGTGTTGCTGATGGCGCTGCGCTGCGACTATCACTGGCTCGAGAAGGCCGTGATTCCGGCGCTGATCGTCGCCGGCGTGCTGCTCGTGCTCGTGCTCGTGCCGCCGATCGGCCAGGCGATCAACGGCACGCGGCGCTGGATCCGCCTCGGGCCCGTGTCGTTTCAGCCGGTGGAGCTGGCGAAGCTCGCGCTCGTGCTCTACCTCGCGGCGTTCCTCGCGAAGAAGCGCGGTGACCTGGACGATTTTCGAAGCGGCGCGCTGCCGCCGCTGCTCGTCGGCGGCCTCATGGCCGGGCTGGTGCTGCTGCAGCCGGACCTCGGCAATTGCATGACGCTGATCGTGCTGACGTTCGGTCTGCTGTATCTCGCCGGCAGCCCGGTCAAGCATCTGGCGTGGGTCGCGGCGCCCGCGTTGCCGCTGATCGTGCTGGCCATCTGGATGGCGCCGTATCGCATGCGGCGAATCACGGCGTTCATGGATCCGTGGGGCGACCCGCGCGGCAGCGGCTTTCAGATCATCCAGTCGTGGCTCGCGCTCGGCAACGGCGGGGTGCTCGGCCAGGGGATCGGCGGCAGCCGCCAGAAGCTCTTCTATCTGCCGGAATCGCACACCGATTTCATCTTCGCCATCCTCGGCGAGGAGCTGGGACTGGTGGGCGCCACTGCCATCGTCGCGCTCTTCGCCGTGCTGATCTGGCGCGGCCTGCGCACGGGGCTGCGCGCGCCCGACGCGTTTGGCGCGTATCTCGCGCTCGGCATCACCGTGCTGCTGGCGACGCAGACGCTCGTGAACCTCGGCGTCGTCACGGGTCTCCTGCCCACGAAGGGCTTGCCGCTGCCGTTCATCTCGTTCGGCGGGTCGGCGCTGCTCATGACGATGCTCGCGACGGGCATGCTCCTCAACGTGAGTCAGCACGCCCATGTTTAAGCGCTACCAGCAGATGCACTTCGTCGGGATCGGCGGCGCCGGCATGTCGGGTATCGCGGAAATCCTGTTGACTCTGGGCTACCGCGTCACCGGCTCCGATCTGCGGCGCAACGACGCCGTCGAGCGCCTCGAACAGCTCGGAGCGAAGGTCTTCATCGGCCACGACGCCGCGCACGTCGAGGGCGCGCACGTCGTCGTGTACTCGTCGGCGGTGTCGCGCGACAACGCCGAGCTGCGCGTCGCGCGCCAGCGCGCCATCCCCGTGATCCCGCGCGCGGAGATGCTCGCCGAGCTGATGCGGCTCAAGTACGGCATCGCGGTCGCCGGCACCCACGGCAAGACCACGACGACGTCGATGATCGGCGCCGTGCTCGCCGAGGGGCGCTACGATCCGACGATCATCGTGGGCGGGCGCGTGACGAGCCTCGGCAGCAACGTGCGGCTCGGGCAGGGCGATTTCCTCGTCGCCGAGGCCGACGAGTCGGACGGCTCGTTCCTGAAGCTCGCGCCGACGATCGCCGTGGTGACGACCATCGATGCGGAGCATCTCGATCACTACGGCACGCTCGAAGCGATCCAGGACGCCTTCACCACGTTCGTGGCCAAGGTGCCGTTCTACGGCGCGGCCGTGCTGTGCCTCGATGAGCCGAACATCCAACGGCTCATCCCGCGCATCGACAAGCGCGTGGTGACTTATGGCCTCGAGTCGAGCGCGGACCTCGTCGCGCGGCGCGTGCGGCTGACCGGCCTGACGAGCCGCTTCGAGGTCCATGGCCACGGCGCGCTGCTCGGTGAGTGCACGCTCGCGATTCCCGGCCGTCACAACGTGCTCAACGCGCTGGCCGCGATCGGCGTCGGCCTCGACCTCGAGATTCCGTTCGTGACCATTCAGAAAGCGCTGGCGGGCTTCGCCGGCGTTCAGCGCCGCTTCCAGGTGCGCGGCATCGTCGATCGCGTCACCGTCGTCGACGACTACGGCCACCATCCGGTCGAGATTCGCGCGACCCTGGCCGCCGCCAAGGCGGGATTCGACTGCCGCGTCGTCACCGTGTTCCAGCCGCATCGCTATACGCGCACGCAGCTCTTATTCGACGAATTCCTCACCGCCTTCAACCAGGCCGACGTGCTCGTGGTGATGGACATCTATGGGGCCGGCGAGACGCCCATCGACGGCGTCGGTGGCGCCGAGCTCGCCGAGGGCATCCGCGCTCACGGCCATCGCAACGTGATTTATCTCGGCGGCGACCGCGACCGCATCGTCGATCACGTGTCCCGCATCGCGCGTCCCGGCGACATCGTCCTGACGCTCGGCGCTGGGGACGTGAGCCAGCTGGGACCCGCGATCCTTCGTCGGCTCGAAACCGGTTCGCAGGAACGGAGGCCGCAATGTTAGGAGAGATCCGAGGGGAAGTGCGGTTCAAAGAGCCGCTGAGCTTCCACACCTCACTACGCATCGGCGGTCCCGCGGACATCTTCATCGTGCCGCAGGACGTCGAGGACATCCGCCACGCGCTGATGTTCGCCGAGCGCGAGCAGCTGCCCGTCGCCGTCGTCGGCGGCGGCAACAACCTGCTCGTGCGCGACCGCGGCGTGCGCGGCGTGGTCCTCAAGCTCGAGGGCTGCCTGGGTCGCGCCGAGTTCCACGGCGAGGAGGCGCTGGCGGGCGCCGGCGTGTCGCTGTCGGCGCTGATTCGCGAGGCGGCCGCGCTCAACCTGGGCGGCATCGAAAGCCTGGTCGGCATTCCCGCCACCATCGGCGGGGCGCTCGCGATGAACGCGCGCACCGCCGACGGCGGCATCGGCGATTTCGTCAGCGCGGTGTATTACCTGCACCCCGACGGCACGCTCGGCGAGTTCAAGCCCTCGGGCGCGTTCGGCTATCGAGCCTTCCACCTGCCGGCGAGCGCCGTGCTCATCGGCTGCCGCCTGCAGCTGCATCGGCGGCCGCTGCCCGAGATCCAGAAGGAAATCCGGGCGCGCCTCAAGCAGAAAAAGGCGACCCAGCCGCTGGCGCTGGCGTCCGCCGGCTTCGTCTGGAAAAACCCTGCGGGCGATCTCGCCTCGCGGCTGATCGAGAAGGCGGGGCTGCGCGGCAAGCGCATCAACGGCGCCGAGATCTCGTCCAAGCACAGCAACTTCATCGTCAATCGTGGCGGCGCTGGGGCCGTCGACATCCTGAGTCTCATGGAGCTCACGCGCGAGCGCGTCCACAGCCATTTCGGGATCGCGCTCGAGACCGAGATCCGCGTCCTCGGTGAGTAGACGAGGGCTGCTCTCGCCGCGGGGAGCTGCCTCGCTCGCCGATCTCGGCGAGCGCACGCCGCTCGTCGCGCGACAGCGCGTCAGCACCGCACGCCGGCGCGCCCGCGCGCTGGCGCGCCTCACACGCCGCGCGGCGATCGTCGCGGTCCTCGTCGGCGGTCTTGGGCTCGTGCTGGCCGGCGCGCGCTGGGTCGTCACGTCGCCGCGGTTCGCCGTCGTGGCCGTGGAGGTGCGGGGCGCGTCGCGGGTGCCGGTGCCGCGGATCCTGGCCGCGGCCGCGATCGCGCCGGGCGCGAATCTTTGGACGCTCGACAGCGGCGCGGTCGCCGCGCGAGTGGGCTCACTGCCGGAAATCCGCCGCGCCGACGTCGTCCGAGAGCTGCCGAACCGCGTGACGATCGTCGTGGAGGAGCGACGCCCGTTCACGCTCGTGCACGCCGCCCGCCTGCACTGGATGGACGAGGACGGCCACGTGCTCGGCGAAGAGCGCCGCGCGGTTTCTCCGGGCGCGCCCGTGATCAGCGGGCTCACCGAGGAGGAGCTCGCGACGATGCGCACCGCGCCGGGGCCCAAGGCGCGCGCCGCGGTCACGCTGATCCGCACGCTGCTGCGCTCGGGCACCACGCTGGCCTCCGAGATTTCGGAGATCGACATGAGCCGCCCGGAGGGGCCGGTCCTCTATACGGTCGACGGCGTCGAAGTACGGCTGGGGGCGGAGGACTGGGACGAACGCCTCGCGCGGCTGGAGGGCGTGCTCGCCCAGGTGGCGACGCAGGACGTGAGCGGCGTCGACCTGCGATTCAAGGACCAGGTCGTGCTTCGACGGGGCGCCTCCCGGTGAGGCGCACGAAGACGCCGGAGCTCATCGTCGGTCTGGACGTCGGCACCACCAAAGTCTGCGCCGTCATCGCCGCGCCGCGTTCGGGCGGCGGTCTCGACGTCGTGGGCCTCGGCGCGGCGCCCTCACGAGGCCTGCGCCGCGGGGTCGTCGTCAACATCGACTCGACGGTGGAAGCGATTCGCCAGGCGATCGGCGAGGCGGAGCGGATGGCCGGAGCCGAGGTCTCGGCGGTGTACGCGGGCGTGGCCGGCGGCCACATCCGCTCAGTCAACAGCCGCGGTGTCGTGGCGGTGTCCGGCAAGGATCGCGAGGTCAGCCAGACCGACGTCGACCGCGCCGTCGACGCCGCGCGCGCGATCAACATCTCGCAGGATCGCGAGATCCTGCACGTGCTGCCGCAGGCGTTCGCGATCGACGACGCCGACGGCGTGCGCGAGCCGCTCGGGATGTCGGGCGTGCGGCTCGAGGTCGAGGTGCACGTGGTCACCGCCGCCATCAGCTCCGTGCAGAACGTGATTCGCTCCGTGAACCGCGCGGGACTCACCGTGCACGACGTCGTGCTCGAGCCGATCGCGTCCGCGGAGGCCGTGCTCTATCCCGACGAGAAGGAGCTCGGCGTCCTCGTCATCGATATCGGCGGCGGCACGACCGATCTGGCGTTGCTGCGCGACGGCGCCGTCTGGCACACGGCGATCCTGCCGCTCGGCGGCGATCACATCAGCAACGACATCGCCGTCGGGCTGCGCACGCCGATGGCCGACGCGGAGGCGCTCAAGAAGCGCCACGGCTGCGCGCTCACCGCGCTGGTGCCGGCGGAGGAGACAGTCGACGTGCCGTCGGTCGGCGGGCGCAAGCCGCGCCAGCTTTCGCGCCAGGTGCTCTCCGAGATCATCCAGCCGCGTGTCGAGGAGATCTTCACGCTCGTCGCGCGCGAGCTGTCACGCGCGGGGTTCCAGGACGCCGCCACGGCCGGCGTGGTCGTGACCGGCGGCAGCTCGATCATGCAGGGTGTTCCCGAGCTGGCCGAGTCGGTGTTCGACCAGCCCGTGCGCCGCGGCATCCCCGGCGATGTCGGCGGTTTGGCTCAAGTGGTGAAGAGCCCGATGTACTCGACCGCGGTCGGGCTGGCGCTCTACGGCGCGCGGCGGCAGCCGCCGCTCACCACGTGGACGGAGACGCCGGGCGCAAATCTCGGCCGCTGGGCGCGGCGGCTGCTGGGGTGGCTCAGTGAAATCCTCTAAGGAAAGCCGCTCGCGCGGCGGCGAACAGCCGCCGCTGTTCACGACGGCGATCATCGGGAGCGAGGGCATACGACATCCGCGGGCCGCAGCCCGCGGGCACAAGGAGGAGCGGATGGAGCGAGATCGCGCACGGCGGCCGCTGTTCGAGCTCGACGACGTGCCGCAGGCGGCGAAGATCAAGGTCATCGGACTCGGCGGCGGTGGTGGCAACGCGGTGAGCCGCATGATGGCCGCGCAGTTCACGGGCGTGGAATTCATCGTGGCCAACACCGACATGCAGGCGCTGCGCGACTCACCGGCGCCCGTACGTGTGCAGCTCGGCGCGAAGCTCACACAGGGGCTCGGCGCCGGCTCGAATCCCGACGTCGGACGCAACGCGGCGCTCGAGGATCCGGAGACCATCACGCGGCTGCTCGAGGGCGCCGACATGGTGTTCATCACCGCGGGCCTCGGCGGCGGCACTGGCACCGGCTCGGCGCCGGTCGTGGCCTCACTCGCGCGCGACCTGGGGATCCTCACCGTGGCCGTCGTCACCAAACCGTTCACCTTCGAGGGACGCAAGCGCATGCTGCAGGCCGAGGCCGGCCTCGACGCCCTGCGCGGCGTCGTCGACACGCTCATTACGATCCCGAACCAGCGTCTGCTGTCCGTCGTCGATCGCGGGACGCCGCTGATCGACGCGTTCCGTGTCGCCGACACCGTGCTGCAGCAGGCGGTGCAGGGAATCTCCGACCTCATCCTCGTGCCCGGCCTCGTCAATCTCGACTTCGCCGACGTCCGCACGATCATGTCGGGGATGGGGATGGCGATGATGGGCACAGGCGTGGGGCGTGGGGCGAACCGCGCGCTCGACGCCGCGCAGAAGGCGGTGGCGAGCCCCCTGCTGGACGACACCTCGATCCAGGGCGCGAAAGGCATCCTCATCAACTTCACCGGCGGCATGGACCTCGCGATCCACGAGATCGAGGAGGGCGCGCGCATCGTGCACGAGGCCGCGCACGAGGACGCCAACATCATCTTCGGCGCCGTGCTGGACCCGACGCTGGAAGACGAGGTCCGGATGACGGTCATTGCGACCGGCTTCTCGGAGAAGAAGTCGCAGCTCGAGCCGGCAGGCAAGGTCGTCGACCTGCCGCGTCCGCCGCGGCCCTCCACCGGCGGCACGTCGGCCGCAGGGACGCCGCCGCCCACGTGGCGCCGGCGCTTCGGCGAGGCGCGTGCCGAGAGCGATGGTCCGCTGGACCAGGAGCACGACTACGACGTGCCGACGTTCCTGCGCCGGAGCGCGGATTGATTACCATGGTCGTGTGAGCAGCGTTGCGTCGGGGCGGCTTACCGCACATGGGGAGCCGCCCCGCTACTTCACGTTTGCTGCGCTGGCCGCGGCGGGACTGCCGCACGCCAGCACCACGCGTCATTGTCCCGGCGTCACGTCGCCGTCCCAGCCGACGTCGCCGTTCACCGATCGCGCGCGCGAGACGCTCGCCGCCGCCGGCCTCGATCTCACGCGCGTCGCCTACGCTCGCCAGGTCCACGGCGCCGACGTCGCGCACGGACTGACCCGCGGCGGCGTCGCCGGTGCAGTAGACGTGCTGTCCACGGCCACGCGCGGCGTGCCGCTGGCGATCTTCACCGCCGACTGCCTCGCGATCACGCTCTGGGACGACGAGGCCGGCGCGCTCACGCTGGCCCACGTCGGCTGGCGCGGGACCGCGAAGCGCGCGCAACATGCGGCCGTCGATGCCGCCACGACGCTCGGCGCGCGGCCCGCGCGACTGCGCATTGCGATCGCGCCCTCGATCGGGCCGTGCTGCTACGAGGTCGGCGAGCCGGTGACGAGCGAGTTCACCCGCGCCTTCGGCGCCGCGCGCTGGGAGCGTTGGACGCGTCCGATCGCCAACGGCCGAGCGATGCTCGATCTGTGGACCGCGAACGAGGAGCTCCTGATCGAAGCCGGCGTCGATCCCGGGCGCATCGAGAACCCGCGGCTTTGCACCGCGTGTCACCCGGAGCTGCTCTATTCGTATCGCAAGGGCAACCGCGGACGACTCGTGACCCTCGCCGCGCTGCCGTAGCGGTCCTCGATTTCCCGCTAGCTCGCCATCACCGTCCGATCGCGCGCCCACTCACGCAACGCCTCGACGCTCTCGGCGCGCGTGACCGACAGCGGCTTCGTCGCCTTCAACTCTTCGACGATGATGGCGGAGGTGACTTCGACGCCACGTGAGAACGCGGTGTAGAGCGCCGCGACCACGGCCTGCTCGATCTCGGCGCCGCTGAACCCCTCCGAGGCGGCCGCGAGCGCGGGCAGGTCGAACAGCCGCGGGTCGCGCTTGCGCTTGCGCAGATGGATCGCGAAGATCTCGCGGCGCTCGTCCGCGTCGGGCAGGTCGACGAAAAAGATCTCGTCGAAGCGGCCCTTTCGCGTCAGCTCGGGCGGCAGCTGCCCGATATCGTTCGACGTGGCGACCACGAAGACGGGCGCCTTGCGGTCCTGCAGCCACGCGAGCAGACGGCCGAACACCCGCTTGGACAGCCCGGCGTCGGCGTCACCGCCAGCGTTGTAGGACAGGCCTTTTTCCAGCTCGTCGATCATCAGCACGCAGGGCGCCATCTGTTCGGCCATACGCAGCGCCCGGTCGAGACTCTTCTCGGTCTCGCCGATGTACTTGTCATAGAGGCGCGCGGGTTCCATCTTGAGCAGCGGCAGTCCCCACTCCCGCGCGATGGCGCGCGCCACGAGCGTCTTGCCGGATCCCTGCACGCCGAGCAGCAGGATGCCGCGGCTGGGCTCGAGTCCATACGTTTTAGCCTCCGGCGTGAACGCCTTCTTTCGCTTCTCCAGCCAGGCCTTGAGGTGCTTGAAGCCGCCCACTTCGGCGAGGTTCTCCTCCGGCGAGACGTACTCGAGCACGCCGTCCTTGCGCAACATCTCCTTCTTGAGCTCGACGATGAAGTCGACGTCTTTGGCGTCCAGCGTGTTGTCGCGCAGGATCGCTCGGGTGACCGCGCGCTCGGCCTCGAACGCGGTGAACCCGCGCAGGCGATCGACGAGCCGATCGAGGTCCGCGCTCGAGAGTCCCATCGACACCGGGTGCTCGCGGGAGCACTCGGCGACGACGCGCTTGACGACGCTCTTGAGCTCGTCGGCATCCGGCAGCGCCAGCGTGAGGCGCGCCGTGAGGGGCTCGAGCTCGGCCGGCAGCTCCACTTTGACCGCGGAGAGCACGATGACGCGGCGATCGTGACCGAAGGCGGGGGCGAGGTCGAGGCACTTGCGCACCACCGCGGCATCGGCCAGGTAGCGGTGGAGGTCTTTCATCAGAAAGATGGCCTCGCCGGTCATGGCGGCGACGTTGTTGAGGCCCTTCAGCGGCTGCTGGCTGTCGTAGATCGCGTTCGGCAACCCATAGCGATGCAGGCCGCTCGTCACCGTCCACACGAAGAACGGCACGCGGAGATCGCCGGCGACCTGTGCCAGCGTCCGCTCCAGACGGTCCTCTTCGGAGGTCTCGACGGCGATGAAGGGATACCGCGATTGGATCGTCAGCGCGAGGTCGCTCAGCGCCGGCATGCCCTCCGAGGATAGCAGAAGCGCGTGCTAGAATCGCCGGTGCTGGACATGCAGCAGGACATTCGCAGCAATCTCGAGCGTGTCCGCGAGCGTATCGCGCGCGCCGCGGAACGGGCCGGTCGCCGGCCCGAGGACGTGCTGCTCGTCGGCGTGTCGAAGACCGTCGACGTCGGGCGCATCCGCGCTGCGCTGGCGGCGGGTCTCACCGCGCTCGGTGAAAACCGTGTGCAGGAGGCGCGCGGCAAAGTCGCGGAGCTGGGACGGGCGGCGGCGTGGCATCTCGTCGGCCATCTGCAGACCAACAAAGTCCGCGACGCGCTCGAGCTCTTCGACGTCGTGCACTCCGTCGACCGCATCGACCTGGCGCGCGAGCTCGACCGCCGCGCCCGCGCGCGCGGCCGGCCCGTGGACGCGTTCGTCCAGGTCAACGTGGCCGTCGAGCCGTCGAAGGGGGGCTGGCCCCCCGAGGCGGTGGAGACGGCGGTGGAGGCGCTCACCTCGCTCGCCGGGCTCCGGGTGCGGGGACTGATGACGATTCCGCCCGCCGTCGAGCGTCCCGAAGACGCGCGCGGGTGGTTCCGCGCGCTGCGCAAGCTTGCCGAGCGGCACGGCCTCGCCGATCTCTCGATGGGGATGAGCGGCGACTTCGAGGTTGCCGTCGAAGAGGGCGCCACCATGGTGCGCGTCGGGACCGCAATCTTCGGTCCGCGCCCACCGCGCATTCCCGAGATACCGCCGACGGGATCGCCGTACGGACGGCCGGTGTGAGCGTCAAGGGCAAGAAGGTCGGCTTCGTCGGCGCCGGCAACATGGGCGAGGCGCTCATCCGTGGCCTCGTCGAGTCCAATGTCGTCCCCGCCGACAAGATCCTCATCGCCGACGTTCGGGCCGATCGCGTGCGCCAGCTCGCCGATCAATACGGGCTGCACGCGGCGGCCGGCAATGCGTCGCTGGTGAAGGACGTCGACGTCGTGATTCTTGCGGTGAAGCCGCAGATCATGGCGGCCGTGCTGCGCGAGGCCAAGCCCGCGCTCACGAGCCATCCGCTGCTGATCTCGCTCGCCGCCGGTGTGTCGACGGCGACGATCACGTCGGTCGTCGGCGCCTATCCGCGGCTGATCCGCGTGATGCCCAACACCCCGGCGCTGGTGCTGCAGGGCGTGACGGCCATCGCAAGGACGCCGGGGCTCGCGCAGGACGATCTGGAGACGGCGCAGGAGATTTTCGCTGCGGTCGGCCGCGTCGTCGTCCTCGACGAGGAGCAGATGGACGCGGTGACCGGCCTCTCGGGATCGGGCCCCGCGTACGTCGCGCTCGTCATCGAGGCGCTCGCGGACGGCGGCGTGAAGATGGGCCTCGACCGCGCGACGGCGATGACGCTCGCCACCCAGACCGTGCTCGGCGCCGCCAAGCTACTCGCGGAGACCGGGATGCACCCGGGCGCGCTCAAGGACATGGTGAGCTCGCCGGGCGGC
>DAIRVP010000145.1:0-13967 GCA_036802765.1 Candidatus Rokuibacteriota bacterium
TCGAGCACGATCTTGAAGCCGGCCTTCGGCGCCAGGTCGGTGGCGACCTTGCGGTTGTCCTGGCAGAACAGGTTGTCGCAGGTGAACAGCGCGATCGTTTTGAGGTCCTTCGGCCCGCCCTTGTCCGGCCATTCCTTCAGGAACGAGAACACGCTGGCCACCATCGTCTTGTCGTTCGGCCCCGTGCGGAAAAACCACTTGAGACCCTTTTCCGTCAGCGTCGGCGACGCGCACGGATGGCATGACATCGGGATGCCGGCGCTCTCGACGACGGGCTGGATCAGCGACGTGATCCCGCTCGTGCCCTCGCCGTTGATCCAGTGGACCTTGTTCACTGAGATCAGCTGCTCGACGATCGTCCGCGCCTGCTCGCCGCGGCTCTGGTCGTCGCGCACGATCATCTTCATGGTGGCGCCGCCGAGCCCTGGGAACCCTTTGCCCGGTCCCAGCGGCACCTGGATGTCGTAGTCGTTGTTGACGATGTCCTCCGCCGTCTGCGCGGACCAGAGATACTGCTGTCCGAGGCTGGCGAAGTTGCCGGTGAGCGGCAGCACCGAGCCGATGAGGACCTCGGTGACCTTCGATTGAGCCGGCGCCGTCCGCGACGCGGCGAGAATAGCCACAGCGAGTAGTGCGAGCGTAACGAGTCGAAGTGAGATGCGTGGCATGGCGACCTCCAGTGGGCCGCTATGCTATCAAATCATAGGGTAAGATCGCGCTCACCCATGACGACATCGCCCGCTCCATCCGGTCGCGCGCTCGCCACTGACGTCGATCCCGTCCGCTTCGAGGTCATTCGCAACGCACTGCTCGCCATCACCGAAGAGATGGGGGCCACGCTGCGGCGCGCCGCCTACTCCACCAACATCAAGACGCGCGGCGACTTTTCCTGCGCCTTCTTCGACCGCGATCTGCGCACGATCGCGCAGGCGTTCGCCCAACCGTCGCACCTGGGCTCGCTCGCTCACATCGTGCCGCGCGCGATCCGCACGTACGGCGCGGACAAGCTCGCGCCGGGCGACGGCATCCTCATCAACGATCCGTACCTGGGCGGCGTGCACCTCAATGACATCACGCTGATCACGCCGGTGTTCCATCAGGGCGAGCTGCTCGGCTACGTGGCCAACATCGCCCACCACGTGGACGTCGGCGGCGGCGCGCCGGGCAGCATCGGGGTCTCGAGCGAGATCTATCAGGAAGGGCTCGTCATCCCGCCGGTGCGCTTCGTGAAGGGCGGCCAGATCGATCCCGACATCTTCGCGCTGATTCGCTCCAACTTCCGCGGCACGCGGGAAATCTCCGGCGACTTCCGGGCTCAGACGGCCGCCAATCGGCTGGGCGCGCAGCGGATCGAAGCGCTGGTGGTGCAGCACGGCGCTGCGACGCTGAGGCACTATCTCGAGGAGCTGCTGAGCTATACCGAACGGCGTACTCGGGCGGCGTTCGCCGAGTTTCCCGACGGCCGCTTCTCTGCCGAAATGTTGATGGACAGCGACGGCGTCACCGACGAGCCCGTCAAGCTGGCGGCGACCGTCACGATCGAGCGCGGGCGCGTGTCCGTCGATCTCACGAGCTGCGACGAGCAGCGTAAGTCGCCGACCAATGCGACGTCCTCGCAGACCTATTCGGGCGTCGTGTACGTGCTCAAGTGCCTCATCGACCCCGACATCCCGGTCAACGACGGCTTCTATCGAATGATCGACATTCGCAGCCGTCCCGGCTCGGTCGTGCATGCGCAGCATCCCGCAGCGGTCGCCGCGGGATGGGAGATCGCGATGCAGCTCTGCGACCTGCTGTTCCGCGCACTGGCGCCGGCGCTGCCCGACCGCGTCGTGGCCGGCACGAAGGGCTGCGTCTGCAACATCGCGTTCGGCGGCATGAATCCGGCAACCAGTGAGTACTTCACCTACTACGAGACCATTGCGGGCGGGTACGGCGCCACGCTCACCACCGACGGCATGGACGCCGTGCAGGCGCACTTCCAGAACACCGAGAATGCGCCGGTGGAGGAGACCGAGGCGAACTATCCCGTGCGCATTCTCCGCTACGAGCTCATCGAAAACTCCGAGGGCGGCGGCCGCCACCGCGGCGGACTCGGCGTGCGTCGCGACTACATGTTCCCCGGTCACGCACCGAGCTTCTCGATCCTGTCGGACAAAGCGCGCTTCGCCCCGTGGGGATTGTTCGGCGGCGAGGCGGCACGCGCCGCGAAGTACATCCTGAACCCCGACACGCCGCGCGCGCGTGAGCTGCCATCCAAGATCACGTTCCAGCTCGGGCCCGACGATGTGGTCAGCGTGCAGACGCCCGGCGGCGGCGGCACGCAGTCGGCACTCGAACGACCCGCCGAGCGTGTCGCGCTCGACGTCGCGCTGGGCAAGATCTCCGTCGAGCGCGCTCGCGCGGTGTACGGCGTGGTGGTCGACCCTGCAACGCACGCGGCGGATGCCGCCGCGACCGCGGCCGAACGCGCGAGGCGGACGTAATGCGCGCGCTGCGGATCGGCATCGACATCGGCGGCACGTTCACCGACGCGGCGCTCGTCGACGGCGAGACCGGCGCGATACGCGTCGTCAAGGTCCTGACGACACCGGAAGACCCGGCGAAGGGATTCATGACCGCGCTCGAGCGCGGTCTCGTGGAGTGTCACGCCACGGGTCGCGACGTGGCGGCTGTCGTTCACGCCACGACGGTCGCGACGAACGCGATCATCGAGGGCAAGACGGCGCGGGTCGGCATGCTGGTGACCCGAGGCTTTCGCGACATCCTGGAGATCGGCCGTCAGATCCGCTCGCGACTTTACGACGTGCACCTGCAGAAACCGATGCCGCTGGTTCCGCGACGCTTCAGCCTCGAGGTCAGCGAGCGTCTCGATCACGAAGGGCGTGTGCTGACCCCGCTCGACGTGGAAGAAGTCCGCCGTGCTTCGCGGCGGCTTCGGGACGAAGGCGTGGAGGCCGTCGTCGTGTGCCTCCTGCACTCCTACCTGAATCCCGCTCACGAGCGCGCGGTCGCCGCCGTGCTCCGCGAGGAAATGCCGGGCGCGTATCTGTCCGTGTCGTCCGACGTCTGCCCGGAGTTCCGCGAGTACCTGCGCGCCAGCACCGCGGCGGTCAACGCAGGCGTGATGCCGATCGTCTCGCGCTACGTCGACGCGCTCGAGTCGCGGCTGCACGCGCTCGGCGCGGCGGCACCGTTCTATGTCATGCAGTCCAACGGCGGCGTGATGACGTCCGCCTCGGCCAAGGCGCGTCCCGTTTATATGGTGGAGTCGGGGCCGGCCGCCGGTGTCATCGCCGCCGGCGCCATCGCGGCTCCGTACGGTCACCGCAATGTGATGTCGTTCGACATGGGCGGCACGACGGCGAAGGTGGGCCTCATCCAGGATGGACAGCTCCGACTGTCGACCGAGATCGAAGTCGGCGCGCAATCGGTGACCCCGCTCGGTGAGGGCCGCGGCGGCGGCTATCCGATTCGCACGCCGGTGATCGATCTCGTCGAGGTCGGCGCCGGCGGCGGCAGCGAGGCGTGGATCGATGCGGGCGGCGCGCTGCGCGTGGGGCCGCGCAGCGCCGGCGCCCGGCCCGGTCCCGCCTGCTATGGCCGAGGCGGCGGAACGCCGACGATCACCGACGCCAACCTCGTTCTCGGACGCCTGAACCCGGCGTTCTTCCTCGGCGGCGAGATGACGCTGGATGCCGAGGCCGCGCGTCGGACGATCGCCGACCGTGTCGCCGCGCCGCTGGCGCTCGATCCGGTCGCCGCCGCGGCCGGCATCGTGGAGATCGCCAACGCTCACATGATCGGCGCGATGCGCCTGGTCTCGGTGCAGCGCGGCTACGATCCGCGTGACTTCGTGCTGGTCGCCTTCGGCGGCGCCGGGCCGCTGCATGCCAACGCGCTGGCGCGCGAGCTCGGGATTCCGACCGTCCTGGTTCCGCCGAATCCCGGCATCGCCTCCGCCGTCGGCATGCTGATGACGGATCTCCGCCACGAGTTCGTCACGACGCGTCGCATGCGGCTCGACACGCTGACGCCGGCCGCGCTCGAGGCGTTGTTCGCCGACTTCGTCGCGGAAGGCGAGGCGCGCCTGGACCGCGACGGCGTCCCGGTGAGTGATCGTCGCACGCTGCGCAGCGTGGATCTGCGCTATCACGGGCAGTCGTTCGAGCTGTCGATCACCGTGCCGCCGGGCACGCTCACCGCTGCGGATGTCGCGCGATTACGCGCGGAGTTCGACGCGGCCCACGAGCGCGCCTACGGGTACGCCGCGCCGGAGGACACCGTGGAGCTCGTCAACGTTCGCCTCGCGGCGATCGGTATGACTCCGCGCCCACGCCGGGTTCCCCTCCGCGAGGGCTCGCGACATCCCGATGGCGCGCTCAACGGCAGACGCGAGGTGTGGTTCGCCGAGATCGGAGGCTGGCGAAAGACGAGCGTGTTCGATCGCGCAACGCTGCTGGGCGGCAACGTCATCACCGGACCGGCCATCATCGAAGGACATGACGCGAGCACCCTCGTGCATCCAGGCTGGGAAGCGACGGTCGATCAGCACGCCAACCTGGTGCTGCGGACGGCGAGGTAAGCGGCCGCGACCTAGCGAGCGAGCGCTTCTGCGCCTTGATTCGTTCCGCCTCGGCAAGAACGACGAATGTTCCGACTCGCGTGAACGCATAGCCATCGTGGCCGACGTATTTCTTGAACCTGTGGCCCTGAGCGAAACTCCGATCCTTTGTCGATGACTACGCCTGAATAGCCCGAATACGCATCCCACCAGCCTTGCCCGATGTGCGTGCTGAATGGCAGTGTGAGCACGACGACGAGGAGGATTGTGCCGAGTCCTCCGAGGAAGACACAGAGCCATCAGGCGCTCGGGCCTCGCCGTTCAGCACTGTCCGCAGCATGCCCGCTGGCTCAGCATGAGTCTCTCGCTCACGCGGGCAGCGTGGTGAGAGGAGGGTGTGCAATGCAGACGTGGCTGTCCGTTCTCGTGCTCGCCGTCGTGTTAGCGCTCGGCTCAGGGTGCCGCTCGACCACTGGAGAATCCTTCGGTCAGAATATGGACGATACGAAGATCACGAGCGACGTGAAGCGAAAGCTGGCGGCCGACACGACGTCGACGCTGACCAGCGTCAGCGTCACCACCGTCAGGGGCAACGTCGCGCTGACCGGCATCGTCGGTAGCGCAGCGGATCGAGCCCGGGCGGAACAAATCGCGCGTAGCGTCACCGGCGTGACCGGGGTGACGAACGACCTGCAGATGGAGAAGAAGTAGCTTTACTCCGGCGACATCACCGGCGCTCGTCCGTCTGGCGGTGACGCGTCTTGTGCGCGCGCCACCAGCGGGCGGCGCCGGTTAAAATCGCCGCGGACCGAAACCGCCGCTCGCTCGTTATCCGCGCGCGGCGCCCGGCACGGTGGCGGCGGCCGTCTGGCGACTCAGGGCCAGATAGAGTCCGCCCCCGACGACGATCCCGACCAGCCAGCTCAGATCCGCACCACCGAGGAGCTTCGTGGAGATCGGCCCTTGCAGCGCGCCGACGAGGCCGTCTTCGACGCTCCAGCCGGCGATCAGGCCGGCGACGAACGCCACGATCCCGGCCCAGTTGATGTCGCCGTAGGCGCTCCGCTCCGGCTCGCGATAGAGCTGGTCGACGTCGATCTGACCGCGACGTTTGATGAAGAAGTCTGCGAGCACGACGCCCGCCCACGGGCTCATCCACAGCAGCAAGCTGATCATCCAGTTGTCGAACGCCTTCGCGAAGGACGGCTGGAAGACGAAGTAGATCGTGACGACGTAGCCCACAATGCCCGCGATCAGCGCCATCGCGGTTCGCGAGAGGCGAATGCCCATGCTCAGCGCGGCGAGCGCCGCCGAGTAGACGTTCAGGATGTTCGTCGCGATCGGCCCATGCAGCACCATCAGCAGCACCAGCAAGCTCATCGCGCCGCCGAACACGGCGCTCACCATCTTCGCGGGATCCGTGTCTTGCGTCACGCTCGCGACGGTCGCGCCCAGAATCGCGAGCCAGACCGTCGGAACGAACATGCCCACGTAGCTGTACCAGAAGACCGACGACGACGAGACGGTGCGCGGCACGAACCGCGAGTAATCCGACGCCCACGTCACCCACGAGATTCCCCAGCCCACCCCGATGGCGGTCATGAGCAGGCTCAACATCGCGAGATGGGCGCCGGGCGGCAGTGACGTCGTGAGGCCCCAGTTGACGATGCCGGGCCGACTCCACGCGAGGATGCTCATCAGCAGCATGATGGCGGCGGTGATCGGCACGGTGTACTTCTCGAAGGTCCGAATCGCATAGAAGCCGTAGAGGCCGATGAGCACCTGGAGCACCATCACGACGGTGCACACGACCAGATTGGTGATCCACGTGTCCCCGATCCCGAACTGCCCGAGGATGGCGACCGCGATCTTGACGGGGAAGTACGTGTTCACGCCGATCCAGCCGAGCGTCATGACAAACATCAGCGCGCTCGGCAGGTACGCTCCGCGGCGCCCGAAGGCCGAGCGGCAGAGCACCATCTGATTGACGCCCGTCTTGTGGCCCATCACCGTGAAGGCGGCGAAGATCGCGCAGCCGATGATGTTGCCGATGACGATGACCGCGATGGTCTCGATCAGGCCCAGCTTGAGGACGATGCCGAGCGCGCCGAGGGCCCAGTTGATCGGCGCGATGTTGGCCCCCGCCCAGATCCACATCTGCTGGGGGCCGGTGGAGTCTTTGTCCCTCTCTGGAATGGGCTCGATGCTGTGGACGTCGGCTCGGAGCTCGGCGGCTGCGGTAGGCGTCATAGGTGCCTCCCTTTTGCGCACGAGGAGAGTGACTCCGGGGCCTACATAGCGGCGGCGGTCGCCGATGTCAAGGGCGTGGGCGGAAGCTCACCTCCTGCGTCGTCCCGGCCAGCGTGACGACGGGCCGCACGCCGGGCGTCTCCGCGATCACGCGGCCACGTCGGATCACGGCGAGCCGGGCGGGTCGAAGTCGGATCGCGTCGATGGCGTTGTCGGCTTGCAGCACCACCATGTCGGCCCAGCAGCCGGGATCGAGGCCGTAGCCCTCGCGATGCAGCGCGCGGGCACCGTTGACGGTGACGCAGTCGAACATCGCGCGCATCTCGGCGTGCCCCGTCATGTGTCCGACGTGCAGGCCCATGTGCGCGACGTCGAGCATGTCGTGGGTGCCGAGCGGATACCACGGATCCATCACGCAATCGTGTCCACAGGCGACGTTCACGCCCGCCTCGAGCAGCTCTTTCACGCGCGTCATGCCGCGGCGCTTGGGATACGTGTCGTGCCGGCCCTGCAGCGTGATGTTGATCAGCGGATTGGCGACCGCGGTGATCCCCGCCTCGTGCATCAGCGGAATCAGCTTCGAGACATAGTAGTTGTCCATCGAATGCATGGCCGTGAGATGCGACCCCGTCACGCGGCCGTGCAGTCCCTGCCGGACTGTCTCGCGCGCGAGCGTTTCGATGTGGCGCGAGTGGGGATCGTCGCTCTCGTCGCAGTGCATGTCGACCAGCAGCCGCCGCTCGGCCGCGATTCGACACAGCCGCTCGATCGAGGCGGCGCCGTCCGCCATGGTCCGCTCGAAGTGTGGAATGCCGCCGACCACGTCGACGCCCATGTCGAGCGCTGCCGTCAGCGTGCGCTCGGCCTCGGGCCACCGGAGGTAGCCGTCCTGCGGAAACGCGACCAGCTGCAGATCGATCTCGTTGCGCACGAACTCGCGGACTTCGAGCAACGCCTTCGCCGCGCGCAGCTCGGGATCGCAGACGTCCACGTGGCTGCGAACAATCAGCGTGCCGCGGGCGACGGACCAGCGGCAGAGCTCCAGCGCCCGGTCGCGGATCGCGGCGTGCGCCAGCGAGGGTTTGAGCTCGCGCCACAGCTCGATGCCCTCCAGGAGCGTGCCCGAGCGGTTGACCCGCGGCATGCCGTACGTCAGCGCCGAGTCCATGTGGAAGTGCGCGTCGACGAACGGCGGTGAGAGCAGCTGTCCCTGGGCGTCGATAGTGTGCCGCGAGTCGGCGCGTAGATCGCGCGCGACCGAGGCGATGCGGCCGCCCTCGCACGCGATCGTCATCCGGTCGCGACCGTCCGGCAACACCGCGTTGGTGACGACCAGATCGAACACGGTCAGGTGGTCTTCCGCATCACTTCGTTCCGTACAGGCGATCCCCGGCGTCGCCGAGGCCGGGGATGATATAGCCATGCTCGTCGAGATGGCTGTCGATGGCCGCCGTATACACGGGCACGTCGGGATGGTGCGTGTGGAAGTTCTTGAGCCCTTCCGGGCACGTCAACAGACAGACGAACTTGATCGACCGCGGCCGCGTCTCCTTGAGACGCTCGACCGCGGCCACCGCCGAATTCCCGGTGGCCAGCATCGGATCAACCACAATCGCATCGCGATCGCTCATCTCACGCGGCACCTTGAAGTAGTACTCGACGGCGGTGAGCGTCTTGGGATCGCGGTAGAGTCCGACGTGCCCGACGCGCGCGCTCGGGATCAGACGAAGGATGCCGTCGAGGATGCCTGTGCCCGCGCGCAGGATCGAGATCAGCACGATCTTCTTGCCGTCGAGCATGGGAACCGACGTGCGCGCCAGCGGCGTCTCCACCGTGACCTGATGCGTCGGCAAGTCACGCGTGACTTCGTAGGCGAGCAGCTGACTCACCTCGGCCAGCAGATTGCGGAACGCCGACGTGCTCGTGCTCTTCATGCGCATGAGGCTGAGCTTGTGCTGGACCAGCGGATGATCGACGACGTGGACCCGGCTTGACATGCGATTTCCTCCGCTCAGAACAGCGTGCCGTCGCTCACGACCCGGATCGGCGGCGCGCCGGCCCGGCGCTCGTGGGCCAGCTCACGCCCTGCCGCCCAGGTACCACCTTCGAGGATTTTGATCAACGGCAGCTCGGGCGGCGCCAGCCCCAGACGCGTGGCCACGAGCGGTGCCAGGCGATCGAGAAGGGCGACCGTCAGCGCACGCCATTCCACCACGAGCTCGGAGTCGGGCGCATACGTGTCGGTCGTCACGCCCGCGTGTCGCGGCATGAGGACGCCCAGGTCGACGAACAGACCACCGTTGCGGTATTCGGCCAGTCCCGTCAACTCATCGAGGCCCGAGACGCACATGCCAGCATCCTCGAGCGGCTCGACCAGCGAGTAACTCAGCCACTGCGAGAGCTTGTGCAGCGGAACGAGGCCTGACGAGGCGCCGCGGCCGCCCGCCGCGGGATGGCGCCACACATCGCCGAGATTCGTGCCGTCCAGCTCGAGCCGCTGGGGCCAGATGTCCTCCAGCGCTTCGAGCACGACCTCGACCACCGCGGCCGCGTCGAGACGACCGCGCTTGGCCCGCACGCGCAGCGCGTCGACGAGATTGCCGATTCGCGGGTGCTCCGATCCGAAGAGCTGCGGTGCCGCTCTCATGGCACGGCCGAGCCGCTTGAGCAACTGCACCCGCCCGTCGAGGCCGGCGAGAGGATTCGTCGGCGACGCCTGAAAGGCGCGGGCCATCCGGCTCTCGTCGAGCGCCATCAACGCGCGGGCGTCCGCGCGCCATGGACGCGACCGATCGCTCGAGAACAGCCCGGCTTCGAACATCCGAAAGCTCGCCACCGCGAGGCCCTCGGAGCGTGCGAACGTCTGGCCGGTCTGCGACTCGCGAAAGCGCCACGTCTCGCCCGCGCCTGCGTCGAGCAACACGCTCGTGACGATCAGGTCGAGGCTCGCGCGTGCCCGCTCGTCGGCGGACGCGTCGCGGAGCGCGGCCCGAAGCTCGGCCGTGCGGCCGACGCCGCCAGCGTCCAGATGGCGCCAGCGGCTGTGAAACGGAATCGCGAGGTCCGGATAGCGGCGGCGCGTCACAGCGGCGACGAATTCGGCGACCTCGGGCAGGCGATTCGGCTCGACTCGAAAGTGCGCCAGCCCGCCGGCAAGGCCGGCTTGCAGGATGTTCGCGCAGCGCTCGCGAATGGTGGCCGGCCGGCGCAGCTCGGCGACGGCGCTGGAGGCAGCCTCTGCGCTCACTCCAGCCCGCGGAAATAGCCGGCCGCGATCTTCGCATCCATCTCGACGTGCGCATCCGGCGGAACGAGCTGCTCGGGGATGCGCACGCGCTGCTCCACCTCGATGCCGGACTTCACGATCGCGTCGTATTTCGTGTTGCTCATCGAGACGAGCCGGTGGATCTTTCGCACACCGAGCCAGTGCAGGACGTCGGGCATCAGCTCCTGGACCCGCATGTCCTGCACACCCGCAACGCACTCCGTCCGCGCGAAATACTGGTCGGCGCGGTCACCGCCCTGCTGACGCTTGCGGGCGTTGTAGACGAGAAACTTCGTCACCTCGCCGAGTCCGCGCCCTTCCTTGCGGAAGTAGACGATGAGCCCGACGCCGCCGCTCTGCGCGCCGCGGATGCATTCTTCGATCGCGTGCGCGAGATACGGCCGGCACGTGCAGATATCCGAGCCGAAGACATCGGAGCCGTTGCACTCGTCGTGGACGCGGGCCGTCAACGGCACCTCCGGCGTCGCCAGCGCCGCGGCACTTCCGAAAACGTAGACTGTTTGACCGCCGATCGGCGGCAGAAACACTTCGAGATCACTGCGGGTCACGAGCTCGGGGAACATGCCGCCGGTTTCCTCGAACAACGTTCGCCGCAGATCGGCCTCAGAGCACCCGAATCGACGGGCCACACCGGGCAGATGCCATACCGGCTCGATCGCCGCCTTCGTCACCACGGCGATGCCGGCGGCCTTCATGATCGTTCCGTCCACGGTGAGGCGGCCAGCGTCGACCGCGCGACGGACCTCCGGGATCTCGATGTTCGCCTTCGAGACCGCGATCGTCGGTCTGATGTCGTAACCGTCCCGCAGGTAGTCGCGGTAGACGTCGGCGACGAGCGCGCCGAAGGGATCGAGGGACACGATGCGTTCCGGATCGGCCCACTGCGGATGCGGCCCGATGACCTCCGCGGGCGCGGTGTCCGTCAGGTCCGGTCGACGGCCCGGATCCAGCGCGCCCGCGGCGACGGCCAACGCGCGATAGATCGCGTAGCCCCCGGCGTGGCTGCCGATCACGTTGCGCTGCGCGGGGCCGGTCGTCGTCGCGATGACGGGACCGCGCGTGAGCGCATCCGGTGCGCCCCAGCGAATGGCCAGCGGCGTCGGCCCGTGGCTCGTGGGATGGGACGTCAGCTTGATGTGCGTGGGACGTCGGCGCTGACCGGACATTTACGCGCGCCGCGAGCGGTTCAGAATGTCCGCGATCGTCTGCACGAGATGGTCAGGCCGCACCGGCTTCTTCAGGTACGCCGCGCATCCGGTCACTTCGTGCTCCGGAAACCGCTTGTCGAATGCGGTGACGGCGATCGCGGGCAGCTCGCCGCCCCGGTCGTGGGGCTGCTGCCGTAGCCATTTGAGGAATGTCGTCCCGTCGCGGCCGGGAAGCGCCAGATCGGTGAGGATCAGGTCGATCTTCAGGCTCCGCACGCACTCCTGCGCGGTCATCACTTCTTCGGCTTCCAGCACGCTGGCGCCATGAGACTGCAGCACCTCATGGAAAACTTCGCGGCAGTCGGCGTCGTCTTCGACGACCAGGACGGTGAGGCCGGAAAGGTCGGGACGCGCGCTCCGGGGAGGCACCCTCATAAGTTAGCGCGCGACCACGGCCGCGCCTAGCGCTTTTACGAGCGTCGCGTTTCGGCGGCCGTCCTCCGCGCGCCGACGCTCTTCTTCGCGCACACCTTCCTCGTGCGTCTTCCCGTAGTGCCACGTGTCTCCGTCGCACCTCCGGCCCGGGCAGACGTGGTCGGCGTGCTTGTTGCATTCTTGCTGCGCCCATGGATGGTGCGCGTCGGAGACGTGCGTGGCTCGGGCGATCAACACGGCGCCGGGGCGCCGCGTGTCGCGGCGCCCCGGGCTTGGCTTCATCGACGAAGACGTCGTCGAGCGTTCTGCGTTATGCCTTCAACTGATCGCGGATGGGCAGCTGGCGAATGCGCTTGCCCGTCGCCGCGAAGATCGCATTGCACAGCGCAGGCGCGATCGGCGGCACGCCCGGCTCGCCCACACCCCCCATCGGCTTGCTGTAGTCGTTGCCGGGAATGATGTGAACGCGGATCACGCGCGGCGCCGCCGGCATGCGCAGCACCTCGTACGCGTTGAAGTTGTCCTGCTCGACGCGGCCGCTCTTGAAGCTGATCTCACTGAGCGTCGCGAGGCTCAGGCCCATGATGCACGCGCCCTCCATCTGCGAGCGCACCCGATCGGGGTTCACCGTCGGTCCACAGTCGACGGCCATGTCGACGCGCGGGACCGTCAGCGTTCCCTTGTCATCGACGGCCACCTCCACGGCCGCCGCGATGTAGCTGACGAAGCTGTAGTGCCCGGCGATCCCGAGCCCGCGGCCCTTGGGTAGCTTTCGGCCCCAGCCGGCCTCGCGGGCCGCCGTCTCGATCACGCGCCGCAGCCGGCCGGTATCGACGGGATACCGCTCCGGCGACTCGCCATGGTTCCACGTGTCGCCGAGCATCTCCGGGCTGACCTGCCGCGGCGGACCGATGACCTCGAGCAGGTAATCCTTGGGATCCCGGCCGGCGGCCGTGGCCAACTCGGCGATGAACGACTGGACCGCGAACCCGTGCGGAATATTCGACACCGACCGGAACCAGCCGATCCGTGTGTGGGCGGTGGCTTCGGGGTTCTCGATGCGGATGTTCGGAATCGCGAACGGAACGTTGATGACGCCCATGCCGAGCTCGAAGGGCGCCTCGTTCTTTGCCTCCGCGTTGAACGTCGAGATGATCGTCGGCGCCACGCTGCGATGCAGCCACGCGACCGGCTTGCCTTGCGCGTCGACGGCGGCTTCGAGATGCTCGACCGAGACCGTGTGGTAGTACGAGTTGTGCAGGTCATCCTCGCGCGTCCACGTTACCTTCACCGGCTTGCCGTCCATGGCCTTCGATAGCGATGCAGCTTCCAAAGCAAAGTCCGGCTTCGACCGGCGTCCGAACCCGCCGCCCAGCAGCGTGACGTGCACCGTGACGTCGTCGGCCGACACGCCGAGGCGCTTGGCGACGTTGTCACGCGTGCCCTGCGGCGATTGGAAGCCCCCCCATACCTCGACCTTGCCGTTGACGATGCGCGCGGTCGCTGACATGGGCTCCATCGTGGCGTGGGCGAGGTGCGGGACGTAGTACTCGGCCTGATGCCGCTTGGCGGCCTTGGTGACGGCCGCGTCGAAATCGCCGTCGT
Source organism: Candidatus Rokuibacteriota bacterium (assembly GCA_036802765.1). Lineage (GTDB taxonomy): Bacteria > Methylomirabilota > Methylomirabilia > Rokubacteriales > CSP1-6 > AR12. Next base: position 13,289 of record DAIRVP010000145.1, read on the forward strand.
TGCGTACGACCTTGCCCGGTTTGCGCGCCGACTCCTCGAGCGAAGCCTTGTACGTCGTCGAGTCGTAGCTGCTGTTGGGGCCGTCATCCCAGGTGATCTTGAGCGCGCGGCGACCCTGGATGGCTGCATAGGTGTTGCGCGCGAGGACGGCGACGCCGCCGACCGGATTGAACATGGGCGGCGCCGAGCTGCCCTCGATCTCCACGACGCGTTCGACGCCCGGCACCTTGAGCGCTTCCGCGGGATCGAAGCTCGCCACCTTGCCGCCGTAGACTGGGGGACGCGCCACGACAGCGTAGAGCATCCCATCGAGCCGGGTGTCGATGCCGTACTTCGCCTTGCCGGTGGCGATGTCCCGGCCGTCGACCAGCTTCAGCTGACCCTTGCCGATGTAGCGGAACTGCTTCGGATCTTTCAATCGCAGCGTGTCCCGCGCCGGCACCGACTGACTGGCGGCGGCCTGGGCGAGCGCGCCGTACCCGAGCTTGCGGCCCGACGGCTTGTGGATGACTTCGTGATTCTTCGCCTCGACCTCGCTCACGGGCACCTTCCAGCGGTCGGCCGCAGCCGCTTCCAGCATCATCCGCGCCGCGGCGCCGCAGCGGCGCATGGGCTCGAAGAAGTGGCGCGTGCTGCGCGAGCCGTCGGTGTCCTGGTTGCCGAACTTCTTCTCGTCGCC
>DAIRVP010000146.1:0-13900 GCA_036802765.1 Candidatus Rokuibacteriota bacterium
AGGCCATCCGCCACGGCATCCTGATCAAGGGCGGGCGGCACATGGAAAACCTCGCCGAAGTCGATGCCATCGTCTTCGACAAGACGGGCACGCTGACGGCGGGTCAACCTGACGTGATCGATGTGATGCCCGTCAACGGCGCCGCGCGGGACGAAGTTCTGACGTTCGCCGCCGCGGCCGAGCACCGGCTCAGCCATCCGGTAGCACACGCGATCGTGCGGGCCGCGCGCTCCGCCAATCTCAGCATTCCGGAGCGGACCCACGCGGATTACGTGCTCGGCCTCGGCGTGCTTTCGGACGTCGATGGCAGGCGCGTGCTCGTCGGCAGCGAGCGCTTTATGACGGCGCAGGGACTCGGCCTCTCCGCCGGGGTGAAGCGGCGCATCGGCGAGATCGAGGAACAGGCCGTGTCCCCGCTGTGCGTGGCGGTGGACGGCGAGATCATCGGCCTGCTCTCCTACGCCGATCGCATCCGGTCGGAGTCATCCCAGGTGATCCGCGAGCTTCGGCAGCGCAACATCAAAGAGATCATCTTGCTCAGCGGCGATCATCGAAATGTCGCCGAGCAAGTGGGCAAGACGCTCGGCATCGACCGGGTGATCGCCGAAGCCTTCCCAGGCGAAAAGGCGGACATCGTCAAGAAGCTCCAGCGGGAGGGCCACAAGGTCGCGGTGGTGGGCGACGGCATCAATGACTCGCCCGCCCTGGCTCACGCCGACGTGGGGATCGCGGTCGAGGGCGGAACCGACGTCGCTCGCGAGACTGCTCACGTGATGCTGCTGCACGGCGGCCTCTGGAAGATTCCCGTTGCCATCGACATCAGCCGCGAGGCGGTCGGCCTGATCAAGCAGAATTGGCAGATCATCTCGATTCCCAACACGCTGGCACTGGGCCTGGCCGCCGTCGGGATCCTCGGGCCGATCGGCACGACGCTCCTCAGCAACGGCTCGGCGATCGTCGCCACCTTCAACGGTCTGCGGCCGATCACGGCGGACGCCGCATGAAAGCCCGTGAAGTCCTCGGGACCGCGCTGGTCGGGGTCGGGGCGGTCGGTGTGATCCTCCCGATCGTTCCCGGTTGGCCATTCCTCCTGGCGGCGGTGGCTCTGCTCGGGCCGGATCACCGCCTCACACGACCGTTCGTGGGGCTGTTCCAGCGAGCGCGTTCATTCGTGAGCCCCGGCTGCGCCAACGTCACGACGCCGACGTCGGACGCGAGTCCGTGCCCGGCGAACGAGAGCACCGCGGAGAAGCAGGGCGACGGCAAGCCGGGCGGACACGCAAAGCGACGTCGGCGGCGCTCGATATCGCCGCGTTGAGGGAAGGTGACGATGGATCCCGTGTCATTGCTCTCGATCTTCTCCGCGGTCGTTGCGGCCGTCTGGACTGCGTGGACGTGGAGGGAGCAGCACAAGGAGCTCCGGACGCTGCAGCGAGATCAGGCGGCGGCTCTCTACGTGAATCCATTCCTGTTGGCCGGCCACCAGATGGAGCGACAGATCGGTCGACTGCTCAACGGACGCGAGCTGGCCCTGAACCGACGCGAGCATGGCGACCGCGACGGGAAGGTTTCAGGCGCGGCCGTCGAAGCGCTGTGGACGTTTGCCGGATTCTTCGCGTGGACGACCGTGAATCTCAGGTACGGACCCTATACCAGAGACCCGAAGGTGATCGGGCTCATCACGACGATTCTGAGAACGTTCGATGATCGCGAACGCTTCGGGGATGGCGCCTTTCGCCTCAGCGTGGCCGAGCAAGAATCCTTGGGCCAGATCGTGCTGCGGCGCGTGGGACACACGAGTGTCCACGCGGGCGAATCCGGGTCGTCGCTCACCGAATTCGCACTCGTTTCTGCCGTCGATTTCGAACGGGACTTCCGGGACGCGCACAGCCCGAAGGCCAGCCTCTACAGATGCCGGGCGGTCCGCACCACGGTCGAGGCCATCGACCGTGCTGCTCGGCCCGAGCAGCTCGACGGTCGTGCGCGGCTCGCGGCCGTGCGGCGACTCCTCAGGCAGTTGTTGGACCATCTCGAGCGCGTCGAAGGTTTTTCCATCGGAGTGACGCTCGAAGGGACCGTTGCCGACGCTCCAGCGGACGCTCCCGCCGGTGTCGCATCCATGCGGATCCTTCATCGAATGAAGGGCCGCCTTCGACTCGGGATACCCGAGGTCAGGGCGAATGGGGATGTTGCCCATCGCCTGGCGGCGCAGATCAGAACGTGGGAAGGCGTCGAGGACGTCAGCATCAACGTCATGGCGGGCTCGGTCGCGATCCGATATCGGCCGACAGGGCGCGATGACGAGGTCGAAGGGAGAATCGTGGCGGATATCGAGAAGGCAATTCATCGACCGCGGGCGCGCTTGCGCTCATTAACTCGGTGATTCGAGGAAAAGGAGCAGACCATGGAGCTACTCGTTGGCTTGATCGCGGGTGCGGTGATCGTGTGGATGGCGCCCGGCATTGCGGGGCGGGTTCTCCGGCCTGCGGCGAAGGGCATGATCAAGGGAAGCGTCGTCGCGTACAAGGCCGCGTCTGAAGCCGTCTCGGAAGCGCGAGAGAGTGTCGGAGACATGGTTGCCGAGGCCAAGTCCGAAATGCATGAGCCGCAAATGCACCACGACGGCGGGGTGTCGACGAATCACAAGAGCGCCGATGAGCCGCGCGCGGAAAGAACCGTCACGCGAGCGCGGATGCGATAGCTGCCCACATCTGTCGTAATCTTGGGCCGTGGACCTCAAGGGCACCGCGGCCCTCGTTACCGGCGGGTCGGGTGATCTCGGCCGCGCGATCGCCGTGGCACTGGCCGACGCCGGCGCCGACGTCGCCGTCACGTGGGTCGACTACAAGCAAGGCGCCCTCGAGACGATGCGGCTGGTCGCCGAGCGCGGCCGACGCAGCGCGATGGTGCAGCTCGATCAGAGCGACACGGCCTCGATCGCGCCGGCGGTGGAGACGGCGGTGGGCGAGCTCGGCCGGCTCGACATCCTCGTCAACAACGCGGGCTGGAACACCGGAGTCCCGTTCCGCGATCTGGACGCGCTGACGGTCGATATCTGGGACCACATCCAGGAGGTCAACCTGCGCGGGCCGTTCTTCCTCGCGCGCGCGGCAGCGCGCTATCTGCGTGCGCACGGCGCCGGTCGAATCGTCAACGTGGCCTCGGTCGCCGGGCTGCGGGCGGCCGGCAGCAGCATTGCCTACGCCGTAGCCAAAGCCGGACTCATCCATCTCACGCGATGCCTCGCGGTGGCGATGGCGCCCGAAGTGACCGTCAACTGCGTGGCCCCCGGATTGATGGAGGGCACGCGAATGATGAAGCGACTGCCCGCCGAGGTGGTGGACAGCACGCGGCGCCTCGCGGTGCTGCAGCGATCCACTGGGATCGAGGACGTCGCCGCTCAGGTCGTGGCGTTCTGCCGCTCCGACAGCGTCACCGGCCAGGTGCTCAATATCGACGCCGGGGTTCACTTCCACTGACGTCTTGCCGTGGAGGAGATGTGCCTCTGAGTTTCGGCAGCAGGGTCGCGCGGCTCGCCCTGATCGGGGTCGTTCTGGGCGTGGTCGGCGGCGGATTCGCATATCTCGGGGGATGGCTCACGCCGAGGGATCTGACGCCCGCCCGATTCACCGACGGCTTCCAGTCGGTCAACGGCGTTCACCCCGGCTTTCGGCGCAACCACGCCAAGGGGCTCGGCGTGTCGGGCTTCTTCGAAAGCAACGGGAACGCGGTGCGGGTTTCGAAGGCGGCGGTCTTTCGAGCCGGCCGCGTGCCCGTGATCGGCCGTTTCTCGCTGTCGGGCGGCCAGCCCTATGTCGCGGACAGCGCCGACACGGTGCGTGGCCTCGGGCTTCAGTTCAGCCTGCGCGATGGCGAACTGTGGCGAACCGCGATGATCAGCTTGCCGGTGTTTCCGTTCAGAACGCCTGAGGCGTTTTACGAGCAGCTGGTCGCGTCGAAGACCGATCCACGCACCGGCAAGCCGGATCCGGCGGCCATGCAGGCATTTCTCGGGCGTCACCCGGAGACCGCGCAGGTGTTGAGCGTCATCAAGAGCCGGCCGGTCGCCTCAGGGTTCGACAACACCACGTTCTATGGTCTCAATGCATTTCGTGTGACGAATGCGTCGGGGACCTCGACGCCGGTCCGCTGGATTCTGGCGCCGTTGCAGCCGTTCGAGGCCGCCGGCGACATGTCAGCCGCGCACGACAAGAACTATCTGTTCGAGGCGGTGATCGCGCAGATCCGCCGTCATCCGCTCCGATGGCAACTGGTCCTGGTCATCGGACAACCGGGTGATCCTACACACGACGCCACCATCGAGTGGCCAGCCAACCGCGAACGCATCGATGCCGGAACCGTCACTCTCGATCAGGTCAGCGCCGAAGAAACGAGCCCGGCGACCGACATCAACTTCGATCCGCTCGTGTTGCCGGCGGGCATCGCGCCATCGGACGATCCTTTGCTGAGCGCGCGCTCGGCGGTGTACTCGCGGTCGTTCACCCGGCGTGAAGGCGAGATCAAACAGCCAAGCGCGATCAGAGCCGCCGACGTGCGCAAGGGGGAGTGAGGTGGCGACGCCATCCGCACAATTTCCCCTGTTGTCGCGGTTGCTCCACTGGACGATGGCTGCGATGATCCTCACGATGCTCGGCGTAGGCGTCGCGATGATCGTCTCGCTTGGCGACTACCACACGTTGGTGTCGATCCATCGCCCGCTGGGCATCGCGATTCTGCTGCTCGCCGTCGTGCGCTTCGTCAACCGGCGCATCAGTCAGCTTCCGCCGTTTCCCGCCTCGATGTCCGCGCTGGAGCGCCGGGCCGCTACGGCATCGGAGCTCGCGATGTATACGCTGATGTTCGTGCTACCGCTCGTCGGCTGGGGCATGCTGTCGGCGGCGCGCTATCCGATCGTCCTCTATGGGTCGGTCCATCTGCCGTTCATCCTTCCGCACAGCGCCCTGCTCTATGCGGTGCTGCGGAAGGCGCACAGCGTCCTGGCCTACCTCTTCTTCTTCACGTTCATGGGGCACCTCAGCGCCATCCTGTTTCACACGCTGATCGTGAGAGACGGCATGCTCAAGCGGATGGTGCCGTGGAACGTGGACCACTGACACCGCGCACTCCAAGCAGCGCGGCGATGCGCGGCTGACCGCAGTACTCCGCCCACTCCAGCGGCGTCGCGTTGTACTTGTCGTCGCGGATATCGGGGTCGGCGCCGGCGTCCAGCAGCATCTGCGCGATGGCGACGAGGCCGTGCTCGGCGGTGACGTGCAGCGCTGTCTGGTTGCAGTCCCAGAGCCGACGCTTGGCGTTGACGTCGACACCGTGCGCGATGAGCCATCGCACCGCCTCGGTCTTCTGCCTGGCAACGGCGACGTGCAAGGCAACGGTGTCGCGCCCGTCGGGCCCTAGCCGCGTCGGGTCCGCACGCAGCATGCGCTCCGCGGTCTCATAACGCTGCAGGCTCACGGCGCTGAGGAGATCGAGTCTGGCGCCGGCGTCCTCGAGCATCGCGACGATGGCCGGATCATTGCCACTTAGCGCGGCGACCGTCAGAGCCGTGGCGCCCGTGTCGTCGACCGTGTGGACATCGGCGCCCAGGTCGATCAGGAGCCGAACCATCCCGCGCCGATTCAGCGCCGCGGCGTGATGCAGCGGCAGCCGACGGTGCTCATTGCGGCTCATGCGCGCGTCGAGGAGGCCGCGATCGCGCTCGACGAAGGCTCGCACGTCGGCCGCGCGGCCGAGCGCGATCGCGGACCAGATATCGAGCCTCGCCCCGGCCTGGAGCAGATAGGCGGCGATGTCCTCGCGCACGCGGCCCAGACACGTCGCCCAGCCCAGCACGCCAAGCTGGTGATCGTCGCCCGCACCGACCACGTCGGCGCCGGCTTCGACGAGCAGGCGGACGATCGCCACGCTCGCATACTGGACGGCGCCGTGCAGCGCAGACGCGTTGTCGCCGTAGTCGCGAATCGTCACGTCGGCGCCGCCCTCGAGCAGAACGCGCACGCACTCGATCTGGTCATTCCACGCCGCCTTGTGGAGCGCCGTCTGCCCCGAGTGGTCGACGCCGCGCGCGTCGATCAGCTCGGGATCGATCTCGAGGAGGCGACGAAGCTCGGTCGCCTGGCCAGCTGCCACAGCCGCATGGATCGCGGTGACCGCGCGTTTCACGTCGACGTGCCGTTCGTCGCGCTCCTGGCGCTCGCGCATGAGGAGCTCGAGATCCGTGTGGCCCAGCGTTTTCGCGATCTGATGGATCGTACGCCCGGTCTCGTCGGCCGTGCCGGGCTGAAAGCCATCGTCCAGCGCGCGGCGCACGGTGTCGACGTCTCCGATCCGCGCGGCCTCGAAGACCCGTTGACGCGTGTGCGCGTCGACACTGGCTTTGAGCTGTCGCCAGCTCGCGAACCCATAGTCGCGCGCGACGAGCAGCTGCGCGTCGGCGAGCCTGGCCGCCGGGTCGGTCCGACGCAGCGTCTGCAAACGTTGCTTGGCCTCGTTGCGAAGGTGCTCGAGATTGGGGCGAGCGGGCAGCTCGGATGACATGAGCGCGACCTGCCTTCCTTTCGCGGGGCAGAGCCCTCGCGGTGCGCCCGGATGTCCGCGAGTCTCGGGCAGGAAGTCAGGTTATGACAACATCATCGACGGAGCGGGCTGAGCCCTTTACGCGGACCGTTGGCCCCTCGGTGGGCCGGTTCGAACGATAGCGCGCCGCACCGGGGCCCGCAAGCGTTTCACAACGCGACGGGTCCGGGGTCTTAGGCAAAGAGGAGACAACTATGGCGTCAATCCGCAAGGAAATCGTTATCGACACGCCGCCCGAGAAGGCCTGGGACGCGATCCGCGATGTCGGGGCGCTGCACGAGCGACTCGTCCCGGGCTTCGTGGTCGATACGCGCCTGGAAGAGGGCGCGCGTGTCGTCACGTTCGGCAACGGCGTGGTCGCGCGCGAGCTGATCGTCGATCTCGACGATGCGGCGCGACGGCTCGTGTGGACCGTCGTCGAGTCCCCGAGGTTGACGCATCACAACGCCTCCGTGCAGGTCTTTCCCGAGGCTGATCGTCGCAGCCGGGTCGTGTGGATCGCCGACGTGCTGCCCAGCGAGATCGCCGGCTACATGGCCGGCCTCCTCGATCAGGGCCTCGCGGTGATGAAGAAGACCCTCGAGCGGTGACGCCCCACCCGCTGGTCGTCCAGCTCCGTTTCACGCGCAGCGAGTGGGTCCGCGGGCTGCGGCCCGTGACGCCGGAAGAAGCCGCGCGGCGGTTCGAACCGATCAATCCGATCGCCTGGATGATCGGCCACCTCGCGTGGCAAGAGCAGCGCTACTTCGTCGAGCTGGCGCAGGGCACCGTCGCGGTGCCGGAGGTCAAGCAGTTCGGTTACGGCAAGGCGTTGACGGTGCCGCCGCTGGACGAGGCGTGGCGGTGGTGGCGCGCCGTCACCACCGCCGCCGACCCCTACCTCGATACGATCACCGGCGCCACGCTCACGCGGCCCTGGAAGCGCGACCGGTCCGGCGAGACGCCGGGCACGCGCCTGCACCGGACCACATATCACTACTGGTTCCACCTGGGCGAGTCGCAGGCGGTGCGGCAGCTTCTCGGTCACACGAAGCTGCCGACGTTCGTCGGCGGCTTCGGCAAATCTCAATACCGTCCGGAACCCTGATCATTCACCCCTTCAGAAAGGCCAGAAGGTCGGCGTTGACCTGATCCTTATGGGTGCTCGTGAGGCCATGCGGGGCGCCCGGGTATACCTTGAGCTGCCCTTTCGGCGCGATCTTGACCGCAGCCTGCGACGCGGCGCCGATCGGCACGATCTGATCGTCGTCCCCGTGGATGAACAGCGTCGGCACGGTCATTTTTCTCAGATCTTCCGTCTGGTCCGTCTCGGAGAACGCCTTGATGCAGTCGTAGACGGCGTTGACCCCGGCCTGCATCCCCAGTCGCCAGAACGAGTCACGCAGCCCCTGGGAGACCTTCGCGCCCTGGCGATTGGCGCCGTAAAACGGCGCGCTGAGATCCTTGAGGAACTGCGCCCGATCGGTAAGCACGGCCTTGCGAAGCCCGTCGAAGACTTCCATCGGCAGGCCGCCCGGGTTGCTCGGCGTCTTCAGCATCAGCGGCGGAATCGAGCTGATCAGCACCGCCTTCGCGACGCGACTCGTCCCGTGGCGAGCGATGTAGCGCGCGACCTCGCCGCCTCCGGTTGAATGGCCGACGTGGACCGCGTCGCGCACACCGAGCGCCTCGGTGAGCGCCGCGAGGTCGTCGGCGTAGGTGTTCAGATCGTTGCCGGCCCACGACTGGCTCGAGCGGCCGTGGCCGCGGCGATCGTGCGCGATGACGCGATAGCCGCGGTTGCCGAGAAACAGCATCTGGTCGTCCCACGCGTCCGCGCTCAGCGGCCAGCCATGGCTGAATACGACCGGCTGCCCGCTGCCCCAGTCCTTGTAATAGATCTGCGTACCGTCTTTGGTCGTAATTGTGCTCATCGTGCGCCTCCTGGAGGTCGTGCTGGTTGGGACGCCCCGCCAGGGCTCGGCGTTACAGCGACGCGCTCGAGTGGCTGGCCCCCATGTATCGCGTCCGGCCGACGGCGTGCGCGGATGTATGGGGGCGGCCGCGAGACCAACACTATGTATCGCGGTGCGGGACGCGCGCCACCAGTTGTATCGGGAATTGACGCGGCCCGTCCGCGTGCCGATGCTCGCGGGCAGAGGTGCTCTCATGACGAGCAAACAGCTCGATGCGTTCTTCGATGGCTGGAACCGGCACGACGTCGACGCCCTGATGCGCTTCATGGCCGACGACTGCGTCTTCGAGACGAGCGCGGGGTCCGAGGCGTGCGGTACGCGCCACACCGGACGCGAGCGCGTGCGCGCGGCGTTCGACCGGGTCTTCGCCGTCTACCCGGACGCCCGCTTCGCGCACACGCGTCACTTCATCGCCGGCGATCGCGGCCTCTCGGAGTGGCTCTTCACCGGAACCACCGACGAGGGCAAGAAGACCGAGGTCAACGGGTGCGACGTGTTCACGTTTGACGGCGACAAGATCGCGGTGAAGAGCGCGTTCTTCAAGAACCGCACCGCGTGAGGCCGGGGCAACCTCAGAGCTTCGCGACGCCGGCGCGCGCGCAGTCCTCGTCTTGTTGCGCGGTGCCACCGCCGACGCCGCAGGCGCCGTCGACCACGCCGTTGCGGATGATCGGCACGGCGCCCTGACTCGGAATCATGTGCCCGCCCTCGGCCGCGATGATTCCCTGCACGATCGGCGTGCCCGCGCGCTCCTGCAGCTCGCCGCTGGGGCGCGCGAAGGCCACCGACGCGATGGCCTTGCCCTGCGAGCCATACGCGCCGGCCCAGAGCGCGCCGTCCATGCGATTGAAGGCAACGAGGCGACCGCCGGCATCGCAAACGGCCACGCTGATCTTGATGTTCAGCTCTCTCGCGCGCGCGAGCGCGCCCTGAACGGCTTGATTCGCTTCGGCGAGCGTCAACGCCATGGTGTCCTCCTGTCCGCCAACGTGCGCGGCGACGCCATTTGTATCACGCCAGCGAGATACGGCCACGCGGGGCAGACACGGGCCGAGCAGGATCGTCGTCGCCGCCGTGAGCTGGAGCGCCATGCAGATGCCGAGGGCAGCCGCATAGCTGCCCGTGCGATCCCGGACGAAGCCGACGAGCGACGGTCCGAATGCGAACGTGAGCTGGTTGATTCCGACCGCGAGACCGACGAGCGCCGCAAAGCGCTCGCGCGGCCATTCGACGGCCAGAATGAGCCCGGGTAGCGTCGTCATGTTGCCGACGCCGAAGCCGAACAACACGCAGCCGGCGTAGACCGCCCCGGCCGATGACGCCGTTGCCAGCAGGCCGAGCCCGAGCATCTGGACGCCGAGTGTCGCGCTCGCTACGCGGCGACGATCGACACGATCGACGACGAATCCGGTCAGCAGGCGCCCCATCAGCGCCGCGGCCGTCGTCACGCCGATGCCGCGCGCGGCGCCCGAGGCGCCGACGGTCGGCGCGACGAGGCCGACGAGATGAGTGAGCACGCCGACCTGAGCCGCCAGGCCGAGCGCGAAGGGCGCCGACACGCTCCAGAAGCGCCACGTACGCAGCGCGTCGCCGCGCGACCCGCGCGCACGGGCGCCGCGCGGCGATACGGCCCGCGCCGGTGAGGCGGCGTCGCCATCCGGCCCGAGACCGAGCACGTGCGGACCACGGTGCATCGCGACGAGCGCGGCCGTGACCACGAGCGCGAATGACCCGACCGCCGCGGCGACGAGCGCGCGCGTGAAGCCGAGCGCGGCGATGAGCGGGATCAGCAGCGGCGCGACGATCACGCCGCCGAGCGTGGCGCCGTTGAACGCGAGGCTCACCGCGAGACCGCGCCGCCGCTCCCACCACGGGGCGAGGATGATGTTGATGGCGGCGCCGCTCATCGAGCCCCAGCCGAGCGCCATGACGACAAACGCCGGATAGAGCTGCCACGGCCGGGTGACCACGCCGAGCGTCATCAGACCGAGCGTCATGGCAACACTGGCGCCGATCACGACCAGGCGCGGACCGAGTCGCTCGTACACGCCGCTGATCACCATCGTCAGCAGCGCGCCGGCGACGTAGTACACGGTCACCGGCGCCGACACCGCGCCGGCCGACCATCCGTGCAGCCGCTGCAGCGTCGCGACGTAGACCGTCACACCGTAGAACCCGAGGCCGAACGTGAACATCGCCATGACGAACGTGGCGGCCACGACGTTCCAGCCGTAGAAATAACGTGGGCGCATCGGTCACGACGCTACCGGCGGCCCGCGAGGTGGTCTCGCCGTTTTCGGACGTCATCGTCGGCGCCGTGATCACACGCCGATCGCGCGTGCTAGGCTCCGACGTGATGAGCCACGATGTGCTCGACCGCCGAGCATGCGATCGCGCGAGACTCGCCCGCGACGCGCGATTCGACGGACGATTCTTCACGGGCGTGCTGACGACGCGGATCTATTGCCGGCCGACCTGCCCCGTGAAGCCCGCGCAGTCTCGCAACGTCGTGTTCTTCGCGACCGCGGCCGCCGCAGAGCGCGCGGGCTTCCGTCCGTGCCTGCGCTGCCGGCCCGAGGCGGCGCCTGGGACGCCGGCGTGGCGCGGCGTCGCGGCCAGCGTCTCGCGGGCGCTGCGGCTGATCGAGCGCGGATTCCTCGACGACGGCCGGAGCGTGGATGACCTTGCGGACACGCTCGGCATGACCGCGCGCCATCTGCGGCGACTCTTTCTGCGGCACGCCGGCGCCTCGCCTACGGCCGTCGCGGGCACGCGCCGCGTCCAGCGCGCGAAGACACTCATCGACGAGACGACGCTGCCGATGTCCGCCATCGCGTTCGCGGCAGGCTTCACCAGCATTCGCCGCTTCAACGCCGCGTTCCGTGCGGTGTATCGCCGGCCGCCGAGCGCGTTGCGCCGGCGCCGCGCGCGTCGTCAGTCGCCGGCCGACACCGTCGCCGCGCGCCAGATGCGTCGCGCGTCCTTGTCGATGTTGAGCGCGACGACGGCGGCGGCGGCCAGGAAGGTGCACGCCAGCGTGAACGCCGCGCCATAGCCGCCCGTCGTCTCGAACAGCGCGCCGGCCAGCCACGAGCCGAGCGCCGAGCCGGTCTGATGCACGAGGAAGATCAGGCCGAAGACCGAGCTGACTGAGAATCGCCCGTAGATGTCCGCGGTCAACGCCGACGTCATCGATCCGGTGCCCGCCATCGTGATGCCGCCGAGCACGGCCGTCGCGAGAATCGCCGTCGGATTATCCCGGATCAGGAAGAAGCCGGCGAAGATTGCGATGCGCCCGGCGTAGATCGCCGCGAGCACCGGCCGCCGTCCGAAGCGATCCGAGAGCGCGCCGAGCATGACCGTGAAGCCGATGCTCGAGCCGCCCAGCACGCCGAGCGCCCACGAGGCGAACATCGGCGTGTAGCCGTGATCGGTCAGCATCGGCACGCCATGCGCGGACAGCAGCGCCATCGAGAAGCCGCACGTGAAGAACGAGCCCGCGAGCTGCCAGAACGCCAGCGTCTGCAGCGCGTCGCCGACCGCGACGCGCTCGCCGCGCGCAGCGCCGGCCGTCGACTTCGTGCGCCCGCCGTCGGCGGACAGGCCCATCGACTCCGGCGAATCGCGCACGACGAAGAGACAGAGCGGCAACACCAGAAAGACAATGCCCACCGCGATGACGACGTACGTGATGCGCCAGCCCGTGTTCAGGATGAGCCAGGTCACGGCCGGCACGAGCAGGCTCATGCCCGTCATCGACGCGCTGCCGAGCACCGACAGCGCGGTGCCACGGCGCTTGTTGAACCATCGTGCGACCACGCCCGATGCGATGACGGGTCCCGTGCCGGCGAGCCCCAGCGGCACCAACACGCCGTAGACGGCGGCGAACTCCCACACGTTGCGGACCATCGCCGTCATCACGAGCGAGATGACGAGCACCACGGTGCCGACCGACGTGACGAGACGCACGCTGAAGCGATCGAGCAGCATGCCGGCGATCGGCATGAACAAGCCGTAGAGCAGCAGGCTCACCGCGATCACTAGCGAGAAGCTGGCGCGATCGATGTGCAAATCGGCCACGATCGGCTTGAGGAAGGGGCCGACGGCGTGGCGGATGCCCGTGGAGATGAACGTCGAGACGCAGAAGGCTGCGACGACCCACCAGCCGTAGAAGAGCGATCGGGTCTTCATCCCGTCAATGACTTTATCGCATCAGCTCCTCTCGAAGCCGCGCGGCGATGACGGCCTCGTCGCCCGGCTGGAGATTGATGGCATCGATCGCGATCTCGTCGAAGTACCCGCCCTGGTGCGCCCCCTGCTGCACATAGATGTGCGGCTCGCCCTGAGCGAGCGCCACCTGCACCGCGTGGCCCGAGGGACCGGCCCAGTCCGGCGTGAAATAGAGCACCGCGTGGGGAATCACGCGGTTGACTGGATCGTGCTCGACGACGGCGCGCACACCCCGGATGTCGCCGAGCGCCTCGACGATCGCGGCGCAGACGTCCGTGTAGCGCTTCATCTCGGCCTTCTCGTCCTCGGCCATGAAACACTCGAGCGCCATGACGAGGCCGCAGATCTCTTCCTTCGATGTCTTCGCCGCACGGCCGAGCGCCTGATTCGGGCTGGCGTTGAGGGCGACCGCGCGCACCAGGTCACGCCGACCCGCGAGGATGCCGGTCGACTGTGGCCCGCGGATGCCTTTGCCGCCGCTGAAGCTGACGAGGTCGGCGCCGAGTCGTAGGAACTTCGTCAAGTTCTCGCGCGGCGGCAGCATCGACGCCGCGTCGACGATCACGGGCACGCCGCGCTTGTGGGCGATGGCGATCACCTGCTCCAGCGTGAGCACGCCAGGCGGGCTCGTGAAGGGCGAAATCAGGAACGCCACCGCCGCCGTCCGGTCACCGATCGCCGCCTCCAGCTCGAACGGCTGCGTGCGCCGCGCGAGGCCGATCTCGACGAGCACGCCGCCGGCCACGCGATACGCCTGGTCGTAGGCGAAGCGGTGCGCTCGCTGGATCACGATCTCGTTGCGCATTCCTGTCGTGTCGGGCAGCCGCGTGATCTTCGCCGGGTCGGCGCCGGCGATGCACGCCGCGGCTTGCAGGATCAGCCCCGAGCTCGCGCCCGCGGTGACGAATGCGGCCTCCGCGCCGAGCATGCGCGCGATGGCGGCGCCGGCGGCCTCGTTCAGCTCGTCGAGATTGACGAGCGTCGTCGAGGCCTCGCGCATCGTTTCGAGCGCCTCGGGACGCAGGATCGAGCCGCCGTAGCGCGTCGTCGTGCCGGAGCCGTGGATGATCGGTCGAACGCCGAGTCGACGGTAGATCGCGGGAACGGGCTTCGAGCTCACG
>DAIRVP010000147.1:0-13893 GCA_036802765.1 Candidatus Rokuibacteriota bacterium
TGTGGTCGTCCAGATGACCAGCGAGGGCTTCGGCGCCTGCGGCGCGTCGGGCAGCGGCGCCACCAGCGGGAACTTCACGTACACCGAGGGCGTCCGCTGCTCTTCGTATTCCACCTCGGCTTGGGCGAGGGCGGTCTTGTCGTACATGCACCAGTGCACCGGCTTGAGGCCCTTGTAGACGAGGCCCTTGCCCACGAATCGACCGAACTCACGTGCGATCACCGCCTGATAGGCCGGCGCCATCGTGATGTACGGGTTGTCCCAGTCGCCGAAGACGCCGAGACGCTTGAACTCCTCACGCTGGATCTGCACGTACTTGTTCGCGTACGCGCGGCACTTGCCGATCTTCTCGAGCGGGTCCATCGCGCGACGCACGTCGATCGAGGCCGTGTCGAGCCCGAGCTCCTTGTCGACCTGATGCTCGATCGGCAGGCCGTGGCAATCCCAGCCCGGGACGTACACCGCGTTGAAGCCGAGCATGCCGCGCGACTTCACGACGAGGTCCTTCATGACCTTGTTCAGCACGTGGCCCATGTGGATGTTGCCGTTGGCGTACGGGGGCCCGTCGTGCAAGATCCACAGCGGCCGGTCGGCGGCGGCCTCGCGCAGGCGCTTGTAAATGCCGATCTCGTCCCACCACTTCAGCATCCGCGGCTCGGCCTGGGCGAGGTTCGCCTTCATCGGGAAGTCGGTTTTCGGCAAATTCAGCGTGGCTTTGTAGTCCATCGATTTAGTGGACTATCGTAGCACGCCGCATTGAAGGAGCCGGTTGAACGGGCGTGACGGAGCCACGCGCTCCTGGGGCGTGAACCGGGCTCGCGCTCCGTTTACTTCGGCGAGAGCGTGACGATGCCGTTCGTCGAGTCGATGTTGACGCTGAAGCGGTCGAGGAAATCGCGGCCGAGGAGCCCATCCCCGGCGCCCGTGACGTCATAGGACGCGACGTGCATTCGGCCCGCGCGCGCCTCGCCGACCTCGAGCGACTCGATGGTGACGAAGTTGACGTTGTCGCTGCCTGCGACACCCGTGACGCGTGTCGTGCCGACGGGTCGCGAGACAGAGGCGCCGGCCGCGACGAGCACGCGCGGATTGATCAGCGTCGTGTCGGCCCCCGTGTCGAGCAACAGCGTGGCGCTCGTGCTGCCGTTGATCTTCACGTCCACCATGATCGGCTTGCCCGGCGTGTACTTGATCGCAGTTCCGCCCTTGGGGGCACTCGCGACGGGCCCGGGAGCGGCAGGCGTGGGACGTCCCGCTGTGCTGCCCGGCGGTGTTACCGAGGGCGCTCCGGGAGGAGGCAGCCTCATCGGGACGGCTCGCGCGCGGAATTCCTGAGGAACGCTGTCGATACCCTCGACGTAGTGCGGGATGCCGGAGGCGTCGGTATAACGAAAAATCTCGGCGGCGGCGGGAAGTGGCGCGAGCGTCGCGAACGCGGCGAGCGCGAGGACGAGTCGCGTCACATGAGCATCATAGCGCGAGACGACCGTTTCGGCGTAGCGCTTTGAGTCACGCGGTCCCGGACTGGTCGGTACGCAAGTGGACTCGAAACGTCGCGCCTCCGGCCGGATCGTTCTCGACCAGGAGGAGACCACCGTGGGCCTCGACGATCGTGCGGCTGATCGTCAACCCCATACCGAGCCCATCCGGTTTGGTGCTGAAGAACGGCTCGAAGATGCGGCCGAGGTCGGCTTCCGCAATGCCCTTTCCCGAGTCGTGCACGCCGAGCTCGACGTACGGTGTCGTCGGCTTCGAAGTCCAGACGGTCACCTTGCGCGTCGGGGCATCTCCGTGCGCGGCGGCGGTGATCGCGTTGGTGAGCAGGTTCAGGATCACTTGCTGGATCTGCACGGCATCGCCGTAGGCAGTCGGCAGCGCGAGCCCGGGCAAGAAATCGATGGTGACCGCATGCAGCAGCGCGTCGTTCGCCACGAGGCGAATCGTGTTCGCCGCAAGCTCGTTGAGCGCAAGCGGCACGCTGACGGCGTCGGCTTTCCTGAGCAGCTCTCGCATGCGGCGGATCACCTCGCCCGCTCGTCGATCGTCGCTGATGATGTCGGCGAGACATGCTTGCAGCTCCTCACGATCGAGCTGCGGGTCCGACAGCAGCAGCCGTGCCGCTTGCGCGTTTGCGAGGATTCCCGCCAGCGGCTGGTTCAGCTCATGCGCGATCGATGAGGCAAGCTGGCCCATGGCGGCGACGCGGTCGAGATGCGCGATCTGACCCAGGTTGAGCTGCGCGGCCGCCTCGGCCTGCCGTCGCGCCGTCACGTCGAAGTGCATCACCGCCGCGCCCCCACCGAAATGGGCCAGGCGGCGCACTCGGACTTCGAACCAGCGGTCTTCGCCGCGCCGGGTCGTCGGATATTCCACGGCGAACTCATCACGCTCGCCGCGAAGGATCGATTCGATGGACGCGCGCAGCATGCGGCCGATGTCCGGCAGCATGTCGACCGCGCCTCGGCACGCGTCGAGATAGTTCGCGCCGAGTTTCAGCGCGAGCTGGGCGGCGGCGCCGCTCCGTGCGGCGGTGGCCCATGCCTTGTTGACCTGAACGATCGTGCCGGCGGAGTCGATGATCGCCGTCTCACCCGGCAGCGCGGCGAGAATGGCGCCGGCCATCGCTGCGCTGTTCTCGACAGCGGCGGCGCTCTGGGCGCGGATCAGCGCGGTCGCGAACGGCTCGGCCAGCGCCCGTAGCTGCTGCACGATGCGGACGGGCCACCGCCGCTCGGCATGTAGGCTGATGAACGCGAGGGCTCCGAGCGGGCGATCACCGGCGAGCAACGGAATCGCGGCGAAGGAACGAATACCCGAGCCCTCGAATAGCGCGCGCTCCACCGATGCCTCCGGCGGAAGCTCGGCAGGAGCGGTAAAGCACACGATCTCGCCGCCCCTCATGCGCTTACCGATGTAGGGAAAGAGATTGGCGTCAAGCGTTGCTGGACGGGCTCCTGCGCCTGGCGTTTGCCAGACGTGGGTGAGCGACACTGTAGAGTCGCCCTGTGCCCGTTGCCACAGGGCCCCGCGATCGAGACCGAGGAACGTCACGACACGCTGCAAACTATCGCGGATCCGCTCGTTGAGTTGATCCATCGTCGCGCCCGAGCACGCCGTGACGACCTCACTCACGAGCACCTCGAAGCGAAGCCGCTCCGTGAGGGCCGCCTGGGCCGCGCGGCGACGTCGGCGCTGAACGAGCAGCGTGACGATGAGCGCCGCCTGCACGCCTATGATGGTGACCCCGCCCACGATATGCCACCGGTACTGCTGCCAAACCGTCGGCTGCCGGAATTCGATCACGCTGCCGGCCGGCAGACGAGCCTCGCTGATATTCCACCGTTGCAGCTCCCGCCAGTCGTACCGCGGGTGTGGCTGCGTTCCGATGAGCACCGGCGGGAATCTGGAGATCGGCTCTCCGCGCAGCACTCGAACGGCGACGCGAGCGGACTCATCGCCCTCGGCTTCGGCCTGATAGAGGCGGCCACCGACGATTCCCAGCCCGAGCTGGTTCTGGTAGATGCCGTTGATGGGCGCATTCGCGAGCGCGCGGAGCTGCTGAAGCGCGTCGTCCTGGTTGTGACTCACTCCCGCGGCATCGCGGAGGAGCAGCGCGAGCAGGATGAAGGAATGCGGGGGCAGCGTGGCCACCCGGTGCAGCATCTCGTCGAACGACAGATCGTTGAACCAGGTGAAGTGGACGCGATTCGTGTACCGCTCGAACTCTTTTTGAAAAATCGTCGTCCAGTATCGCTCGAGCGAGGTGGCCCCGATCACGACGGCGATGTGGTTCGTGTCGGGCGCCAGCTGGAGAATGTCCTCGACCAGGCCGGCGATGTTGAACGACTCGCCGACGAAGGTGGCGTTGTTCTGGAGCGCATCCGGAGGTAGCGTGCGCTGGTCCATGCCGGTGTAGATCACCGGCGCCGATGGAAAGAGGCGACGCCGATACTTCGCCACGAACCGGCCGGCAGGCGATCCGATCGGCACCACCAGGTCCGGCCGCCACTTCGTTAAGCGCGCGAGCAAGAACTGGACGAACGGGCCCTCCATGTCCTCCTGCGCGTAGCGGGTGATGTCCAGCGAGACCTCGTCGATGTCGACACCCTGCCCCATCTCCCTGGTCAGCGTCATCTGGAAGGCAGTCGAGTGTGTCGAGTCAGGGGGAGCGCTGCTGCCGGCGGAGTGGACGATGAGGACGCGCTTGGGCTCGGCCCCGGCAGCCGAGGTGGCCGTGAGCGTTATAAGAGCCAGCCCGAGCGCCAGCCTGCTCCAGGTCGTCAGAGCGAGTGCGCTACGCCGTAGCAGCTGTCGTCGCCCTCCTGACGAGCGATGCGCCCGGGCCTCGTTGACCGACGGCGAGCCCAGACCCTCGCACAGGGCCTGCCGCAATGCCATGAGCCTTTAGTCTCACTCCGACCTCAAACCGCACAGCGCGTGAGCCGGTACACGACCATCTCCGGTCCGCCGGAGACTTCATTACGTTCCAGCCGCACGCTATAGACCGGAATCAGGAGCTCCCGCATCCCGGTGATCTGCGGAAACCAGGTGGGGAAAATGATGATGGCGTCAGGACAGTGCTCCGTGATGAAACGCAGCACTCCCATCTCCCCTTCCCGACGGTACGGACGGATCTCCGGCGTGACCAGCCCCATCAGATCGATCACGGGGCGCCGGGAGAAATACGCGATGGCGCCGATGTCGTTGACGGCGAGCGAAGCCGTGCGCGGCAAATGCTCGTCTACCCAGTGCCCGAGATGCACCTGCATCGCATTGATGTTCTGCACGCCCCACGCGTAGCGATTGGCGGCGGGCACCAGCGTGACCAGCGCCACGGCGAGATAGAGCACGCGCAGCGTCGATGCGAGCGCGCTCCGATGCGACTCGAAGTGCGCGCCGACCGCCGTCCACGCGCCGCACAGGATCAAGATCGCGACGGGCAGCAAGTGGATCGAGTACCGGCCTTCCTGGAATCCTGGGCCGCGATACGGCGCGAGCAACGCCATGGCGAGCGGATGTACGAGCAAGATGACCCCGACGATGCCGAGCGCACGGCTCGTGCGCCACGCGAGCGCGATCATCGGCAGCGTCAGCGGCAGCACAGGATGGGTCCGCGCGAGCCAGACGACCCACTCGCTCGCGAACGCAACCGGCCGGTCGATCCACGTCAGCCGCGCGGGCTCGTGGATGCCGATGAGCCGCCCCACCAGCCCGCCTTCGACTTTCGCTGAAGCCGTGGCCGGAATCGGCGTGCCTGTCGTGGCCCAACAGAACGCCATGAAGGGCACGAGCACGACGATGACGATCGCCGCAAACACCGCGAGCCGCTTCGCCGTAGGTCGGCGGGCCAGGGCGAGCAGCGGAAGCAGGACGATCGCCTCAGGGCGCGCCAGCGTCGCGAGCGCGCCGGCGAGTGCCGTCGGCACCAGTCGGTCGCGGGCCAACGCCAGCATCGCGACGGTAACCAGGAGCGCGGCGAGGGTCACTTCCATGCCGGAGAGTGCGCCCCATACGAACGGGCCGCTCCAGCACAGCGCAATGGCAGCCGTTAGCGCGGTCGGCCGCGACGCGCCCCACGCCAGCGCCGCGCGGCGCAGCAGCAGCGTGGCCCCGACCGCGGCGACGATCCCGAGCGTCTTCGCCATGACCAGCGAAGCGCCCACAACGCAGGCGCCCGCGGCGAGCAACAGCGTCCAGAGCGGCGCAGTGGAGCCTGCGACGGGAACGCCTGGGTTGTACGCGAAGCCCGCGCCTTCGGCGAGGTTGCGCGCGAAGTGCAGGTGGATCCACGAGTCGTCGAGCGGAAAACCCGCGGCGCCGGCGACGAGCCGCTCGCGCGCCAGGAAAATCGTCAGCGACAGCGCGGTCGCGAGAAGGAGGAGAAGCTCGTCGCGCCGGTCAGCGGTCACGCACGAGCGTGTAGCCCGCATAGGCGATCGGACGGCGATCCACCGGCAGCGTATAGAGGAAGCGGCCGTGTGGGAGCTCGATCTCCACGAGGCCGGGCGGCCGCGCGGTCGACGGCGCCCAATGGTCCACGAACCAGACGAGCCGGCGGGTGCGCGCGGGCAGCCGCACCTCGCTGTCGGGCTGCGGCACCATTTCGGACGCCAGCTGCGGCGCGTAATAGCCCGGCGGCATCTCGCCGACGCGCAGCTCGAACATCGAGTACTCCGGCAGGTAGAACATCGCGTGTCGCAGCCACGGATACGAGCGCGCGTTGCCGAGCTCGGTGATGACGACGGTGTCCTCCGGCGAGTAGAGCCCACGAATCGAATCCACGAACGTCCGGACGACCTCTTCGTGCTCGCGCAGCGCAGCCGCCGTACGGCTGAAGATCCAGTCGAAGGCGTCGTGCTCGGCGGCCAGCCGCCACGCGGGCTTCGGCGTGTCGAAGTCGCGCGGCAACGGGCGCGCGTTGACGAAGAACGCGCCGTTGACGAGCACGACGAGGACGATCGCCGCCGCGGCGAGCGCCGGTCCCAGCGCGCGGCGGCGCGCCAGGGCCGCGGCCTCCGTGAAGGCGCTGACCAGCACGCGCGCCAACAAGATCACCAGCGCGGGCAGGAACGTCAGCACGTAGCCGGCCTGGCCGAAATGCACGAGCGTGTAGACGAGGACGGGCGGCACGATCCAGGCGACCAGCAACCATTCGCGTTGACCCCAGAGGCGGCGGCGCGCATACCACGGCAGCAGCAGCGCGGCCAGCGCCAGCGGACCGAGCGCGACCAGCATGGACTCGAGCAGATAGCGCGACATGCGCAGTGTCGTCTCGAACGGACTGGCGATGATCGTCGTCGGCAGCACGACCGTGTCCGCGAGGTGCGCCGACGCGACGAGGTAACGGCCGAGCCCACCCGTCAGCACGATCATCGGCACGAACCACAGCAGCGTGATCACGCCGAGCACGGCGCCGCCGATGAGGATCGTCCGGGCACGGCGAGTGCCCAGGATGCAGGCGACGAGCCACATCGGGAAGAGCAGTAGCAGCAGCGATTGCCGCATACCCGCGGCGAGTGCCAGATACGCGGCGGCGAGCCACGCATCGCTCTCGCTGCCCTCGAGGGCGCGAAACGCGAAGTACGCAACGGTCGACGCGAACAGCGCCTCGCCGGCATACGTGAGCCCGACCGAGCCGTAGAACCAGAACAGCGGGCTGACGGCGAGCACGCTCGCCGCCGCCAGCGCCGTCGCGCGCTCGTACATCGAGCGTGCCAGCAGGTACACGACGAAGGTTGTGAGCCCGCTGAACGCCACCGCGAGCAGCACGTAGGCGGCGGTGGGGTCACGCAGCCAGGCGTTGACGATGCGGCCGAGGCCGACGTAGAGGATGTAGCCCGGCGGATGAGGCTGGTGCTTGACGACGTCGTATTCGCGCAGCGCCAGCGCGAACTGCACGGCGTCCCAGTTGTAGAGCATGCGCGTGCGGTACGGCAGTCGGGAGAGCACGGTGAGGAGGCCGAGCGCGCACGCGAACAGGTAGTCCCAGCGGTCGGCCCGGTCCCGCATTGCGGGTGTGGAGTATACCTGCGCGCGGGGTCGAGGGGGTGGCCTGGCCGGAAGCTATGCTTTCTTCTCGTCGTCCTTCCGGGCCGGCGTCGTCTCCTCCTTGTTGGCCTCGGTCACGCCCTTTTTGAACTCCTTGACGCTGGAGCCGAGCGAACGGGCGAGCTCGGGCAGACGATTCGCGCCGAACAGCACCAGCACGATCACGAGAATGATGAGCAGTTCCTGGTAACCCAGACCAAACATAGTGATACTCCTTTCAGACGCCCTACCTTAGCACCGTTTTCTATCCTCCGCGCAACACACGGCGCTCGCCCACTCGCGTCGTCACGCGGCGCGCATCGAAGTATTCCAGGAGCGGGATCGCATACTTGCGCGAGATGCCGAGCAGGTCTTTGATGTCGCCGGGGCCGATCTCCTTGCGCTCGCGCAGCAGCGCGACCAGCTTGTCCTGGATCGCCTCGAGCGCGGCCGAGTGGAAGAAGAGCGATTCCTTCACCCGCACGAGCTTGCGCGATTCGAGCAGCAGCTGGAACAGCTCGTGCTGCTCGTCGCCCGACAGACCAGCGCGACTCAGCGCCTCCTCGGGGCTGGGCGGGGCCGCGGCCGCGTCGCGGAACTCTCGCTCGATCCGATCGACCGCTGTCTGCTGGACGGCAGACAAGCGCAGCTCGTGCGAGGCCAGGCGGACCTTGTCACGATCCACACGCACCGCGCCCTCGGCATCGAGCGCGGCGAGCACGTGCGCGAAGACGCGCTCGTCGGCGTTCGCCGCCCGCACACGGAGCTCCTCGCGCGACATCCCGCCGCGGAGCGGCTGTGCCTGGTGGAATCGCGCGAGGGCGTCGGTGATGAGGCTGTGCAGGCGCGCGACTGCGTCGGCGTGCAACGACCAGTCCCGATCGACGAGCGTCACGCGGCCGGCCGCAGCCAGCGCGTCGAGCAGCTGGCGCGTGCGTCCCGGACCGAACGGTACGCGGGCCACGAGTGCGGGCAGACGAATACCGGCGACGCCGGCGCCGCGGACGTGCTCCTCCACGACGGCCTCAGGAGTCCCAGACTCGAGCACCTTCAGATGGGCGAGCCGCGCAGGACGCTTGAGCCGCGGCGGATCGGTGTCGAGCAGCGTGCCGCCGCCGATCGTGACGATCGGCGAGTACGAGCGGATCACGAAGCGGTCCCCGGCCAGCGCGACCAGCGGCGCCTCGAGCCGCAGCCGCGCGAAGCCGCGCTGGCCCGGTGCCAGCTCGGAACCGTCGAGCAGCAGGGCGCGCGCCATCACTTCGCTGGTCCCCGCATGCAATCGAACGCGATCGCGGCTCTCGAGCGCGCGGGGCGCGTCGGCGAGTATTTCGAGCACGACGTCCACGAGCGTCGTCGCCGACAAGGTCCCGGCCAGGCCGACGACGTCCCCGCGCTCGACCGCCGCGCGCTCGAGGCCCTGCAAGTTGATCGCAGTGCGCTGACCGGCAACCGAGCGCTCGACGGCGTGCCCGTGCGCTTGCAGCCCGCGGATCTTCGCCACGAGCCCCCGCGGAAAGACCTCGACGCGGTCATCGACGCCGAGCGTACCTGCGGCCAGCGTTCCTGTGACGACGGTCCCGAAGCCCTTGATCGTGAACACGCGATCGATCGGCAGCCGCGGCAGTTGATCGGTGCCGCGCGCGGGCACCGCTTCGGCCAGACGCCGCAGCGTCGCGCGCAGCTCGTCGAGTCCCGCGCCCGTCTTGGCCGATACGGCCACCACCGGCGCGCCCTCGAGAAACGTCCCGCGCAACAGCCCCGCGACGTCGTCGCGGACCAGGCCGATCCAGTCGTCGTCCACCATGTCCGTCTTCGTCAGGACGACCAGACCGGTACGAATGTGCAGCAGAGAGCAGATGGCGAGATGCTCTCGCGTCTGCGGCATCACGCCGTCGTCCGCCGCGACGACCAGCATCGCGAGATCGATGCCCCCGACGCCGGCGAGCATGTTCTTGACGAACCGCTCGTGGCCAGGGACGTCGACGATCTCGATCGTCAGGCCGTCGGGCTCCTCGAGGTACGCAAAGCCGAGGTCGATCGTGATGCCACGCGCCTTCTCCTCGGGCAGGCGGTCGGTGTCGGTGCCGGTCAGCGCCTTGACCAGCGACGTCTTGCCATGGTCGATGTGTCCGGCGGTGCCGACCACGACGTGGCGGCTGGCCGCGGTCATACGCGGAACCAGCTCATCGGCGCGCGGCGGCGACGAGCGCCTTCACGAGCGCTGAGACCTGCGACGGCAGCACCGTGCGACAGTCGAGGAACAGCCGATCTTCGACGAGCCGTCCGACGACCGGCGGCTCGCCGACGCGAAGGGCCGCGTCCAGCGCGCGCGCAGCGGCGTCGGTCGCGCCAAGCGCAACGCCGGCGGTCGGCAGCTCGACTGTCGGCAGCGCACCGCCACCGACCTGCGCGCGCCCTTGCTCAACGCGAGCGGCCAGCCGCTGTGCCGTCTCGGCGCCGAGACCGCGCAGCACGCGGCGTGCGCGCGCCGTCACCGTGGCGAGTGGCTCGGTGAGCAGGCGCAGCGTCGGCACCGCGTCGCGCGCGTTGCCCACCTCGTATGCGGTGAGCGTGGCCTCCAGCGCCGCGATCGTGAACTTGTCGATGCGCAGGGCGCGATTCCATGGGTTCTTCTTGAGCCGTGACACGACCGCCCTCTTGCCGACGACGATGCCGGCCTGGGGGCCGCCGAGCAGCTTGTCGCCGGAGAAGGACACGAGATCGACGCCGGAGGCGACGACTTCGGGCACCGTGGGCTCGTACGGAAAGCCCCACGGTCGGAGGTCGACGAGCGAGCCCGAGCCGAGATCCTCCATCACCGGCACGCCGCGCTCGCGGCCGAGCTCGACGAGCTCACGACTGGAGACCTCCGCGGTGAAGCCGATGACGCGGTAGTTGGACGTGTGGACCTTCAGCAGCAGCGCTGTCGCGGGCCCGATGGCGTCGGCATAGTCGCGCAGGTGCGTCCGGTTGGTTGCGCCCACCTCCCGCAGCACGGCGCCACTGCGCAGCATGATGTCGGGAATTCGAAACTCGCCGCCGATCTCGATCAGCTCGCCCCGCGAGACGATCACCTCTTTGCCGTGCGCCAATGTCTCGAGGGCCAGCAGCACCGCCGCCGCGTTGTTGTTGACGACGAGCGCGTCCTCGGCCCCGGTCAGGCGACGCAGCAATGCCTCCACGTGGCTGTAGCGCGAGCCGCGCTCCTTGCTCGCCAGATCCATCTCGAGGTTCGAGTAGGCGGCGGCGACGGCCGCCACCCGCTCGCGCGCGAGATCGCTCAGCAGCGCCCGGCCGAGGTTGGTGTGTAACACAACGCCGGTGGCGTTGATCACGGGGCGCAGTGAGAAGCGGCCGGCGCGCCGGACGCCGTCCGCGATGCGCGCGACCAGCGCGTCGGCATCGGCCGGCGCGCTCCCCTGCTCACGCACGCGCACGCGTTCGGCATCCAGCGCTTCCCGCACCGCCGCGGTCAGCCGTGCGTGGGACAGGCCCGCGAGCGCAGGATCGTCGCCGAGACGTCGCACGAGCTGGTCGACCGAGGGCAGGTTGCGAAGCGCGGCGGCCGGGTCAGCGCTCACTGAGCGCCGCCTCGACCTTGGCGCGCAGCCGTGCGATGACCTCCTGCGCTTCGGCGCGCCAGGCCTGAGCCGACCAGCGGCCTTCCGGCGTGCCGCGGCGCACGGCGTCCTCGGTGAGTCCCGCCCACAGCTCCTCGAGGTCATCGGCGGTGAGTCCCTGACCGCGGAGCGCACGTGCCCAGTCGACGGCGAGCGCGTCGATGAGACGATCACGCTCCGCGGCGAGGCGGCGCGCTTTGCGGATGAGGTCGGCGAGTCGGGACGCCATCTAGTGCTTCACCGCCTCCCGTATGGCGTCCACGAGATTGGCTTCGAAGCGGCCCGTGGAGGCGCAGGGGTAGACGGGGTTGGTCTTTAGCTTACCCGACGACCCCGTGCGATGCCCCTGCGTGCGCATGCTGGAGTTGATCTGCAGCCGCGTGGAGTCGCCAGTGGGCTCGGCGAACACCGTGAACGTCACGAGCGCCTCGCCCTCCAGCTGATCGTCACCGTTGCGGCCGCAGTCCGAGTACACGCCAATCGGCGTCACGACATCGTCGGTGGCGATGACTCCCGAGTCGCGTGCGATCGCGCGCAGCGGCAGGTTCTGTTTGGCGAGCGCGCGTACCAGAGCCATCCACGTGACGTCGTAGCCGGCGCCGATCTCCGCCCGATACGGCGGTGGCGCCAGCGGCGATACGTGCGGTCGCGCGCACCCGAGTGGCGACAGTGCCACCGTCATCACCACCGCTAGCCTACCGAAGGCCGCCAGGCGGGTGGTGGTCGATGCCACGGTACGCTCGGATGAACCGCTCGATGCGCGCCTCGTCAACGTTGTCCATCGTCTCCAGCCGCGTCCAGGCTGTGAGCGCGATGCGACTTTGCATCGTCGGATACGGCGCCAGGATGACCTGCGTCGGGTACTTGCGCGCGAGGGCCGACAGCTTCTCGACGACGTCGGGGCAGTCGCAGTTGTACTGGATGATGACCCCTGCGTCTTCGAGATTGTGGACCTGCAGCTCGTTGGGGATCGGGCGCGTATGAATGCCCCACGGAGCGATGTATGGCAGGTGCGGGCCGGACGTCGGTGGCGTGGAGTTGTAGGCCTCGTGCGGATCGGTGAGCGTCTGGACGTGGAGGTTGCCCTGGTCGGGAAACTTTTGGCCAGGAAGATCGGCCTGCGCGCGATAGGCGAAATAACCGACGATCACGGCGACGACAACGACCGCGGCAATACCCGCGCCGAGTGTCCACGACCGGCGCTTGCGCGGCGTCCGGTTGGTTCCCTTGCGATTCTGAGTGGCCATCCCCGTTCCCTCACGCGTGGCGGAAGCGTGTGGGAGTCGAACCCACCTCCAGCTTGTCTAGAGCCGGACGCCGGATTTGAAGTCCGGGAGGCCCACCGGGTTCCTAGACGCTTCCGTCTTTACTTCTTTGCTACTTGCCGATCCAGCCTCACGACGTTCGCGGCCTGATTGTGCCGCTGATCCGCTGTGCCACCGACTCAGGCACACCAGCCCGCACCATTGCCCGCACTCCGCTCCTCCTCAGATCGTGCAACAGGGTGCCAGTATAACCGGCCTTGCGGCAGGCCGACCGCCACGCCTTCGTGAACTCCTGCTGGCGCTTGCCCTGGAGCGGTCGTTTTTCAGTGTGGACAAAGACATAGGGGATGATCCGGCCGACCTCGCGGTCCAGGGCTTCGACGCGTGCGCGCTGCTCCACCAGCAGCTTGGTAGCGGCTGGCGACAGGTAGGCCGTCCGCAGAGCCGCTCTCGGAACTAACCGCTCGGAGGCCCGTCCGTGCGTGTCCGCCGGAGACTCTCGTCGATGAGCCGTTGCGAGTTTCGCTGCAGCTTCCGCGATGCACGGATCACCTCTCGAGAATCAAGCACTTTCCGGCATGTCGCGTGGAACAAATCTGGCCCGATAACCACGGCTTCGTCATTCGACTCTATGGGCAGGCTGCAATGAACGCACTTCGCTCGGTACACGATGGCGTCGCCGCTGAGTACGCGCCGCACTCGCATCACGCGTCCGCGCGTTCCGCAGTGGTCGCATGCGCCGTCGGCCATTTCAAGATCGTCGCGGCGACTCAAGCCAAATGTCGCCATTGCGACGAAATGGCCGGGGAGAGCAAGCGCTGACGCGATGCACGGCGAACAGATAGAACCCTCGGCAGCTGAAACGACCTCACAGATTCGAGGCCACAACGTCGTGACCATTGCGACGCGACACTACCGCTACGGCAACGCGACGACAACGTTAAACTCGTCCACTTATCCACTGCTGTCCACAGCGAACGGTGGACATATACCCGTTAGATTTACAAAGCGGCAAACCCGGGATTTTCCGACCCAGCTCGCTCAAGCGATCCCGCGATACACCGGATCTCGCAGCCGGCCCTCCATAAGTTCGGAGTACGTCACCTCGACGTGCAGAATCGGCTCTGGGCGAAGAACGCCTTCGCGGTTCGCAGACCGAGCCCCCATTCGACGGCGCCGCGGAACAACAGATGGCGTCCACGACGCTCGCCCACGAGGATGCCGACGAACGAGGATGGCATCCCGAGGAGTCGGGCGGCGTGCAGAGCTCCTCGGACATCTGAGTGGCGTTTTGAGGGTCACGCGGTTCTAGGAAGGAGGAGCCTGATGGCGGAGGTAACGCATCCTTGGTCGCAGCCAATGAGAGGCTCAACGGCCAGGGCTAGTCAGGGAGGCCCACCGGGTTCCTAGACGCTTCCGAGGCTTGCGAGTGTACCATTGGGCCGGCACGGTGAATTCCGACCCACGCCTTGTCGCCG
>DAIRVP010000148.1:0-13685 GCA_036802765.1 Candidatus Rokuibacteriota bacterium
TACGGCGGCCGCACGCCGATTTCCAGGCCCTCGTGCCAGCCGTGGAAATGGCCCGCGAACTTCACGACGTGGCGGCGACCCGTGAATGCACGCGCCAGACGAACGGCCATGTGGGTGGCCTCGGTGCCGGAGGCCGTGAAGCGCACGCGGTCGGCGCTCGGTACGAGCCGACAGACCCACTCGCCCCACTCGACTTCCTTGGGATGGCAGGCGCCGTAGTGCGTCCCCTTCGCGGCCTGCTCACGCACGGCGTCGCGGACGGCGGGCGGATTGTGGCCGAAGAGCAGCGCGCCGTGGCCCATCCAGTAGTCGATGTAGCGATGACCGTCGACATCCCACTTGAAGGCGCCGTCGGCACGATCGACGTAGAGCGGAAACGGCTGCATGCGCCGGTTGTCGTGCGTGACCGCGTCGGGGAAGAGTCGTCGCGCACGCTCGAAGAGAGCGCGCGATGCGGGGAGCACGTCGGTATAGGCGTCAGCGAGCTTGGGCGACGTGACGATACGAGACATGCGCTCTCCTCTCGGATGGTGGTCGAATCGAGGGCCGTTACGTTACGCCGGGCGTCGCACACGGTCAAGGAAGTGGCGTAGTATCGGGCCACTCTGGAGACCAGCGATGACACTCGTGGGTAGCGTCCGGCGCTTCGTCCTGCCCTCGCTCGTTCTCGTCGGCGTCCTGACACCGGGTGCGTCGCCACCGCCGGGCGCGCAACCGGCGACGCCTGCTCCGCACCAGCGCCTTCTGCGCGAGATCTACCAGGAGTTGGTCGAGATCAACACGACAGACTCCGTTGGTGACAACACGAAAGCCGCGGAGGCGATGGCGCGACGGCTCCTGGCGGCCGGCTTCCCGGCCGCCGACGTCCAGGTCCTGGTATCCGCGCCGCGCAAAGGCAATCTCGTCGCCCGGCTGCACGGCACGGGCGCGCGCCGGCCGCTGCTGCTGCTCGCCCACCTCGACGTCGTCGAAGCAAACCGCGAAGACTGGTCCATCGACCCGTTCACGCTGCTCGAGCGTGACGGCTACTTCTACGGTCGCGGAACCACCGACGACAAGGCGATGGCGGCGGTGTTCGTCACGAACCTAATTCGCTATCGGCGGGAAGGATTCGTGCCCAACCGCGACATCATTGTCGCGCTCACGGCCGACGAGGAGGGTGGCGGCCACAACGGCGTGGCGTGGCTGCTCGCCAATCACCGCCCGCTCATCGATGCCGAGCTGGCGCTGAACGAAGGCGCCGGCGGCGCCCTCAAGAACGGTGTCTACCTCTCGAACAACATCCAGGCCAGCGAGAAGATTCCCCAGAATTACCGGCTGGAGGTCAAGAACTCGGGTGGTCACAGCTCGTTGCCGGTCAAGGACAACGCGATCACGCATCTCGCCGCAGGCCTGGCGCGGCTCGGCGCGTTCGATTTCCCGGTGCGGCTCGACGACGTCAACCGCGCTTACTTCGAGCGCACGGCCACGATCGCCCGCGGGGCGTTGGCCGACGACATGCGGGCGATCGCGGGCGGTAGCAGCGATCCGGCCGTGGTGGCCCGGCTCGCGGGCGCCGGAGCCGTCTTCAACGCACGCCTGCGCACGACGTGCGTGGCGACGCGGCTCGAGGGCGGCCACGCCAACAACGCGCTGCCCCAGACGGCGAGAGCGGTGGTCAATTGCCGCGTGCTGCCGGGCGAGTCGGAGGAGGACGTGCGGCGCACGCTCATCGACGCGCTGGCCAACGACAAGATCACTGTGACGCCGACGAACCGCTTCTACCCGAGTCCGGCATCACCGCTGACGCCCGAGGTGATGCGCGCCGTGGAGTCGGTGACGGCGGCGATGTGGCCCGGCGTGCCGGTCATCCCCACGATGTCCACCGGCGCGACCGACTCGCGATTTCTGCGCACGGCTGGCATCGCTGCCTATGGCACATCGGGAATGTTCAGTGACATCGACGATATTCGCGCGCACGGACGCGACGAGCGGCTCCTCGTGCGCTCGCTCTACGAAGGACAGGAGTATCTCTATCGGTTAGCGAAGGCGCTCGCGTCGCCTTGATTCTCCCGGCTCGCTCGCTCGTCAAAAGGAGGACTGCCATGCGCAGACTTGCGCTGGTCCTAGCGGCTCTCGTCGTCGCGCTCTTCGCCGTGCCCGATGCCCGGGCCGTCGACTCCGTGCTGGACAAGGTCAAACAGAGAGGCGAGATGATCGTGGGCGTCAAGTTCGACTCCCCGCCGATGGGCTCCATCAACAAGGACACCGGTCAGCCCGAGGGCTTCGAGGTCGATCTCGCCAACGAGATCGCCAAGGATCTGGGCGTCAAAGCGAAGTTCGTGCAGGCGCTGTCGAAGACCCGCATTCCGCTCATCGTGAACGGCAACGTCGACCTGATCATCGCGACGATGACGCACAAGCGGGAGCGCGAGCAGGCGATCGATTTCTCGATGCATTACATGATCACGGGCCAGCGGCCGGTCACGCGCAAGGAGACCGGCATCACGCACGTCTCACAGCTCGCCGGCAAGCAGGTGGCGGCGGTCCAGGGCGGGAACGCCGGCCCGAATCTGCTGAAGGTGCAGCCGAAGGCGATCCTCGTGCAGTTCCAGGAGCAGACGGAGGCGCTGCTGGCGCTGAAGCAGAAGAAGGTCGACGCGCTCGTCAGCGACGATGTGGTCAACCAGTGGTGGGTGCGCAACAACCCCGATCTGATGCTCGTCGGCAAGCTCTACACGATCGAGCCGTACGGCATGGGCGTGCGGCAGAACGACTCGAAGTGGCGCAACGCGATCAACCAGACGCTGATGGAGATCTGGGACTCGGGCCGTTATCACGAGATCCACTTCAAGTGGTTCGGACAGAAGCCAGAGTTCGAGATCCCGTGGTACCCGAAGTGAGGAGGCGCGGCCGCCGACGTGTTTGACGCGGTCCTGGCGCTCCGTCGCGGCCAGTGGTTCGAGGCGCCGCGGGAGCGCCGCGCCTTCCTGCTCGTCTGGGGCAGCGTAGCGGCGCTCGTCGTCTGGTATTTCTATTTCGGCCCGCGCGCGCACTACGACTACAACTGGCGCTGGTCGGTCGTCTGGCAGTACCGCCGGTTTCTGCTCTGGGGGATGGGGACCACGCTCTACATCTTCGCATGGTCCCTCGTCGTGAGCCTGGTGCTCGGCGTCTTCTGCGGCATCGGGCGCACGACCAACGTGCGCTGGGTGCGCGCGCTCTCCGTCGGCTACGTCGAGACGTTTCGCAACATCCCGCTGCTGGTGCAGATGTGGTGGGCGTATTTCGGATTGCAACAGGTCGTCAACACCACGCTCAACGATCCGTTCGGCTTGCGTCTGCTGATCCCGAGCACATTCGCCTGCATCCTGGCGCTCTCGCTCTACACCGGCGCCTACATGGGCGAGGTGGTGCGCTCCGGCATTCGCTCGATCCCACGCGGACAGTGGGAAGCCGCCACCTCCACCGGACTATCACGCGTGCAGACCTGGCGTCACGTCGTGCTGCCACAGGCGCTGGTGATCGTGATCCCGCCGCTGACGAGCGAGATCCTCAACATCATCAAGAATTCTGCCGTCGCGATGACGATCGCGATCACCGACCTGATGTTCTATTCGCAGAAGATCGAGGAGGAGACGTTCGCCGGGTTCGAGGCCTACACCGCGGGGACGCTGCTCTTCCTGCTCCTCACTCTCGTGACCGTCGGCGTGATCTATCTTCTGCAGCGGCTCTTCGGGCTGAAAGTTCGCTCCGCGACCTGAGGCGATTGGCGTGGAATCATTCTGGAACTGGCGCGTCATCCCCGAGAATCTGGGATTCTTCGCGGGCGCATTCCGCCTGACGCTGACCATCTTCCTGCTCGCATGGGTTGGCTGCTGGGCGTTCGCCATCGTCTTCGGCGCCATGCGCCACTCCTCGCGGCCGTGGCTCTCCTATCCGGCGGCCGCGATCGTCGAGGTGATCCGCGGCACACCCGGGCTCATGTTCGTCGTGTGGGTCTATTTCCTGAGCCAGCCCTTGATCGGCTACGCGCTCAGCCCGTTCTGGGCGGCGGTGTGGGCGCTCGTCATCCATCAGGGCGCCTACGGCGCCGAGGTCGTGCGCGCGGGCCTGAGCTCCGTGCCGCGCGGGCAGATGGCCGCCGGGTACTCAACGGGCCTCGGCTACATCGCGGTCATGGCCTGGATCGTGCTCCCGCAGGCCTTGCGCAACATGGCCCCGGCCATCGTCAACCGCTCCGTCGCCCTCTTCAAGAACACGTCGCTCGCGTTCGTCATCGGCGTCATCGAGTTCTTCCGCGCCGGAACGATCGTCAACGGCCGTGAGAACGCGTCGTTCTCCGTCTTCACGTTCCTCGCCGCCGTCTACTTCGTCTGCTGCTTCTCGCTCTCGCGCCTGGGGCATCGCCTCGGGCAGCGGCCCGGCGTCATCGAGGACACGACCGCCGTGTAGCGTGCGCTTATTGCATGTACTTGACCTCTGAGCGGTAGGTCTTGTAGTCGCCGACGAAGAACGGCTGCAGCGCCGGCGCGAATTCCTGGCGGTAGAGGTCGCTCTGCTCATAGGCCTGCATGTCGGCCGCGCTTTCCCACAGGCTCACCGCGAAGCCCGTGTCCTTGTCCTGCGAGTCTTGCAGCAGCCATCGTCCGCGCAGGCCCTTGATGTTGCCACCCTTGGCGGCCACCGTCGCGCGATAGGTCTTCTCGAACTCGTTCCACGAGCCGGGCCGGAGCTTCCCCCACGTCATCCGCATGATCATGTCTGTTCCCTCCTGCCGGGTACTCGAGCGGTGTCAGGACGTTACTCTCTCCGCAAACGCGGGTCGAGGGTGTCGCGCAGCCCGTCGCCGAGAAGGTTCAGGGACAGGCCGGCCATGGTCAGGGCGACGCCCGGGAACGCGCTCACCCAGAACGCCTCGCGGATCACGTTCTTGCCGCTCGCGATCACGTTGCCCCACGAGGGCACGTAGGGTGGCACGCCCACGCCGAGGAAGCCCAGGATCGCCTCGGCAAGCACCGCATAGGCGAAGATGAACGTGCCTTGCACGAGCAGCGGGCCCATGCAATTGGGCAGGATGTGGCGGAACGCGATGCCCAGCCCGCCGCGCCCGAGCGCCTCCGCGGCGATGACGTAGTCGAGCTCGCGCACGCTGAGCGCGGTGCTGCGAATCAGCATCGCCGTGCGCGGCAGATAGACGATCGAGAGCGAAACGATCACATTCCAGACGCCCGGCCCGCGCGCGGCCATCAGCGCGATGGCGAGCAGGATGGCCGGGAACGCCATCAGGCCGTCCATCACGCGCATGATCACGACGTCGAGGCGGCGGTAATAGCCTGCGATAAGCCCGATCACCACACCGCCAAGCGACGTCAGCATCATCGTCACACCGCCAACCAGGAGCGAGACGCGGCTGCCGTGCAGCACCAGGCTCGCGATGTCCCGACCGAATTCGTCGGTGCCGAACAGATTCTGGAGGCTCGGCGGCTTGAGACGCTGGCCCGGATGGAGCCGCGTGGGGTTGTACGGCGCGAGCGTGTCGGCGGACAACGCGACCAGCACGAGCACCAGGAAGACGCTGCCGCCGATGACGACGTTGCGGTTCTTTAGAATTCGGTGCACCAATCGCGTCCGGGCACCGCCCGCGGGCACGGATTCCCCGGCGAGCACTGCGGTTTCGTTCACGGCAATACCGTCAGGCATAGCGGATGCGCGGATCGATATAGGCGTAGACCATGTCCACGATGAGGTTGATCAACATGTAGGCGGCGGCCGTGAGTAGCACGACCCCCTGCACGACCGGGTAATCCCGCCTGAGGATCGCCGAGATGATGAGTCGCCCGAGCCCGGGAATGTTGAAGACGATCTCGGTGACCACGGCGCCGCCGATGAGAATCGCCATCGTGATGCCTATCACGGTCACCACCGGCACGAGCGCGTTCCTGAACGCGTGTAGGAAGATCACGCTTTGCTCGGCGAGCCCCTTGGCCCGCGCCGTGCGGATGTAGTCCTGCCGCAGCACTTCGATCATGCACGAACGGGCGATGCGGGCGATCAGGGCCGACTGATTGAAGCCCAGGGAGACGGCCGGCAGAAGCATGTATCGGGCGGCGGCCACGGGATCCTGGAAGACCGACGCATAGCCTGCGACGGGCAGCCATCCCAGCCGCACCGAGAACAGGTAGATGAAGTTGAGGCTGAGCCAAAAGCCCGGCACGCACACGCCGAGCAAGGCCAGCGCCATGAGTCCACGATCCCACCACGAGCCCTGAAACGCGCCGGCCACGATTCCCGACGGCACGCCAATCACGATAGCGACGACCAGCGCCGACAGCATCAGCATCAGCGTCGGCTCGGCACGCTCCCACAGCGCCTGGGTCACCGGGCGATCAAGGAAATACGACTGTCCGAGATCGCCGCGGAGCAGGCGCGCGTAGAAGCGCAGCAGCTGCTCGGGTAGCGGCCGGTCGAGTCCCAGCTGACGCCGAGCGTCTTCGATCTGCTGGGCGTTCGCCTCCGGCCCCAAGATCACCGCTACCGGGTCGCCGGGGATCAGGTGGATGAGCAGGAAAACCACCGTGACGACGACCAGCATGACCGGCACGAGCGCGAGCAGCCGCCGGACCAGGTAGGTGGTCGTTGGTCACTTCTCCAGCCAGACGTTGTGGAAGCGTGGCCGCTCGAGTGTCGTGTCGAAGCCCTTGACGTGGCCGCGCATCGCCCGCAGCCCGAAGAGATCGCCGTAGCGCGCCACCGGAACCTTGTCGTAGAAGACGCGGGTCACCTGCTCCCAGAGCGCGAACCGCTTCTTGTAATCGCTCTCGCTCGCCAGCTCGGTCAGGAGACGGTTGATGTCCTCGTCGTCGGTCCAGCCCGGCCAGTTCGGGGTGAGGTACACGTGGTGATTGGGATCGAAGGCATTCCCAATACCGGTCGTGAACGCGTCGTACTCCTTGGCGTTGTTGCGTCGCTTGACCAGCGTCGCCCAGTCGACGACCTGCAGGTCGATCGTGAAGCCCGCATCCTCGAGCTGCTGCTTGCTGAGCAGCGCGAAGTCGTACATCCACTTGTACTCCTGGGTCGTCATGAATCGGATGGGCTCGCCCTTGTAGCCGGCCTCCCGGAGCAGCCGCCTTGCCTTGTCGCGATTGTGCTCGTTCCACGGCAGGGCCTCCAGCTTCGTGTGCCAGGGGGCGTTCTCGACGAACGCCAGGCTCGAGTCCATGCGGTACAGCTCGCGATGTCCGCCAGCGACGTTCTTCATGATGGGCTCGATGTCCAAAGCCGCCTGCCAGGCCTGGCGGAGCTTCTGGTTCGTCATCAGCCCTTCCTTCTTGTTGAACACGGCGACGAGCCAGTAGTAGGGCTTGGCCACGATCGGCCGCACCCCGCTCGTTTTCTTGAGCCGGTCGTAGGCGTTCAAATCGAGATCGTCGGCGAAGTCCAACTCGCCCGTCTCGATCTGGGCCACCCGGGTCGCCGCGTCCGGAACGGGAATCCAGAGCAGCTCGTTGACGTGGACGACCTTGCGTCCGCCGTAACCGCTGGCCGGCTCCTTGCGCGGCTGATAGTCGTCGAAGCGCACCATCTTGATGTGGCGGTCCGGCTTCCACTCGACGAGCTTGAACGGGCCGGTACCAATCCACTCGGTGGCCTTCTCGGACGGCTTGAACTTGTCGGCGATCTCCTTGGGATAAATGGCGGCAGAGTTGTTGGGAATGGCCAGCGAGATGACGACGGTGGCGGTCTTCTCCTTGACCTGCATCTGCACGGTGTACTTGTCGACAGCGCGGACGTCGGCGACGCGCGCGTAGAGGTTCTTGCCGTAGGTGGACTGCTGGCCCCAACGGTTGAGCGAGGCCACGACATCGGCAGACGTCATCTCCTTGCCGTTGTGGAACTTGACGCCCTGCCGGAGCTTGAACGTGTACGTCAGCGCGTCCTTTGACACCGCCGGCATGCCTTCGGCGAGCATCGGGATCGGTTGCGCCTTGGCGTCCAGCGCGTACAGGCCCTCGTAGATGTGCTGAGCAAGGACCTCGGTGATCGTGGCCGTCGTCCAGTGTGCGTCCAGCGTGGGCGGCTCGCCGAGATTGCCGACCTTCAGAACGCCACCCTTCTTTTGGGCGGCCGCGTCGGGCACCGGAGCCGCGATGCAAAGTACCAGCGCTGTCAGCGAGAGGATCGCCCACGGGGTCTTGCCATGACTCATGGGGCACCTCCGAATGGTCAGAGGATCTTATCGAGAAACCGCTTGCTGCGCTCCTCGCGCGGGCGGCTGAAAAACGCCTTGGGCTCACCGGTCTCCACGATCACTCCCTCGTCCATGAAGATCACGCGGTCAGCCACTTCGCGCGCGAATCCCATCTCGTGCGTCACGACGATCATCGTCATGCCCTCGCGCGCCAGATCGCGCATGACGTTGAGCACCTCGTGGATCACCTCGGGATCGAGCGCGCTGGTGGCCTCGTCGAACAACATGACCTTCGGGCGCATGGCGAGCGAGCGGGCGATGGCCACGCGCTGCTGCTGGCCGCCCGAGAGCTCGGCCGGATAACTGGCGGCCTTCTCGGGGATGCCCACCTTGCGCAGGAGCTCATGGGCGACGGCCTCCGCCTGCCGGCGCTCGAGACGGCGCACCTTCATGGGGGCGAGCGTGATGTTCCGCAGGGCGGTCATGTGCGGATAGAGGTTGAAGGACTGAAAGACCATGCCGACCTCGGAGCGCAGCCGCTTGAGATCGGTGCGCGGATCGCGGACCGACATGCCGTCGACGACGATGTCGCCGCCCTGGATGCGCTCGAGGCCATTGATGCAGCGGAGCAGCGTGCTCTTGCCCGAGCCGCTCGGTCCGCAGATCACGACCACCTCGCCCTCGTGGACGTCGAGCGAGACGCCGCGCAGCGCGCGGAACGCGCCGTAGAACTTCTCGACGTCGCGCGCGTGCACCATCACGCTCGGGCTCACTTCTGACACGGCTTGCAGACGCCTCCCGGCATGTTCTCGCGCGCCGTCCCGCATTCTTTGTCCGTGTCGTAGGGCCCGAGCGTCATCCCGTTGGGCAGGTAGACGCAGAGATTCGCGGAGACCAGGGGCTTCTTCGGCGCGTCCTCACCGCAGCCGGCGAACACGAGCAGCGGCAGGAGCACGAGGCTCAAGTTCCGGGTCCACGCCACGCAGGGCCCTCCTCGGACGGCGCGCCATTATAGGACTTCCCCTGGGCCCCTAGACGTAGAGCTCGGCCGCGTTGTCGAAGAGGATGCGCGACGCCGCCCAGGCCGCTTCATCCGCGGACAGATCGCCGTCGGCGATCGTGGCATCGAGCACATCGCCGAGCACGCGGCGTCCCCAGCGCGCGGCGAGCCAGAACGTTTCCGGCGTCCGCTGCGCGTCGGTGGAGAGCAGCACCTTGGTGATCGGGGCGAGGTGCATGGCTTCGTGCAGTGCGGTCCGCATGGCGTGCACGCTGGCGTATGGGACGGTGAGCCCCAGG
This sequence comes from Candidatus Rokuibacteriota bacterium, assembly GCA_036802765.1. GTDB lineage: Bacteria > Methylomirabilota > Methylomirabilia > Rokubacteriales > CSP1-6 > AR12. The sequence goes on from DAIRVP010000148.1 coordinate 9,473, forward strand.
TCCACGTAGGCGCCGGGGTACACGCTCGCCAGATACCCGGCCTCGCGCACGTAGGGATAGCAGTGCAAGCACACGACGCGAAGCCCGCGAAGCGCCTCGCTCTCGAACAGCGGCCGCAGGTGCAGCGGGTTGGCGAGGCGCAGATCGAGATCCGGATCGCCGAAGCCCGTGTGGAACTGCACCGGAGTTCCTGTCGATGCTGCGACCGGCATCACCGCCCACAGCATGGCGTCGATCAGCGGCTTGCTCGTCAGGCGCGGTGGCCGACCCGGCACGGTCGTGCGGCGGATCTCCGAAAACGCCTGCTCGACCTCCGTCGTCTCCGGCCGGCCGAGATCGAGACCGCTCCGATAGGCCGCAATGCTCTTGAATGCCGCGACACTGGACGCCAGCTTCGCTAAACGTTCGGCGAAGGCGGTCAGCAGACTCGATGCGCGATCGTGCTCGTGAATCATGCACGCCAGCTCGACCTCGAGTCGGACGATCCGCCGGACCGGGACGTCTGGCACCAGCGCCGCGCATTCGGCGATGCTGAGAAGCTGATCGGTCCACAGACCGTCGTCGATCAGCCAGTGGCCGATGCGCGCTTGCGCGAACATCCGCCGCGCGAGGTCGGCGTAGTCCACACGCGCTCGCGCCTCGAGCACCGCGTCGACGCTCGGCGCGCAGCCGTAGAAGCGCGCGAGCTCGCGGATGCCGCGACGAAAGCTCAGCGGGTCGCGCCCGAAGCGCCGATGCTGCTCGGGATCGTTCGCCTCGCCGAAGTACGGCTCCAGCGGCGCCTCGCGCCAGGTGCTCTCACGAAACAGCGCATGCGCGTGATGGTCGTACAGCGGGATCGCGCCGAGATCCATCGCTCAGTAGCGCTCGGCGAGCATGGCGACTTCGTCGGCCAGCGAGAGGTCGCGCAGCGCCTCCCATTCCATCCGCTTCACGGCGAGATAGGCGCGCACCCGCGCCGAGCCGAGCGACTCGCACAGCATCTTGTCGGCGACCAGCGCCTCCAGCGCCTCGCCGAGGCTTCGCGGCAGCGGCTCGATGCCGCGGCGTCGCCGCTCGTCGTCCGAGTAGTTTCCAGGATCCACGGCGACGTCGGGTGGCAGCTCGAGGCCGCGACGCATGCCGTCGAGGCCGGCTGCGATGAGCGCACCGAGCGCGAGATACGGATTCGACGTGGCATCGCACGTCTTCAGCTCGAATCGCGTCGCGCCGCCGGCGCCGCGCGTGACGCGGATCGCCGCCTCGCGGTTGTCGTATCCCCACACCGCGAACGCGCCGGCCCAGAAGTGCGGCTGAAGCCGCCGGTACGAGTTGCAACTCGGCACGGTGATGGCGGCCAGGCCGCGCAGATGATCGAGCACGCCCGCGATGAACCGACGCGCCGCTTCGGACAGTCCGGTGGGATGGCGTGCGTCGGCCATCAGGCTCTGGCCCGCACGCCACAACGAGAAGTTGAGATGACACCCGGAGCCCGCGACGCTCTCGTGGACTTTCGGCAGAAAGCTCGCGACGTATCCGTGACGCGCGGCCACGCCACGCACGGCCTCGCGGTAGGTGATCTGGCGATCGGCCGCCGCGAGCGGTTCCGCATGGCGAATCGAAATCTCCTGCTGACCGGGGGCTGACTCGGGATAGTAGAACTCCGGCTGCAGCCCGAGCTCTTCCAGCGTCGCCGTCAGCTCGGCGATGAAGGCCTGGTGCAGATTCATGCTGCCCGTCGCCGCGTAGACGGTGTCGTCGGCGGGCGCGAACCCGGTCGCAGTACGACGCAGCAGGAAGAACTCGTTCTCGAAGGCCGCGCGCGCCGTGAAGCCGGCGTCGCCGAGATGGCGCAGCTGGGCGCGAAGATATTCGCGCGGGCACAGCTCCCACGGCGCGCCGTCGACGACCATGTCGCCCATCACCTGGGCGTGGCCCGGCGCCCAGGGCAACACCGCCAGCGTGCTCCAGTCGGGAATCAACCGCGCCTCGCCCACGGGACCGAGACCGCTGTCCGGCGCGACGGCATCGAACATCACCGGCAGCGCCTGCTGCGCGACGGTGATGCCGACGCCGTCGGGGAGACCGTCTTCCAGCAGGCGGCGATGCGCGGCTTTCGCGCGGATCAGGCCGGCGTGATCGCACCACACGATTCGGACCCAGCGGACCGACGCGTCGTACAGTCGCTGGAGCGCGAACGCGCTATCGGCGGTCACGGACCTGGGCGAGGCTCGCGGCCGTTGCGCGCGCCGTCGCAGCGCCACGCTCGGCGAAGGTGCGACACAGTCCCGTGTACTGTGCGGGGTCCAACAGGGTGTCGATCTGCGACTTCGTAAGGCCGGCGCTCACATGCGGATCCGCCGCCAGCGTCTCGCGGAACGGCCGCGCCTGCGTGACCGAGGCCTGCGCCGCGTCGTAGACGGCGTCGTGAGCGCGCTGCCGTCCGATCTGTTTGCCGAGCTCGAGCATGACCGCCTCGGCCATGATCAGCCCACCCGACAGCTCGAGGTTGTCGCGCATGCGCTCCGGAAACACCTGCAGGCCATCGAAGAGTGCAATCATGCGCTGCAGCACATCGCCGGTGAGCTCGCACACCTGCACGATCGCGCGGCTCATCATGATGCTCGTCGTGCGGTCGGCCTCGTGCTCGGTCTGCATCGCCTCCAGTGCGAGCGGCGTCAGCGCGCGAATCTGCGCGGCGGCCGCGACGATGTCCTGCGAGAGCTTTGGATTGCGCTTCTGCGGCATCGTGCTGCTGCCGACGGTGCCGGGCGGCACCGGCTCCTCCACCTCGCCGAACTCCTGCTTCATGAGCGTGTAGATCTCGCGGCCGATCTTGCTGCACGTCGCGCCCAGCATGCCGAGCAACAGGACGTACTCCGCCTGATGGTCGCCGATGGTGCGCGCGGGCACAGGCATCGGACGGAGCCCGAGCTTCGCCGCCATCTTTTCCTGCGTGGCGAGTCCCGCTTCGCCGAGCGACGCCAGTGTGCCCGCGCCACCGCCGAGCATGGCCACGAACACGCGCGCTTCGCAGCCGCGAAAGCGATCGACGTGGCGGCAGAGCTCGTCGATCCAGACCGCAACCTTGAAGCCGAACGTCGCCGGCACCGCGTGCTGGCCGTGCGTGCGGCCCGGGAGCACCGCGTCCTTGGTCCGCTCGGCGAGATCGGCGAGTGACGTCAGGATGGTCGCGAGCTGACGCAGAAAGATGTCGTGCGCCCGGCGCACCTGCAGCAGCTGCCCCGTTTGCGTCACGTTCTGGGTCGTCGCTCCCCAGTGGACGTATCCGCCCGCGTCGCCCTCGCACGCGCGATCGAGCTCCCACACGAGCGGCACCAGCGGATGGCCCGTCTTGGCCAGGCCCGCGTGTACGGCGGCGAGGTCGAGATACTTCAGGTGCGCTTTGCGCGTGATCTCGCGGGCTGCGGCCTCGGGGATGATCCCGAGCTCGGCCTGCGCCTGGGCGAGCGCAGCCTCCACGTCGAGCCACGACTGAAAGCGGGCGGCCTCGGTGAAGAGCGCGCGTACGCCGGGATCGTCGATCCGAAGTGAAGTCGGTTCCTCCAGCATCGGTTCCTCGTCAGCGCGCGCGCCGTGCCGCGCCCGGCGCGTAGACCTCGAGATTCACGACGTTGAGCGCGGGCTGCCCCGTCAGCACACGCGCGATCTCCTCGCCGCAGCGCCGCGGCACCGCGGCCACCGCCGCCGTCGAGAAATACGCGGCGTGCGGCGTGGCGATCACGTTGTCCATGTGCAGCAGCGGGTTGTCCGCGGCGAGCGGCTCCTGCTCCCAGACGTCGAGCGCCGCGCCCGCGAGCCGCTTTTCACGCAGCGCTCGCGCCAGCGCCTCTTCGTCGACCACAGGACCGCGCGACGTGTTGATGAGGATCGCTGTCGGTTTCATGCGCGACAAGAACTTCTCGCCGATGAGATGGCGTGTCTCGTCGTTCAGCAGCGTGTGCACCGAGACGTAGTCGGACCGCTCGGCGAGATGTTCGAGCGACACGCGCTCGACGCCAAGGGCGGCGAATTTCGCGTCATCCACGTAGGGATCGCACGCGATCACCTTGGTCTCCAGCGCCGCCACGCGCCGCGCGAAGGCGCTGCCGATGTTGCCGAGGCCGACGATGCCGACCGTCTCGCCGTGCAGCGAGCCGGCGCCGCCCGGCACCCCAGCCGACCAGACGCCCGCGTGCACCTGCCGGTCGAGCGTGACGATCTTGCGGTTCCA
>DAIRVP010000149.1:0-13578 GCA_036802765.1 Candidatus Rokuibacteriota bacterium
TCGATCCCGAATGATCTACTGTTCGCGCGAGCGGAGATAACAACCCCGCCGGTCGGCACGTCGCGCCGACCGCCGTGTCACGTCCGCGACGTCGACGCCGCGGCTCGCCGCCTCGGCGCGGCGACGCGGCCCCTGATCGTCACGGGGGGTGGCGTCGTTGTCGCCGGCGCGGAGCGAGAGCTGGCAGATCTCGCGCGACGTCTGGGAGCGCCCGTCGTCACGACGGTCAGTGGCCGCGGCGCCGTCGACGAGCGCGATCCACTGTGGCACAGCGTGCTGCCGGACCGGCGCGCGACGGCCGCGGCCCTGCAGGCCGCGGATGTCGTGCTCGCCGTGGGCACAAAGCTCGGCCACCGCTCCCTCGAAAAGCTTGGCGTCACGCTCGGCGCCGGGCAGACGCTGATCCATCTCGACCTCGATCCATCGGTCATCGGCCGTGCGTTCAAGGCCGAGATCGCCGTGGTCGGCGACGCGCGTGATGGTCTCGCGCGTCTGCTCGAGTCGCTCGGCACGGGAGCACCGGCGCGAGGCTGGGACCACGCCTGGCTCGCAGGCTTGCGGACCGATGCTGGACCGCGCTTTACGCCCGACGTAGCGGCGACGATCGCGGCTCTGCGGCAGACGTTGCCGGACGACGCGATTGTCGTGAACGACCAGACGGGGCTCACGTACTGGATGGAGCACCGCTTTCCGGTCTACGCGCCGCGCACGTTCCTGTATCCGACGGGCTCGGCGGTGCTCGGATATGCCGTACCGGCGGCGATCGGCGCCAAGCTCGCGCGGCCTGAGCGCGCGGTGGTGGCCGTGGCAGGCGACGGCGGCTTCATGTTCTCCGTCGCAGAGCTGGCCACCGCGGTGAAATACCGGCTGCCGATCGTCTTCGTCGTGGTGAACGACGATCGCTACGGCGCAATCAAGTATCTACAGACACGGCTCTACGACGGTCGCTGGGGCGAAACCGAGCTGGCAAATCCCGATTTTCCGGCGCTCGCGCGCGCTTTCGGCGCGAGCGGCGAGCGGGTCGAGACAATCGAGGCCCTGCCGGAGGCGATTTCACGCGGCCTTCTCGCGAACGGCCCCACCGTGCTGGAGCTGCGGATGACGATCGAGCCTCCCTGGGAGATGTAGCCTGAAACTGGCTCGAAACTGATCAGCGGATGCTTGCTTGCCAGGGGCTCTACGTAGAGTCCCCGGCGCAAGTATCTATCCCGCAACGCGTTTCAGGCCACGCTCGCTCGGCACCCCTGTTGCGTGCAGTTTTGGTCGAGGAGGACGTATGGGACTGTTCAGCCGACGCCCTGTGGTTTCGACGCCGCCGCGGCCGGCGGCCAGCCGGCCGCTCGCGATGCGGTCGGCAGCGCGACGAGTGACGGTCAGGTCCTCGACCACCCATGCGACGGCGTTCCGGCCGCTGCCAATCGCCACGAAGACGACGCTGGAATCGCCATCGTCCCGTCGGTTCGGCGAGCTCCTCGTTGCAGACGGTGTCATTACGCAAGACCAGCTCGACGCCGCGCTGCGGCTGCAGACGGTCGCACGCGCGTACGTGCCGATCGGCCAGATGCTGCTTGCGAACAAGCTGATCACACGGAAAAAGCTCAACGCGCTGCTGCATCGCTATGGCAAGCGCTCTCGGCTGGGTGCCATTCTCGTCAAGGGCGGCCACATCACCGTCGCACAGCTGGAGGAAGCGCTCACCCACCGCACGCACATGCCGCTCGGTCGAACGCTGGTGAGCCTCGGCCACCTCGACGAGATCACGATGCGCGATGCCTTGTGCACGCAGCTGCACGTCAATTTCTTCGACCTCGATAACATCGCCATCGATCAGAAGCTGGCCTCGATCATCTCGCACCGGTTCGCGGTCCGGCACCTCATCGTGCCGCTGTTCCGGGTGGGCGAGATCCTGGTCGTGGCCGTCGACGATCCGTCTCAGGCGGCGGTGATCGAGGGGCTCGGGGAACACCTCGGGCTGCAGATCGAGATCGTCACCACCACCACCGCCAAGCTCATGGCCGCGATGAAGCGCCTCTACGGCCCGCCGGCGCCCCCCGACGTGGACCCGTACGCGCGTCGGAACATCCTCCTGGGGCCCATTCGGGACTTCATGGTGGCCGAGATCGCCATCCGCGCGCTCAAGGGCGTCTCCGTCGTTCCGTTCTAGCCCCACGATAGAGTAGAATCTTGCGGTATGAAACGCGTGATCGTCCTGGTCGCGCTTTTCCTCCTGCTCGTGAACAGCGTGCTCGTCACCAACGCGGACGTCGCTTATCCGCTCGTGGGCGCCTCGGGCGTCTACACGCTGGTGAACCTGCATCCCGACGAGCAGCGGCACCGGCTGTACTCGGTGAACTACCAGCAAACGGGGCTCATTCCGTTGTGCTCCAAGGTGCGGATCGAGTCGGTCGACTCCCGCAAGATGACGTTCCGCCTGCTGGACAGCGGCCGCGAGTACGAATACGTCTTCCACAACTCGCTGCGCGATCCGATCCCGATGCATCTCGACAAGTTCTTCGGCAAGAAGTGTGACGCGAGCCTCGCGGGCCTGAGCGAGGTCGATCGCAAGGGCATTCGCTCCGGCACCGTGCTGTCCGGCATGAGCAAGCGCGGCGTGACGCTCGCCATCGGCTATCCACCCGAGCACGCGACGCCGTCGCTGGACTCCGACATCTGGATGTACTGGATCAACCGTTTCGGCAAGATGACCGTCAGCTTCGCGAACGGCAAGGTCGTCGGGATCAGCCGCTAGCGTCGGATGACGGTCACCTCCGAGGTCGCGACCACCCGCGTCCCGCTCCGCAGCGCCAGGTGTCCCCTCCGCTCGTGGAAGGGCGCGGCCCGCGGCTGGCGCGCGCTGAGAACCGGGCTTGCCTTCGTCAGCTTCGGCGTCGGCGCCATGGTCGTGGCGGCGCTCGTCTGGGTCTCCGCCCGCGGCACGGCTGCCCGACGACAGGTGCGGGCGCAACGGATCGTGCACCACGCCTTTCAGGTCTTCGCGTGGTGGATGAGCTCTCTCGGGCTGCTTCGCGCGTCCTGGGTCGACGCGGAGCGTCTGCGCCGGTCGGGGCCGTGCCTGTTCATCGCGAACCACCCGACACTGATCGACGTCGTGCTCCTGCTGGCGCGTGTTCCGCAAGCGGATTGCGTCGTCAAGACGGCGGCCCGACGCAATCCGCTGATGCACAGCATCGTGACAGCCGCCGGCTACCTCGCCAACGACGAGGGCGACGCGCTCATCGACGCGTGCGCCGGGCGGCTCGCCGAGGGGCGCTCGGTCGTGCTGTTTCCCGAGGGCACGCGCTCGCCGGGCGGGGGTCTCGGTCGCTTTCAGCGGGGCGCCGCGCACATCGCGCTCAAGAGCGGCTGCCCGATCGTACCGATCGTCATCACCTGTCGGCCGCCGACACTGCTCAAAGGGCATCGGTGGCACGACGTTCCGGATCGTCGCGCGGAGTACGTCCTGCGTGTCGTCGGGCCGATCGATCCGGCACGCTACCTGAACGCCGAGACGCCGCTGCCCGTGGCGGCGCGACGGCTTACCGCGGACCTGCAGACGCTGTACGAGCGATGGCTCGGCGGCGCCCACGAGGAGCATTGATGACGCAGCCCGAAGTGTCGAAGGACGAGATCTTCAAGCGTCTGCGCGACGTACTGGTCGACGGATTCGAGCTGCGGGACGAGCAGCTTGTCCCCACGGCTCGCCTCGTCGAGGACCTGGAGCTCGACAGTCTCGATCTGGTCGATTTCGCGGTCCGACTGGAGCAGCACGTCGACCTCGAGATCGCCGAGGACGAGCTGAAGGCCATCAAGACGGTGCAGGACATCGTCGACCTGCTCTACCAGAAGCTGAACGCGCCGCGATCCTGAGCACGTGCGGGTGTTCCTCGGCATCGCCGCGCTGGCGTACCCGCTGCTCGTGTACGCGGGACTGCGGCTCTTCGGGCCTCGTGCCCTTGCCGCGGCCGGCGCCGTCGTGCTCGTCGCGCATGCGGGCTCGGGATGGCGACGGTGGCGGCGTAGCGACATCGTCCGGCTGGCGGTGCCGGTGGCCCTCGTCACCGCGGTGCTCGTGGTGGCCGCCGTCTTCAACGAGGGCCGCTCGTTTCTGTTCGTCCCCGCACTCGTCAACGGCGCGATGCTGATCGCCTTCGCGCGCACGCTCGTGCGCGGGCCCAGCATGATCGAGACGATCGCTCGACTGCGACATCCCGAGCTGCCGGTGAGCCGTGCGCCGTATCTGCGCGCGGTGACCGGGCTCTGGTGCGCCTTTTTCGCCGTGAACGTCGCGATCTCGGTCGTGCTCGCGCTCGGCTCGACGCTCGCCGCGTGGACGCTCTACAACGGGCTGCTCGCCTACGTCCTCATGGGGCTGGTCTTCGCCGGTGAGCGGGTCTATCGCTACTGGCGCTTCCGCGGCTATCACGGCGACCCGTTCGATCCGCTGTTCCGGCGGCTGTTTCCGCCGCCCGCCACCGGAGGCGGACGCTGACGCGTCGAGCCCCGCACGTCCTCGACGACACGCCGGGCGAGCACCGTCGCGAGCGTGTCCTCAAGGTTCCTGAGGACCTCGAGCACTTGGCGGGCCACTTTCCGGGCTTCCCGGTGGTGCCCGGCGTCGCGCAGATCGGCTGGGTGCTGGACGCCGCGCGGGAGGTGCTCGGAGGTCCGGTCGCGGTGCGAAGCATCGAGGCGCTGAAGTTCAAGCGCCCGCTGCGCCCCGCAGACGTCGTGCACCTGAGTGTCGAGCTTTCGGTCGACCACAGCACGCTGGATTTCCGGCTCTGGGACGACGCGAGCCTCGTGTCCTCGGGACGAGTGCGGCTGGCGTGAAGCCCTGTCTGCTGATTCCGATCTTCGATCACGGTGAGACGATCGGCGCCGTACTCGACGGGCTCGGCGCGTTCGATTTGCCGTGTCTCATCGTCAACGACGGGAGCGGTCCCGAGACGACGTCGACGCTTGCCGCGCTGGCGAAGAAGCTGCCGTGGGTCGACATCGAGCATCTGCCGGTCAACCGCGGCAGGGGCGCCGCGCTTCGGCATGGCTACCGCGCGGCGTATGCGCGGGGGTTCTCGCATGTCGTTCAGCTCGACGCCGACGGCCAGCACGATCCCACCGACGTCCCCGCGCTCATCGCCGCTGCGGAGCGGAATCCCGACGCGCTGATCCTCGGCGAGCCCCGGTTCGACGAAACGGCGCCCCGCAGCCGGCTCTACGGACGCCGGCTCTCGCAGCTCATCGTCTGGGGCTACACGGCATCGTTTGCCGTGCACGATCCGCTCTGCGGTTTTCGGTGCTTTCCGCTCGCCGCCACGCTCCGTGTCCTCGAGCGGCATCGCGTCGGCGATCGCATGGATTTCGATCCGGAGATCGTCGTTCGGCTCGCCTGGGAGGGAGTCCCGATCGTCAACGTCCCGACACGGGTGCGCTACTTCGCGCACGGTCGCTCGCATTTCCGCCTCGTCCGTGACAACGCGCTCATCACGGCGACATATGGCCGTCTGCTGCTCGCATGCCTCGGCCGGGCGCTTCGACGCGGGCGTCGGCGGAGGGACAGCGCGTGACAGCCGGCACGGCATGGCTGTCGGCTGCCGAGCGCGGCTCACTGCTCGGCATGTACTTCATCGTGTGGTGCCACCGCATCTTCGGCCGCCGGCTGTGCGCCCTGCTGATTGTCCCCGTCGTCGGATACTTCTTCGTCACCGGGCGTGCCGCGCGCCGAGCGTCGCGCGGATACCTCGCGCGCGTGCATCGCTGGGCCGAGGGGCGCGGCGGCGACATTCGCCGGCCGGGGTGGCGCGACTCCTTCCGTCACTTCCACGAGTTCGCGCTGAACATCATCGATCGCATCTCGTTCTTCGTCGGCGACACTCGGGAGTTCGAGATGGTCGTGCACGGACGCGAGCACCTCGAGCGTCTCGTGGGCGCGGGCCGCGGCGCGCTCGTGCTGAGCGCCCATCTCGGCAGCTTCGACGCGCTCCGCGTGGTGGCGGACGAAGGCGGCGTGCCGCTGAACGTGGCGATGTTCCTGCGCAACGCGCGCATGATCAACGCCGTGTTCGCGCGCCTGAATCCATCACGTCCGCTGCGCATCATCGACCTCGAGCGCGCGGCGCCGCACAGCGTGTTCGAGATCCGGGCGTGCCTGCAACGCGGCGAGTTCGTGGGGATGCTGGCCGACCGCGTGGGCGTCGGCGACGGCGCGAGGGTGTCCTGGGTAACGTTCTTCGGCGAGCGGGCGGCGATTCCCCAGGGCCCGTTCCTGCTCGCCAGCGCGCTCAAATGTCCGGTGATCCTGATGATCGGTCTGCGGATCGATCATCGTCGGTACGAGGTCTTCGTCGAGACACTCAGCGACGAGGTCGCGCCCGTGCCGGATGCGCTCGCGCGGCACTACGTGAGCCGGCTCGAGCACTACTGTTTGCGTGCGCCGTATCAGTGGTTCAACTTCTACGAGTTCTGGGACGGACCCGCGCCGAGCCCGGTATGACGGCGACGCGCTATCCCGCGATCGAAGACGTGCTGCCCCACGCCGGGCGGATGGTATTGCTGACCCGAATCGTCGAGCACACCGAGCGACGAACGGTGTGCCTCGCGGACATCCCGGCGACGTCGATCTTCGCCGACGCGGACGGTGGCGTGCCCGCGTGGGTGGCCCTGGAGTACATGGCCCAGTGCATCGCCGCGCACGGCGGGCTGCGGGCACGGGCCAAGGGCGATGCCGTGCCACTCGGCTTCCTGCTGGGCTCGCGCTCGGTCACGCTGCATGCGGCGCGTTTCGAGCGCGGGCAGAGGCTGGAGATCGAAGCCGCACACGTCTGGGGTGAGTACGATTTCTTTTCGTTCGCCTGCTCGGTGCGCGATGCCGCGACCGGCGCGACGCTCGTGGAGGGAACGCTGGCCGTCGCGCGCGCGACGGGCGCCGACGCGCGGGTCCAGCCGACGGAGCGGCTCGCCGGTCAGAGTCGGGGCTCAGACCAATGAAACGGCGCGTCGTCATCACCGGCATGGCAGGACTCTCGCCCTTGGGCAGCGACTGGGCAACCGTGAAGGCTGGCCTGCTCGCCGGCCGATCCGGCGTGCGCACCATGCCCGAGTGGGACGCGTACGACGGACTGCACACGCGACTCGGCGCGCCGGTGCCCGACTTTTCCACTCCCGCGCACTACCCCCGGAAGAAGACGCGCAGCATGGGCCGCGTGGCGCTGATGGCAACCCGCGCCACAGAGCTCGCCCTCGCAGACGCGGGACTCGCGGGTCATCCGGTCCTTGCCGACGGCACGACGGGGATCGCGTACGGCTCGACCAGCGGCAGTCCGCCGGCGATGGAGATCTATGCCGAGGCGTTCTACACGAAGCGCAGCGTGAAGGGTATCGCGGGAACGGACTATCTCCAGGCGATGAGCCACACATGCGCCGCGAACCTGGCGCAGTTCTTCGGCATCACCGGACGCGTGATACCGACCTGCAGCGCGTGCACGGCCGGCAGCCAGGGTATCGGCTACGCCTACGAAGCCATCGTGAGCGGGCGGCAGAACGTGATGGTCGCGGGCGGCGCCGAAGAGCTGCACGCCGTGAACGCCGCCGTCTTCGACATCATGTTCGCTACGTCCAAGCGGAATCACGAGCCCGAGCGCACACCACGACCGTTCGACCGCGACCGCGACGGCCTCGTGGTGGGCGAGGGCGCCGGAACGCTCGTGCTCGAGGCGCTCGAGCACGCCGAGGCGCGCGGCGCCCCGATCTATGCGGAGATCGCGGGATTCGGAACGAACGGCGACGGCACCCACATCACGAATCCCGACGTTCGCGGCATGCAGCGCGTGATGGAGCTGGCGCTCGGCGACGCCGGTCTCGCGGCACACGACATCGGCTATGTCAATGCACACGGCACCGCCACCGAAGCGGGCGACATCGCCGAGAGCATGGCCACGCATCGCGTGTTCGGCGATTGCGCGCCGATCAGCTCACTGAAGAGCTATCTCGGCCACACGCTCGGCGCCGGCGGCGCGCTGGAGGCGTGGATCACGGTCATGATGCTGCGCGAGGACTGGTTTGCGCCGACTGTCAATCTCGAGACACCCGATCCGCGCTGCGCGCCGCTCGACTACATTCGCGGCGGACCGCGATCGCTGCGCGCCGTCCACGCGATGAGCAACAACTTCGCCTTCGGCGGCGTCAATACCTCGCTGATCTTTCGGCGCTGGCCCTAGCGGCCGTCGGTCGCGAGCAGCACCGCCTTGTCCGTCCGCTGCTCCCACCCGGGGAGGTAGCGCTCTTTCTTTCGCTGGATGCTAGACGCCTGGCTGCGTGCCCATCGTTCCGACCGGTCGCCGTTGGTGAGCCACGCGCAGACGCTGGCGCAGCTCGTGGCCTCGCGCGTTTGGAGATCTCGTTCGCGCAGCGGCCTCAGCACGAACACCTCTCCCGCGGAATCACCCGGCACGATCCCTACATAGTAGGTTTTGCCAGCCGCGAGGTCGGCGTCCAGGAAGCTCGCGCTGTGCCCGATCACCATGAAGCGCGTGCGGCCAGGCGCGGTGAGGTACAGCAGGCGAGACTCCGAGACGAGGATCCCGATGAACCGGTCTGGCGGCTCACGCAGCTCGAACAGCGACGTCGATAACGCGCCGCCCGTCTTCCAGCGCATGAAGACGATCGCCGCCTGGCCGGGCGGAGCGGCGACGTTCACCTGCGCGGGCGGAACCTCGCGCATGCCCTTGTAGAGTGAGCAAGCGCCGAGCACCAGGGCGAGGACGACAACCGCCATGCAGCGGAATCGAGGACTCGTCATGATGGCTCCCTCCTGTGTCGGATCTTCTTCAGAACGGCCAACACCTCCTCGTGCACCAGTCCGTTGCTCGCGACCAGCGTGGGCGCGTCGATGTCCAGCGGCCGGCCGTCGATACCCGTGACACGCCCGCCCGCCTCCTGGACCATGACGCTGCCAGCAGCCACGTCCCAGGCGCCGAGCCCCAGCTCCCAGAAGCCATCGAAGCGGCCGCAGGCGACGTAGGCGAGATCCAACACCGCCGAGCCGAGACGCCGCACGGCGCGCGCCCGCACGCTGAACGCCGCGTACTCGGTCAGATTGGTGTCGCGAGTCTCGCGGATGTTGTAGGGGAACCCCGTGACGAGCAGGCTCTCGTCGAGGGTCGCGGTCGCCGACACGCGGATCGGCACATCGTTGAGCGTCGCGCCACCGCCACGCTCACCGACGAACAGCTCGTCGCGCGAAGGATCGTAGACGACGCCGAGGACGATCCGACGCTCCGACTCGAGTGCGATCGAGACGCCGAACACCGGCAGCCCGTGCGCGTAGTTGGTCGTGCCGTCGAGCGGATCGACGATCCACCGGCGGCCCGAGCGGCCGCCCGCCGCGCCAGCCTCTTCCGACAGGATCGCGTCGTCGGGGAACGCCGCGCGCAGACGACCGAGGATCTCGGCCTCCGCGCGTCGATCCATTTCGGTGACGAGATTGGTCGGTGCGCCCTTGTAAGCGATGTGACGAACGCCGGAGAGCTCTTCGCGGAGGAGCCGACCGGCGGCGCGCGCGGCGTCGACGGCCACGCGGCGCTCGAACGATGACATGCGAGGCGACTCTATCACACGCTCGCTTGACAACCAACGGACGGTCCCGGAGCATGGCTCAATGCCTGACGATGCCCGCCTCAAGCGCCGCCTGAGCGCCGGGCTCGGCACGCGACGGGATCGCGGGACGCGCGTGAAGCCGGGGACGCCGCCGGGCACGCTCATCGTGGCGGGCGCGCCGACTCCGGCGCGGATCTCCATCCTCGCGTACAACCGCGAGGGCGCGAGCGAGCGCCGCGACGTGACCATCGATGATGCGCTCGCCGTGTCCGCGCCCGAGGGCGTGACGTGGATCAACGTCGACGGCGTCGGCGACATCCAGACGCTCACGCGGCTCGGCGAGCGCTTCGGGCTGCATCCGCTGGCGCTAGAAGACGTCCTCAACGTCGGACAACGGCCGAAGGTCGAGCGCTACGACAAGCACATCTTCGTGGTGATGCATACGATGCGGATCGCCGAGGGCGAGATCGCGGAGGAGCAGGTCAGCCTGTTCTTCGGTCCCGGCTGGCTCATCACGGTCCAGGAGCGGCCCGACGGCGATTGCTTCGGACCCGTGCGTGAGGCGATTCGGCAGGGACGCGGCCGCGTGCGCGAGGCCGGCGCGGATTATCTCGCCTATCTCGTGATCGACTCGGTGGTGGACGCGTACTTCCCGGTGATCGAGCAGTTCGGCGAGCGGCTGCAGCACCTCGAGACGGCGGCGATCGACGAGCCGAACGCCGTCGTGCTGGTCCAGATGCAGCGGATCCGACACCAGCTGCTGACGCTGCGCCGCGCCGTGTGGCCGATGCGCGAGGAGGTCGTGGTGTTGCAGCGCGACGACTCGCAGCTCGTCACCGCCGAGACGCGGCTGTTCCTGCGCGACGTGTACGACCACGCCGTGCAGGCGCTCGAGATCGTCGAGTCGCTGCGGGAGACCGCGGTCTCGGTGATGGAGGTCTACCTCTCCGTCCAGAACCAGCGGCTCAACGAGGTGATGAAGGTGCTGACCGTCATCGCCACGATCTTCATCCCGTTGACGACGATCGCCTCGATCTACGGGATGAACTTCAAGCACATGCCCGAGCTCGAGTGGCGCTATGGCTATGCCTGGGCGCTGGGGCTCATGCTGCTGAGCGCGGGCGGGATGATCACGTACTTCAAGCGACGAGGCTGGTGGTGATGCGGATCGCGATCGTGGGGGCGGGTGGTGTCGGCGGTTATTTCGGCGCCAAGCTGGCGCGGGCGGGTGAGTCCGTGGTGATGCTCGCGCGCGGTGCGCATCTGGATGCGATCGTCCGGCACGGCCTTCACGTCCGCTCCGCCGTCGACGGCGAGTTCACCGTCAAGGTGGATGCGGTCGAGTCGTTTGCCGGACAGCCGCCCGTCGACATGGCGCTCTTTTGCGTGAAGTCTTTCGACACGCGGACCGCCGCCGAGGCGCTGAGGCCGGTGCTCCGGCCCGACACCGGGGTCCTGTCGCTGCAGAACGGCGTCGACAACGAAGACATCATCGACGGGGTGCTCGGTGCGGGCCGGGCACTCGGTGGCGCGGCGTTCGTGTTCAGCACGATCGCGTCCCCCGGCGTCATCGCCCACACGCTGCTGGGCCGCATCGTGTTCGGCGAGCTCGACGGACGGCTGAGCGAGCGCGCGACCCGCCTGCGCGACGCGCTGACGGGCGCGCGTGTGCCGGTCGAGCTGTCAACGGACGTGCGACGCGTGCTCTGGGAGAAGTATCTGCTGATCAGTGCGCAGGCGGGGACGACCGCGCTCGCCCGCGTCCCGATCGGCATCATCCGCGAGACACCGGAAACGTGGCAGATGTACCGTCGGATCGTCGAGGAGCTGGCGTCACTGGCTCGAGCCTCCGGGGTGGCGCTCGCCGCCGACGTGGTCGACACGATCATGAAAGGCGCGGCCGGCCTGGCCCCTACGGCGATGTCCTCGCTGCACCACGACCTCGTGCAAGGTCGGCGGCTCGAGCTGGAGGCGCTGCACGGGCACGCGGTGCGTCTGGGTGAGCGGCTCGGCGTGCCGACACCGACCGTCTTTGCGGTCTACGCCGCGCTGAAGCCTCACGCTGCGGGGAGTCGCGGCTGACGCCTGCCGCCCGCGCCGTCGTGCGCGCCGCGGCGAAGTATCGCGCGCGCTACATGCTGGGTGCCCTGTGTTTGGCCGCGGCGACGGGGTTTTCGCTCGCCATCCCGTGGACCGTGAAGCACGCGATCGACGCCCTCGCGCGCGAGGGCGCGGCGGCGTCGCTCGGCGGCTATGTCGCGGTCATCCTGGTACTCGCCGCCGCGCACTGGCTGACCCGCCTCGGCTCACGCTTCGCGACCATCGGCGCCGCGCAGCGCGTCGAGGCGGACCTCCGTGATCGTCTCTACGCCGCGCTGCAACGCTTCCCGCCCGAATTCTTCGCGCAGCATTCGACCGGCGATCTCATGACTCGAGCGTCGAGCGACGTCTCGGCCGTGCGCAGCCTGGTCGGCTTCGGCGCCATCACGCTGGTTCAGACAGTGCTCGCCTTCGGCGGCGCGCTGGCCGCCATGGTGGCTGTCGACGCGTGGCTGACTGCCTGCGCCATGGCGCCGGTGCCCGTCCTGATCGTGCTCGCGCGGCGGTTCAACGTGGCGCTCAACGCGCGCGCGCAGGCGATGCAGGAGCAGCTCAGCGTGCTGTCCGGGCGCGTGCAGGAGACGCTCGCGGGCATCGCGGCCGTCCGCGCGTACACCATGGAGCGTCGGGCGGCCGACTCGTTCGCCGAGGCCAACCGCACGCTGCTCGAGCGGAGCCTGGCTGTGGCCGCATTGCAGGCGCGCTTTACGCCGCTCATGTCGCTGCTCGCCGGCGTCGGCGTGCTCGCGGTCATCTGGATCGGCGGCCGTGACGTCGCGGCCGGGCGCATCACCCTCGGCGATCTCGTCGCCTTCAATGGTTATCTTGGATATCTCGCCTGGCCGACGGTCGCGCTCGGCCTCACGCTGTCGGCCGTACGCCGCGGGCTGACGTCGATGGAGCGGATCCAGGAGATCGTCGAAGCTGCACCGCCGCCGCCGGGCGAAGGCGAGCCGCTTGCCATCTCTCCCTCCCTGGCGTTCGAGCGGCTGACATGGGGCTATCCCGGCCGCGGCACCGCGCTCATCGACGTCACATTCTCCGTCGCGCCGGGAGAGATGGTCGCGGTCGTCGGGCCCACGGGATCCGGCAAGAGCACGCTCGGCCTGCTGCTCGCACGGCTCTGGGAACCGCCGGCCGGCACCGTCTTCGTCGGCGGTCGCGATGTCACGACACTGCCCTTGGCCGCGCTACGCGCGACGATCGGCTGGGTGCCACAGGACCCGTTCCTCTTCTCGCGCTCGATCGCGGACAACGTCACACTCGGCCGCACCGGCCTGGACATCGTTGCCGCGGCGCGCGCGGCCGCCGTCGACGCAGAGGTCGCCGCGTTCGCCGAGGGCTACGCGACGGTCGTCGGCGAGCGCGGGCTCACCGTGTCAGGCGGCCAGCGCCAACGCCTGGCGCTCGCCCGCGCGCTGGCTGGGGGCCGGCGCGTCCTCGTCCTCGACGACGTCTTCGCCAGCGTCGACGCCGCGACCGAGGAGGCGATCGTCCGGTCGTTGCGTTCGAGCGGGCTCACCGTGCTCGTCATGACGCATCGTCTGCGCGTGGCGCAGGCCGCCGATCGCATCGTGGTGCTCGACGCTGGGCGCGTCGTCGCGATCGGCGAGCACGCGGCGCTGCTCGCCGCCGACGGCCTGTACGCGCGGCTCTGGCGGCGACAGCGCTTGGAAGAGGAGATCGCCCGTGCCTGAGCGCGCCGCGCTCGACCACGACGAGGTCCTCGGCCGCGCATTCGATCGGCGTCTCGCGCGACGGCTCTGGGCGGCCGCGCGGACGCAGCGTCCGGTGCTGTACGCAACGCTCGCGCTGTATCCGGCGATCGCGCTGGCGGAGCTCGCTCAGCCCTATCTGATCAAGGTCGCGATCGACGACCACATCCTC
>DAIRVP010000150.1:0-13070 GCA_036802765.1 Candidatus Rokuibacteriota bacterium
CGACGATCACGTCGCCGCCGCGGAGCAACTCGCGCAGCCGGGTCGACGCCTTCATCGTCGGTGAAATTCGCGCCGCCACGACGCACGCACGAAGGCTTCGGACGTCACCGACGGCGGCGCACGACGGTGATCATGCCGAGCGCGATGATGGATAGGAGCGTGAGGCTGGCCGGCTCGGGGACGACACCGACGTTCGCCGCCAGGCCCGTCAGCGTCAACCCGGAACCGATGGTGCCGACCAGCGTGGCGCTGCCAGTCGCCAGGTTGATCGTGAACAACTGCGAGGCGCCCCCCGTCGGCGGCGTCAGCGAGGCGAAGGCGATGCCGCTGATGCCCGAGACGTCGAAGCCGACCAGGTCGGACGTATTGAAGCCCAGTGTCCCGATCGTGGTGAGCACCCCGCCGTTCGGCGACGGCGTGCCGCTCGGTCCCCCCTGCATGACGAGGACGTCGCGGTTGGAATCGATGTCGAAGAGCGTCGTGACGGCCGCGCCATTGACGTTGTTGGTGTAGGCGGATCCGACGACCCGCGGCATGACGCCCGCCCCCGAATCGCCCGCCGCGTAGGCCAGCAGCGTGTCCGTCCCGACGAGCGTCCCGTCGTTGGGATTGAGCCGGAAGTTCGACGTGTCGGTGCTGACGACGCGGATCCGATCAGGCACCGGGTTGAAGTCGAATCCGAACGCGGTCCCGGTCAGGGCCGGGGCGAACGGCGTCGCGCTGACAGCAGTGGCGGTCCCGGTCGTGGTGTTGATCGTGTAGAGACGGCTCGTGCTCCCCAGGCCGTAGACGAGCCCATTCGCCGGCCGGCGGTCGATCCCCAGCAGCGTCTCACCGGCCTGGAGTCCGGTGATCGCCACACTGTTGTTGATCGTTCCGGGAGTGGCGCTGTCGAACGTCACCAGATTGCCCGTTGACGTGAGGCCCGTCAGCAGCTCGGCCTCCGCTCGGGCCGAACCGATCGCCAGTGCCGCCAAGGCCACCACGAACGCCGGGCCCACGATCCGACTCCAGTGACGTCGTCGGTTTTGACTTCGAGTCATGTCGCGCCTCCATTGGCTGGCGTCGGCGGTATTCAACCGTCGGCCGTCATTCATGCATTCATGCGTGTTGCAGGACACCGAGGCGGCTCGCCGCCTCCAATGCGCCCCTCACGGAGAGGTAACCCGGCATCGCCGTGTTCAACGAATGCCACGCGCCCGGCACGCCGATGCGCTGCACGAAGATCCGAGAATTGAGCATGCCGAAATAGTCGATGTCGCCGATGAACTGCTGCAGGTTGGCGAATTCGGGCGGGAACCAGATCACCGCCCCGAGGGTCACGATGTCGAGGTGAGCGTCCGGCTGCCCGGACCATCCTTCGAGCGCGTTCTCGATGCTGTAGTTGCCTTTGCTGTGCCCGACGAGAAGCCGCAGCCTCCCACCGAGCCTCGAGAGCAGGTAGAGCAGCGTCGTCGAGTCCGGACTGCCGTAGAGAAAGCGCTCGTTCGGCGTGTCGGGCCGCGCTACGTGCGCCTTGAGATCGCTGTGCGTTTCGGGATCGCGCACGTGGTCTTCCAGCGCGGACGCATCGAGGAACCGCGCCACCATCTCACGAAGCGCGTTGCGCGCCCCGAAGACGAACCAGCCGCCCAGCGCCTCGGACACCACGTCCGCGAGTCCCAGGCCCGAAACGATCCCGGCCACCGGTGTGCCGAGGTAATCGGCGACATCGCGGGCGAGCGCCGCCGTGCCGATGGCCGAGCTCCCGACGCCGGCAATGGCCACGGTGGTAACGGGGTCGCCCCGTCCCGTGAGTTGTTCCCGGACGAAATCCGAGGCCGCCAGCGTCCGGATCGTCTCACCATCGTCGGCGGGGTAGACGATGAGGATCGAGCCCTCGGGACGCTCGTATGCCGCGAGCCTCGCACGCTCGTGCAGCGAGAGTGCGCCGACGTCGTAGAAGACAGTGTCGAGGCACGAGTTGAAGACCCGCCATGCGGCGACGTGTGAGCGCCGAGAGATCTCCCAGAGAGGTCGCTCGGGGTCCCCGCTCATACCTCTGGCCAGTACGCGAACCCCGCGCCGATCGGCGAGGCATACACCGGGATGTAGTCGATGATCTCCGCGGGCTTGCCGTCGGCGAGGGCCGCGGCGGCGATCCAGTTACACGTTTCGCGCGTTCCACCCTGCGGACCACCGGGCCCCGGCAAACCGGTCGCGCCGCGGCCGCGCGTGCTGACGTCCTGGCTGCGATCGCCCGGCGGCACTCTGTAGTCGTCGAAGACGCGCGCCATTTCGCGCACATTGCCGGCGGCCATCGCCTTCAAGATTTCGCGGTCGAACGCCTCGTCGAGATACGCGTCGGGCGCGCGCGGCGTGTGCCACAGTCCCCCCGACCCGACGACGGCCACGCGCAGATCGCTCGGATGCGCGTCGATCGTCTCGCGCACGGCGCGCCCGAGTTGATAACAGCGCAGCGCCGTCGGCTGCGGCGCGTAGTAACAGTTCACGAACACCGGCACGATCGGCGTCGTGAGATCCGTCAGCGACTCGGCGGGACGGAGAAACGCGTGGCCGACGCCGCGCTCGGGCTTGGGCATCTCCATGCAGAACGCGGGATCGAAGCCGCGCTGCATCAGGCCCGTCAGCAGCGCAACACCCAGCTGCCGATGCCCGGACACCTTCACGCGCTGACCCGACGCCAGGGCGCCCTCGAACGAGTCGCCGACGTAGACCGCGAAGGCGGGAAAGTTAGCGAAGTCGAAACACTCGAGCTGGTCGTCCCCGAAGATGACCAGCGCGTCCGGCTGAGCCGCCGCGAGCCGGGCGCGCAGCGTCGCGAACGCCGCCTCGACTCGCGCCTTCTTGCCGCGATTGTCCTCCAGCGAGTCCATCGGCACGTCCGCGCGCAGCGTGCGGCTCGCGCGCACGTCGTTCCATTCCTCCGCGGGGCGATAGCACGTCGGACTGTGCGCGACGTTGAAGACGCCGACGAGCGTTGCCATCAGGCGCGGCTCCGCTCGGCCCAGATGCGCTCCATCTCCTCGGCGATCTCGCGCGGCTGGCCGGCATGAAACAGCATCGGGCGCGGCTTGCCCGGCGGCGCCACCGGCGCACCGCGCCCGGCTCGCACGCGTGGAAGCGCCAGCGCCACGTTCTTGGACGGATCGCGGATGACGGCCTTCGGATCGCCGCCCTTGGCGACGATGGCGGCTTCCTCGAGCATTCGCTTGCGCAGGAGGATGACGCCGCGATCACTCTCGCCCAGATGCTCCTTGGTGCGATCCGCAATCGGGCCCTGCCCCACCCACGCGACGAAGTCCTGGTTCATGATGTGGCTCGTGATGAGTCGGCCGGTTGCGGGATCTGTGATGGGGCCATGCCAATACGGGATGCGCGCCTGCTCGAACGGCCCGTCACCCGGCACGGCATCGCTGAACCACGCGACGTGCAGTGTCTGCTCGTCGTCGATCGGCACGCGCCACTCGAATTTGCCGGTGAAGAGACAGTTCGGCCAGAGGCATACGCGGCCCAGCGTCCAGAGCTCGTCGTCTTCGGTCGTGTCCTCGCGCACGCGCCGATAGACGAAGCCCCACTCGAACTCTTCGAACGCGATCTTCAGATGGCGCGGGGCCCGCGCGCCCGGCTCACCGCGCAGCGCGGCGGACCAGTTGCTGTGCAGCCACTCGAAGTGGATCGGGTCGATGGAGTTCTCCTGGCCCTGAAACCAGTTACAGGGGATCTGGGAGAACACGATCTGCTTGTAGCCGCGCTCGCCGAAGAGATCCCAGTCCGGCACGAGCGGCGCCGGCGGAGGCCCGAGATAGGCCCACAGCAGCCCCGCCTTCGCCTGCACCGGATAGGCCGTCGTGCGGATCTTGTCGCGAAAGTGCGCCTCGGGGCGCGCGATCTCCTCGAACGGCTGCTGCAGGCAGGCGCCGGCGTTGTCGAAGAGCCAGCCGTGGTAGTGACAGCGCAGTCCCCGATCTTCGGGCACGCCGTAGCAGAGGTCCGCACGGCGGTGCGGGCAGTGACGGTCGAGCAGTCCGTAAGCGCCGCGCGTGTCCTTATAGAGGACGAGGTCTTCGCCCATCAGACGCACGGCCAGCGTCGGACGCTCGTCGAGCTGCGCGACCGCGGCGATGGGTTGCCAGTATCGACGCATCAGCTCGCCCATCGGCGTCCCACGGCCCACGCGCGTGAGCGTTTCGTTCTCGGACGCGCTCAGCATGGTGTGGTTCGGGATGATACTCTACGGCCCATGAAAGAGCCCGTGGTGGTCCGGCTCGCCGACACCGAGCGCGTCAGCTTCGGCCCGCTTTCGCACTATCAGCTCATCATCGGCGACGACGAGGGCAGCACGCCCGTGCGCACCGGCATCCAGACCGCCGAGCCCGGCTACGTCGCGCCCGTGCACCAGCATCCGTACGTCGAGATCCTGCACATCCTCGACGGCGCCGCGGAGGCGTGGCTGGAGGGCCGCGAAAGCGAGGCCGTCACGCTGCGGCGCGGTGACACGATGGCGATTCCGCCGGACACGCCTCACGCGTTCAGGGTCGTGGGCAGTGAGACGTTGCGGCTTCTGGGCACGCACGCCTCGCCGAAGCGGATCGTGACCTACAAGGACGGCGCGTCGAGCGACGCGCGAGGCTACCGCATCAACCCCTGAGCTTGGGCAACACCTCGTGCGTCAGGATGCGCAGCGTCCTGAGCATGCGGTCCATCGGAAGCAGACCGCCGGGATTCAGCTCGACGATGAAGCCGTCCAGCCCGAGCTCGGCCTTCAGCATGCCCAGCCGCTCGACGAGACTCGACGCCGAGCCGAACGCCACGCGCTTCTCGAGAATCTCGTCGTAGTCCATCGCCTGCAGCTTCTCGAGCCGGGCCGAATGGCGCTGCTGCGGCCCTGTGTCGTTTCGCCCCATCCGCGTGCGCGTCAGCTCCTGGTGGCGCTCGAAGAAATAGGTGATGTTCTCGCGCGGCTCGTCGAGCGCCTCCTGCTGCGTCGGCGCCGCGTACACCGGGATGCGCAGGCACACATCGCCGTCGCCGGGATGGCCGGCCTCGCGCCAGGCCTTGCGGTACGCATCGAGATTCACGCGGAGCTCGGGCAGATCGACGTCGCGCAGGCCGACGAAGAGACGAAGCCCGGCCCGACCAACCCAGGGGAACGTCTCCGGAGAATTGGCGGCCATCCGCAGCGGCGGGTGCGGCTTCTGCACAGGCGTGGGCGAGACGACCGTCTCCTGCACGGTGAAGAACTTGCCCTCGTAGCTGAAGCGCTCGCCCTTCCATGCCTCGCGCATGATCGCGAGCGACTCCTCGAACCGCGGCGTGCTCTCCCCGTACGGAATGCCGAGCCGGTCGTACGTGCGTGCTCCGCCGCTGCGGCCGACGCCGAGGTCGAACCGCCCCTCGCTCAGATGATCGACCGTCGCGACTTCTTCGGCGATGCGCAAAGGATGAGCAAGTGGCAGCACGATCACGGCCATGCCGATTCGGATGCGCCGCGTGCGCGCGGCCATGAACGCCGCGAGGGCCATCGGCGCCGACTGCACTGAGCGCGCCGGGTTGAAGTGAATCTCGCCGAGCCAGACGCCATCGAGTCCCCAGCTCTCGGCGGCTTCGCTCAACTCGAGCGCCTCGGCGAACGCCGTGGCCTCGCTGGTGCCGCGGCGCCGCTCCTCTACGAAGATCCCGACCTGCATGGTCGCCTCCGGTGCCCGGAACAATACCGCCGATCCGTCACTTGGGGGGCCCGGAAATGGCCCCCCTTGCTTTTTAAGCGAAGGGGCTACGCCCCCTCGGCCTCCCCGGCAGCGCTCACAAGCGCCCCGGCTGAGCCGGGCGCTGCTCGATATCGGTCAACCGCCCTTTGCGGTGCGGATCGCGCGCCACACGCGCTCGGGCGTCACCGGCATGTCGAGGTGGCGCACGCCCAACGGCGCCAGCGCGTTGTTGACGGCGTTCATCAGCGCCGGGAGCGCGCCCACCGTGCCCGCCTCGCCCACACCTTTGGCGCCGAGCGGGTTCACCTGCGTGGGCACCTCGTACGAGTCGACCTCGAACGACGGCACGTCGTCGGCGCGCGGCATCGCGTAATCCATGAACGATCCGGCGAGGAGCTGCCCGGCGTCGTCGTAGACGAGCGACTCGAACAATCCCTGTCCGAGCCCCTGCACGACGCCACCGTGGATCTGCCCCTTCACCAGCATCGGATTGACGATGCGGCCCACGTCGTCCACGACGGTGTGGCGCACGATGCGCACGACGCCCGTGGCCTCGTCGATCTCGACCTCGCACACATGACAACCGTTCGGAAACGTCACCGCCGGCGGTGTGAACGCCGCGATCTCGCTGAAGCCGGGCTCGAGACCCGGCGGTAGCTGCTTGGGGACGTACGCGGCACGCGCGACGTCGGCGAACGCCACGCCCTTGTCGGTGCCGGCGACGGTGAAGCGGCCGTCGCGCAGCGCTACGTCCTCGGGCGCCGCCTCGAGCAGTTGCGCGGCGATGCGGCGTCCGCGGTCGACGATCTTCTCGGTCGCGCGCAGCACGGCGGAGCCGCCGACCGTGAGCGCGCCGGAGCCGCCGTTACCGCGCCCGGATCCGAGCGCATCGGTGTCGCCGGACAGCACCTGCACACGTGCCGGCGGCAGCCCCAGGCGGTCGGCGATGATCTGCGTGAAGGCCGTGTCGTTGCCCTGCCCCATCGTCGTCGAGCCTGCGAAGAGCGTCACCGAGCCGTCGGGATTCACGCGGATCTGTGCAGTGTCCGGATTCACCGCCGTGTAGGGGCCGCCCGCGACTTCGATAGCGTTGGCGATACCGAGGCCGAGCAGCTTCCCCCGCTCCCGCGCCTGAGCGCGTCGCTTGGCGAAGCCCGCGTGATCCGCCAGCGAGAGCGCCATGTCCATGCCGCGCTCGAAATCGCCGCAGTCGTACGTGAAGACGAGCCCCGTCTTGAACGGCATCGCGGACGGCGGGATGAGATTCCGCCGCCGCAGGTCGATCGGATCGATGCCAAGCTCGCGCGCGGCCACGTCGATCACTCGCTCGATCGCGTACGTGGCCTCGGGCCGGCCCGCGCCGCGATACGGCCCGGTCGGCGTCGTGTGCGTGTACACACCGGTCGTCTCGTGCTGGATCGCTGGCGTTCGGTACACGCCGGCCACGCCGCCGACGTTGTTGGTGCCTGGTCCCGCGCTCCGCGGCGTGAGATAGGCACCGACGTTCAGGGTCACGGCGATGCGAAGCGCGAGAAACGTGCCGTCGCGATCGAGCGCGAGCTCCACGGTGGAGACATTGTCGCGACCCGCTTCGTCGGTGACCATCGCCTCGCGGCGGTTGGACGTCCATTTCACGGGCCGCCCGAGCCGCTTCGACGCCCACAGCACCAGCGCCATCTCGGGATAGAGCCCGCTGCGCATCCCGAAGGAGCCGCCGACGTCGGCGCTGATCACGCGCACGCGGTTCTGCTCCACGCCGAGCGTGGCGGCGAGCAGCGTGCGGGTGCCGTGAGGTCCCTGGATTCCAGTGTGCAGCGTGTAGCGCTCGGCGCGCCGGTCATACTCGCCCACCGCCGCTCGCGGCTCCATCGGGGCCACGGCCACGCGGCTCACGACGAAGTCCAGGCGCGTGACGTGCGACGCGCTCTCGAACGTACGCATCACCGCCTCTTTCGGGCCGGCCGACCAGACGAATGCGACGTTGTCGGGTGCCTCGTCCCACACGGGTGGCGCGCCGGGCTTGCGGGCGTCGGCGGTGGCGGCGATTGCGGGCAGCGGCTCGTAGTCCACGGCCACCCGCTCGGCGGCGTCGCCCGCGCGCTCGCGCGTGTCGGCAATCACGAGCGCGACAGGATCGCCGACGTGGCGCACGCGCTCGCGCGCGAGCAGCGGGCGCGGCGTGGCGAAGGCCGCGGCGCCGTCCCGGCGCTTGCGCGTGCGATCGGTCGGCATGTTACCCACACCGTCAGCGGCGAGATCGGCGCCAGTCAGCACCGCCAGCACACCCGGCATCTCGAGCGCCGGGCGCGCGTCGAGCGCGGTGATCCGCGCGTGAGCGTGCGGCGAACGAACGAGGACGGCGTGGACCTGGCGCGGCACATCCACGTCGTCGGAGTAGCGGCCGAGCCCGTGAAGCAGCCGTGCGTCCTCGACGCGACGCACGCCCTGCCCGACGGCGAACTTTTCGACCGTGACCGGCTCGCCCACTACTTGAGCTTCAGGTCTTCCGCCGGACCGACGTACGGATAGCCTTCGATCAGGCCGGCGGCCGGGTCGGCGACGCGCGCGCCCACGCCCCAGATGAACGCCTGCTGGAAGATCGGCGCGATGAGCACGTTGTCCGCGATGATCTTCTGAATCTGATGCAGGTGCGCCTCGCGCTGCTTGCGATCGAGCTCCTTGGCCTGACGCTGAAAGAGATCGTCGATCTCCGGCATCGAGCCGTACGCATAGAAGCCGTCCTTCGTAAAGAAGGGCTCGATGCGGGCGGCGGCGTTGCCGGCGGCGCCGGTGGCCGGGAGGATGAGACCGTGCAGCTTCTTCTCGCGCCACGCCGCCAGGAAGGTGGCGCGCTCCATCGAGCGGACGTGCGAGCGGATGCCGATCGTCTGCAGCATGCCGGCGACGGATTCGGCGAGCGTCGTGTACGGCGGCAGCGGCGTCAGGTCGCCGGTATCGAAGCCACTCGAATAGCCCGCTTCCACCATGAGCTGCTTGGCACGCTTGGGGTCATACGCGGGCGGCTCGGCCTTGAGCGCGAAGTCGAACTCCGGCGGAATGTTCGACGACGCGAGCCGTCCCATGCCGAGCATCTCCGACTGGTTGATGCCCTTGCGATCGATGGCGAGATTGGCGGCCATGCGCACGCGCTTGTCGTGCCAGGGCGACTTCGGATCCCACTGGTCGGGAAAGTCGAGCCAGTACATGCCGTAGAGGATCGGCGCGACGATCCGCACGCCGGGCGAGCGTTTCAGCTCCTCGGCGGCGGGGCCGGTGAAGAGGTAGGCGAGATCCGCCTCGCCCGTCTTCACGGCGGCCGCGCGCGTCGTCTCGTCGGGAATGCTACGCATGACGAGCCGCTTCACGCTCGGCGCTTTGCGCCAGTACTGGGGGAAGG
Organism: Candidatus Rokuibacteriota bacterium; assembly: GCA_036802765.1. Lineage (GTDB taxonomy): Bacteria > Methylomirabilota > Methylomirabilia > Rokubacteriales > CSP1-6 > AR12. The sequence goes on from DAIRVP010000150.1 coordinate 9,109, forward strand.
CCTCGAGGACGAGCTCGACGCCGGGCGAAAACGACACGAACTTGTAGGGCCCCGCTCCGACGGGCGCCTTCTTGAAGCCGTCTTCGCCGACCTTCTCGATGTACTTCTTCGGCACGATCCACGACGCGCCCGTGGCGGAGGTGCCATAAAAGGCCATGAAGTCCGGCCACGGTTCCTTCAGCACGAAGCGGACCTGATTCGGCGACGGCGTCTGAACCTCTTTGACGTGGTCCTTGAGAATCTTCGCGGAGGCGCCCCTGTAGCGCTCGAACGTGAATTTCACGTCGTCGGCGGTCACGGGATCGCCGTTGTGGAACTTCGCGTTCTTCCGGATGGCGAAGTCGTACGTGAGGCCGTCCTTGGACGCCGTCCACGATTCGGCCAGGCTCGGCGTCATGATGTTCTTCGGCATCGGCTTCACGAGGGCGTCGTGGAGCGCGTAGAGCACCATGAACGGCGTGATGAGCGCCTCGGTCTCGCCGGGATCGAGCCAACGATTGACCAGCGTGACGTGCACGCCGATCGTCAGCGTCCCGTCCGGCGAGGCGGCCGCCGCGGGCGTCGCCGCCAGCAGAACCAGCAGGACGACGACGCGCTTAAGAACAGGCCAACGCATAAACATCCTCCACGCCCTCGGGCAAGCGATGCTCGCGCCAGGATCGGCCGCCGTCCTCGGTGCCGAACACCTGACCCGTGCGGCTGACGCAGTAGACGCGATCGGCGTCGGTGGGATGCAAGGCCACCGCCATCATGGTGGTCTCCGCTTTGACGCCGTGATCGAACCGCTTCCACGTCTCGCCCACGTCGTCGCTGCGATAGAGCGAGCCGTCCTGGCTGCGCGCCGCCGGGCTGAGGCACGCGTAAAGCACGCGCGGATCTTGCGGGCTCACGCGGATGTCGCGGCCATAGGTCAGCGGGGAGAATCGTCCGACCTGCATGTCCTTCCAGTGCGCGCCGTCGTCGGTCGACTGGAACAGGCCCAGCCGAATCGCGGCGTACGGCACGCCCGGCTTCGCCGCCGTGAGCGCGACCGCGTGGATGTCCAGCATGCCCTCGATTTCGGTGTCGCTGACGATGCGGCTCTTGAGATGCGGCAGCTCCGCAAGCTTGACGAGATCCGCGGTGCAGTCCGTCCACGTCTCTCCGCCGTCGTCACTCTTCATGATGCCGCCGACCTCGAGCCCGGCCCAGACGGTCTCGGGCCGCGCGGGATCGATGGCCAGCCGCATCACGCGGCACGCGAACCCCATCTTCACGCGCTCCGGCATGACCGCCCTGGACAGCCGCCGCCACGTGTCGCCGCCGTCGTCGCTGCGAAACACACCGACCGGCGAGGTGCCGGCATAGAGGCGCCGCGAATCGCGCGGGTGCACGAGGATCGACCAGACTTGAAGCCCGTCTTCAGGCAGCGCCAGCCGCTGCCACGAGTCACCGCCGTCGCGGCTGCGATAGGGCCCGTCATGGGTGCCGATATAGATGATGTCCGGGTTCATCCCGTCGACGGTGATGGCCTGAACCTTGGTCGCTTCGGGTAGTCCCTTGGTGAGCTGCTCCCAGCCGCCGTCGCCTACACGACGGAAGATTCCAGGCCGCTTGCCCGACGTGTATGACCCGACGCCGACGTAGACGCGCGACGCTCTCGACGAATTGGCCATGGTGGTGTCCTTTCGGCGGACGATTCGGGCGTACGATAGCACGCCGGGCATGACGTAGTGCGAGCCGCAGCACGTCGTGGGGCTGGGGCCCCACCGTGCGAGGCGAGCATCTGAATGATTCGAGCCGCAGCACGTCGTGGGGCCGTAGTGCGAGCCGCAGCCGCAGGCGAGGCGAGTCTGCGTGAGTCCCCACCGTGCGAGGCGAGCATATGAATGATCCTCAGCATCGAGGAGGCCAGCATGAGGCTCGCGGGAAAAGTGGCGCTCATCAGCGGCGGCGCGCGCGGGATGGGCGCGGCAGAGGCGAAGATGTTCGCGCGCGAGGGCGCGCAGGTGGTCATCGGCGACGTGCTCGACAACGAAGGCCGCGCGGTCGAGGCGGAGATCGCAGCCAAAGGCGGCAAGGCGGTCTTCAGCCGGCTCGACGTCACGCGCGAGGGCGACTGGCAGACTGCTGTGTCGCTCGCCGAGCGCACGTTCGGCAAGCTCGATGTGCTCGTGAACAACGCCGGCATCAGCGCGGTCGGCCGCGTGGAGGACACCACGCTGGAGTCGTGGCAGCGCGTGATGGACGTCAATGCCACGGGCGTATTCCTCGGCAGCAAGGCGGTGATTCCCGCGATGAAGCGCGCGGGCGGCGGCTCGATCATCAACATCTCGTCGCAGCTGGGCCTCGTCGGCACTGACAACACCAGTCCGATGTACTCGGCCTCCAAGGGCGCGGTCCGGCTGCTGACGAAGGTGACGGCGATCCAGTATGCGAAGGACAAGATCCGCGCGAACTCCGTGCACCCGGGCCCGATCCTCACGCCGATGACGGAGAAGCGCCGCGCCGATCCTGAGATCTACAAGCTGATGATCTCGCGCATCCCGCTCGGACGGTACGGCGAGCCCGACGAGGTCGCGTATGCCGTGCTCTATCTCGCCTCCGACGAGTCGGCGTTCGTGACAGGCAGCGAGCTCGTCATCGACGGCGGCTGGACTGCTCAATGACGACGACCCTTCTCTTGCGTGGCGGAATCGTCGGCGGCCGGCGGCAAGACATCGCGATCCGCGACGGGCGGATCGAGCGCATCGGCGCGGGGCTCGACGCCGGCGGCGGCGAGACGCTCGACGTCGGCGATCGGCTCGTGCTGCCCGGCTTCGTGGAAAGCCACATCCATCCCGACAAGGCCTATATCGCCGACCGCACGCGCGGCCTCTCCGCCGGCGGGCCGACGCCGCAGACGCTGGTGGCGGAGCTCAAGAAGCAATTCACCGTGGACGACGTCTATGCGCGCGCGCGCCGCGTGCTCGAGGCGGCCGTGCGGCACGGCTGCACGACGATGCGCGCGCACGTCGAGATCGACGCGTTCGTCGAGCTGCGCGGCGTCGAGGCGCTGCGCCGCCTGCAGGCCGATTTCGCCGGCGTGCTCGATCTGGAGCTGATCGCGTTCGCGCAAGAGGGCATCTTCCGCGACGCAGTGACGAAGGACCTGCTGCGCGAGGCGCTCAAGAGCGGTCTCAAGACCCTGGGCGGCTGTCCGTACATGGACGACGACGAGCGCGCGCACATCGACTGGTTCTTCGAGACCGCGCAGGCCTTCGGCGTGCCGCTCGACTTCCACGCCGACTCCGGCGACGATCCGGCGCACCTTACGACCGAATACATCGCCGAGCAAACGATCGCGCGCGGCATGCACGGCCGCGTCAGCCTCGGACATCTGTGCATGCTGGACGTGCTCGAGCCGGCGCATCGCGCGCGCGTCATCGGCCGCGTGCGTGAGGCCGGCATTCACGTCATCAGCCTGCCCGCCACCGAGCTGCACGTGAAAGCGCGCAGCGACGTGCGCCGGACGTGGCGGGGCGTGACGCGCATCGCCGAGCTGCGCGAGGCGGGCGTCAACATCTCGATCTCGACCAACAACATCGTCAATCCGTTTACGCCGTACGGCCATCCCGATCTGCTGCGCCAGGCGCTGATCACGGCCATGGCGGCGCATCTGGGCAACCTGGACCAGCTCGCGTGGCTGCCCGAGCTGTTCACGACCAATCCGGCGCGAGCGCTGGGGTTGGACGGCTACGGCCTCGCGGCAGGCTGCCGCGCCGACCTCGTGGTGCTCGATGCCCGCGACGCCGCGCAGGCGATCACTGAGCAGGCCGAGAAGCTCTACGTGCTCAAGGCCGGGCGCGTGGTGGCGAAGAACCAGCGCAGGAGCGAGCTCGCGATCGGGCGACACGATTAGCCACCACTCGCTGCTGCGCGTCGCCGCTTCACCGGCGGTGCTCACGCCGACGCTGCTCGCGTGCTACGCGACGACAGCGGTG
>DAIRVP010000151.1:0-13065 GCA_036802765.1 Candidatus Rokuibacteriota bacterium
ACACCCGTTCCCATCCCGAACACGGAAGTTAAGCCCTCCTGGGCCGATGGTACTGCGTGGGCAACTGCGTGGGAGAGTAGGTCGCTGCCGGGGTAATTCCACGAGCGCCCGGGTCGCACATGCGATCCGGGCGTTTCTGTGTCCGCCACCGCTTGGCGTCATGCGTCCGAGTGTGCTAATGAGCCGGCCACCGCTGGTCTCTGCGATCGGCGGTTGGAGGGACGTCATGGCGTGGCGCGGCCTCAAGGGTGTCGTGGCCTGGTACAGCGAGCTCACCCTCGCCGTCGTCTTCCTCGGCATGGCGTTCTACGAGCTCCTCGAGATCTGGACGGAGCCCTTCGGAGTGCACGGCTCCACGCTCGGGCTGATGCTCCACTGTGTGCAGGTCGTGCTGATCGTGACGGCGACCGCCGTGCTGCTGCGGGCCTGGCGCGGCAGGACCGCGCATGCGAACGAGCTCGCGCGGCTCGTCGGCCAGGTCATCTACGCGCGTGAGCAGGAGCGGCGGCGCATCGCCTACGAGATTCACGACGGCATCGCGCCGCTGATCGTCAGCGCCAAGCAGCACCTGGACACCGCGCGCGACGTCGCCGAGCACGTGCCCCGCCGGGCCGAGCGCGATTTCGACATCGGCCTCGACCGCCTCGACCGAGCGATCACCGAGATCCGGCGAATTCTCCAGGCCCTGGGTCCGTCGGCCGTAGCGGCGCGCCCACTCGCGGCGGCGATGCGCGAGGATCTCGCCGAGACCGCCCATGACGCCGGCTGGGCGACAAACCTGACCGACAATCTCGACGGTGAGCGGCTCCCCGTCGACGTCGAGACCGCCGTGTTCCGGATTTTCCAGGAGTCCGTCGCCAACGCCGCTCGGCATGCTCGCTCGACGCGGATCGAGGTTGGGCTGACGCGCGCCGACGGATGGGTGACGCTCGACGTGCGCGACGACGGCGTGGGATTCGAGCCGACGCTCGCGAGGAACCGCGGAGGACTCGGTCTCACGAGCATGGTGGACCGTGCGCAACTACTCGGCGGGACCTGCACCATCGACAGCCGCCCGAACCGCGGCACCCGCGTGACGGCGCGGTTGCCCTTAAAGCGCGATCTGCGTGACGTCCGTGACTGACGCGCCGATCCGCGTCGTGATCGTCGACGACCACCCGATGGTGCGGGAGGGCCTTCGGACCATGCTCGACGACGAGGGCATCGAAGTTGTCGGCGAGGCCGGCACCACGGCGGAGGCGCTTCGTGAAGCGCGGCGTGCGACCCCCGATGTGCTCTTGCTCGACGTCGAGCTGGCCGACGGCGACGGGCTCGCCACGCTGCCCGAGCTCAAGCGCACGGCGCCCGGCGCCAGCGTGTTGATCGTCACGATGCACGCCGAACTGACGCTCGTCCGGCGCGCGATCGAGATGGGGGCAGCAGGCTACGTGCTCAAGGGCGTCGGCCGCCGTGAGCTGCTTTCAGCCGTGCGCGCCGTCCGGGCCGGGGAGTCCGTGATTGATCCTGCCCTCCTGCGGGAGCTGGCGAAGCCAGGTGAGCGGGATTCGGCACCGGCACCGGGTGAGACGCTGAGTCCGGTCGATCTGGACGTATTGCGTGCAATCGCGGACGGGCTCACGAATCGCCAGATCGCGGAACGGATGCGCTGGAGCGTCGCCACCGCGAAGAAGTACGTCCAGCGGGTCCTCGAGAAGATGGCCGTCACCGATCGCACCCAGGCGGCGGTCGCTGCCCTGCGAGCACGCTTGCTGGATTGACGCCGTAGCCGTGTGGCTCCCTACTTCGTAGCCGCCGGGGGATTGCCCGCGACCGGTCCTGCATTTATCAGCGTCGCCATGGCCCGACCGGGCGGCGCCAGGTGGGCGCGGGGGCTCGCCGCAGCGCTGGGCGCCGGCATTCTGCTCGGCGGCATGCCCGGGGCTGCGCAGGAGCGGCCCGCCGCCCCCGAGCAAACCACCGCGCCGCCGATCGTGCGCCTGCCCCCGCTCGACGTCACGACCACGCGCTTGCCATCGACGCCGCTGCCCCCCGATCAAGTGCCCGCGGTCGTCGACGTCGTGCCCGGCGAGGTGTTGCGCGGCACCGGCGCCGTCACGCTGCAGGACGCCCTGCGTCGGCTGCCGGGCGTGACGACTGCAGACCAACAAGGCAACTCCTTCCAGGCGGATCTGTCGGTTCGCGGCTTTCAGGGCACCTCGGTCACCGGCGTGCCGCAAGGCATCAGCGTGTTCGTGGACGGTGTGCGTGTGAACGAGCCGACGGTCGAGGAGATCAACTTCGATCTTCTGCCGCTGGACGACATTGACCACCTCGAGCTGATCCGCGGCCCCTACCCGGTTTTCGGCCGCAACACGCTTGGCGGTGCGCTGAACATCGTGACCAGGCGCGGCGCCGAGGTTCGCGAGATCGTGCCCGAGGCCGACTGGGGAAGCTTCGGCCGCCAGAAGTATCGCCTGCGAGTCGGCGGTACGGAAGGGCCGTTCGATTACTACGTGTCGGGCACGTACTTCACCGAAGAGGGCTGGCGCGACGCCTCGGCGAGCCGCCTCGGCAAGCTCTTTGCGCGGTTCGGGTTTCGGCTAGGCGGTACGGATCTATCGCTGTCCTATCAGCGCGCGCAGAACCGTCTGCAGCAGCCGGGCTCGCTGCCCGAAAGCGAACTCGATCAGCACCGGACCCGCAATTTCACGAGGGGCGACTTTTTCGCGCCCCTGATGAACGCGGTGACACTCAACGTCAAGCAGGCGCTCGACGAGCACTGGGCGCTGGCGGCGACGCTGTTCGTGCGCACGCTCGACGCCGAACAGTTCAACGTCAATCTCGTCGACAACAATTCGCGCTCGTTCACGAGCACGGCCACGGCGGGCGGGACACTGGAGGCGACTTACCAGGCCATGGTGTTCGGCCGCTCCAACCGCCTCGTTCTGGGTGCCGAGTACGCACACGCCGACGCTCACGTGAAGGTGTTCGCGGAAACGCACGAGGGTCAGCGCGACCTCAATTCGGACGTGCTGGACAACCAGACGACCGTCGGCGGCTGGGTGCTCGATACGTTCGAAGTGGGACGCAATTTGCTCGTGCCCGGTGACCAGCTGCTGGTCACCGGCGGTGCGCGTTTCGACTACGTGCGTCACGTCATCGGCGACCGCACGCCGGATCCCGACATTGCGAGCTCGGCTGGGACGGACGCGTTCGTGCAAACCACGCCGCGATTCGGGATCAACTACAACCCGACGCCCCTCCTCAATTTCTATTTCAGCTACGCCGAGGGCTTCCGGGCGCCGGCGTTTCTGGAGCTGACGTGTGCTTCCCCCGCCACGATCTGCCCTGGGCTCCAAGCCGGCAGCGCCGCCGACCCACCGCTCAAGCCGGTCACGATGCGCAACTACGAGGTCGGTATGCGCGCGCAGCCATGGCCCTGGCTCGAAGGACGCCTGGCACTCTATCGGAGCGACGTGCAGAACGAGATCTTCTCTGTCTCCCCCACGGGGACGGTCGGCCTCTTCTTTCAGAACGTGGGCGGGACGCGGCGTCAGGGCATCGAGGTCGCGCTGCTCGGCAAGTACGAGCGACTTCTCGAGCCGTGGATCAACTACGCCTACACGGACGCAACGTTCCGTGAGGACGTGCTTCTCGGTACCTCGCGAGTGACCGGCGACTGCTCGACGCCGCCGTGCACGCAGCTCGTTCGCAAGGGCAGTCAGTTACCGCTGGTGCCTCGCCACCGGATCAACGCGGGCGTCGATACGCACCTCACCGACTGGTTCACGCTCTCGCTGAGCGGCACGTACGTCGGTCGGCAGCGGCTACGCGGCGACGAGGCCAACGCCGAGCGGCAGCTCGGCGATTACGTTGTGCTCAACGCCTCATTGACGGCGCGCGTAAAGGCGCTCACCGCGTTCATCGCAGTGCAGAACCTCCTCGACACCAACTACGAGACGTTCGGGACGTTCGCGCCGAACCCGCGAGCCGACGGCTCCCCGGTGCAGCGCTTCCTGACCCCGGCGTCGCCGATCAACTTTCAGGGCGGCCTCTCGTACCGGTTTTGAGCGAGTGGACGTCCTAGAGGTGGAATCGGCGGGCGGTCGCTGACCGGGAGTCAGCCGGCGAACGTCGACCAGAGCGACAGCGCGAACCCGGCGAGGGTCACAGCAATGCACGCCGCCGCCAGCAGCCAGTCGACCGCTGTCTCGCGCCGATGCTCCGCCAGCGACATCACGAGCCCCGCGAGCAGCCCGCCCACGAACCCGCCGGCGTGCGCGGCGTTGTTGACCGCCGGCATGAAGAAGCTCAGCACGAATATCAGCAGTGCCATGTAACCGTACTGCCGAAGCACCATCGCGCCAAAGGTTCCGCCGCGCTTCTTGCCAAACGCGACGATAGCCCCGAGAAGGCCGAACACGGCGCCGGAGGCGCCGATCGTGACCGGATAGCCGACCCAGTTGGAGACCAGAAAGCCAGCAGCGCCGGCAACCGTGAAGATCACCATGAGCCGGGCGGGGCCGAAGAGCTGCTCGACGGCCGGGCCGAGCTGGCGGATCCACAGCACATTGAACAGGATGTGCAGGATGCTGCCGTGCAGGTAGATCCCCGTGAAGATCGTCCACCAGCGACCAACGCTCCAGGGGGCGGCGCCGGCCGCACCGAGCGCAATGAGAGCCGCGTTGCTCGGCGCGAATGCATCGAAGGGGCTGCGCGCGGACAACGCGGTCCGCGGGTCGAGAAGCAGGCTCGCGATGTACAGAGCGATGCAAGCGACGGTGACCACATTGGTGAAGCTGTGGCGTCCGAAGATCGCCCGCAGTGGCGCGGCAAATCCCCACATGCCCGGGTTGCGGCGCCCGCAAATGAGGCACTGTTCTGCGTCCGCGCTCGTGAGACGTCCGCAGGACGGACAGAGGATGGTCCCGGTCGTTTTACGAAACATCGTCCTCGCCCTTGTTCTCCGGAATCCGATAGCCCTCGTCGAGCCAGACGCCGAGGTCGATCAGGCGGCAGGTCAGCGAGCAGAACGGCCGGTGTGGGTTGCCGTGCCACGGACCGCGCTTTCGGCACGTCGGACACGTGACTTCAATTTTCTCGCCGGCCGACATCCGATCGGATGGTACTGGCGGCCGACAAAGCCTGTCAACTCAACGACTTTCGCGTTGACACCCCCGTGGCCGTCGCGTAGAGTTGCGAAGATTCTCGTCACGGATTGTCCATCGAACCCGGGAGACTCACGATCATGAACGGCAAGCTCATTGCGGCACTGCTCGTCATCGCCATGGCCGGGCTCGTCGTGGCGCCGACCGCCTTCGCTCAGGCGGCCGCCGCGCCGGCACAGCACGGCGGCGGTGAAGCCAGTCTGAAGATACCGGACCTGAGCCAGGTCCACGTTGGCGGGATCGGCGGTCGCACGCTGCTCACGCTCGGGCTAGGCGTGTGCGTCCTCGGCCTGATCTTCGGCCTCGTCATCTTCAGTCAGCTCAAGAGCTTGCCGGTCCACGCCTCGATGCGTGAGATCTCCGAGTTGATCTACGAGACGTGCAAGACGTATCTGATCACCCAGGGCAAGTTCATCCTGATTCTCGAAGTCTTCATCGGAATCATCATCGTTCTCTACTTTGGCTTCCTGGTGCATTTCGAGGCGAGCCGCGTGCTCATCATCCTGCTCTTCAGCCTCGTCGGCATCGCCGGCAGCTATGGTGTCGCGTGGTTCGGCATCCGCATCAACACGTTCGCCAACTCGCGTACCGCCTTCGCCAGCCTCAAGGGCGAGGCCTATCCGGTATACGCGATCCCGCTGAAGGCGGGGATGTCGATCGGCATGCTGCTGATCAGCGTCGAGCTGTTCCTGATGCTCTGCATCCTGCTGTTCATCCCCGGGGACTACGCGGGACCATGCTTCATCGGCTTCGCCATCGGTGAGTCGCTCGGCGCGGCGGCGCTCAGGATCGCGGGCGGCATCTTCACCAAGATCGCCGACATCGGCTCCGACCTCATGAAGATCGTGTTCAACATCAAGGAGGACGACGCCCGCAACCCCGGCGTCATCGCCGACTGCACGGGCGACAACGCGGGCGATTCGGTCGGTCCGAGCGCCGACGGTTTCGAGACCTACGGTGTGACCGGCGTTGCCCTCATCTCCTTCATCCTGCTGGCGGTGCGCGAGCCCGCTGTGCAGGTGCAGCTGCTGGTGTGGATCTTCACGATGCGCGTGTTGATGATCGTGGCCAGCGGCGGGTCCTATCTGATCAACGAAGCCATCGCGCGCAGCCGCTACGCGGGCGCGACGCGGATGAACTTCGAGGCGCCGCTCACGTCACTGGTGTGGCTGACGTCGATCGTGTCGGTGGTGATGACCTACGGGGCATCCTACGTACTGGTCGGCAGCCTCGGCGACGGCTCGCTGTGGTGGAAGCTCTCCACCGTAATCACCTGCGGCACGCTGGCGGGCGCCATTATCCCGGAGCTTGTCAAGGTGTTCACCTCCACGGAGTCGGGCCACGTCCGCGAGGTCGTGACCGCCTCGCGCGAAGGCGGCGCCTCCCTCAACGTGCTGTCGGGGTTCGTCGCCGGCAACTTCAGCGCCTACTGGCTGGGCATGACCATCGTGGTGCTGATGGGCATCGCGTTCCTGGTCAGCACGCTGGGGCTCGGCGCGCTCATGGTCGCGCCGGCGGTCTTCGCGTTCGGCCTGGTTGCCTTCGGCTTCCTTGGCATGGGCCCGGTCACCATCGCCGTCGACTCCTATGGCCCCGTCACCGACAATGCGCAGTCGGTCTACGAGCTGTCGGTCATCGAGCAAATCCCGAACGTGGCCGCGGAGATCCGGCGCGACTTCGGGTTCGACGTGAAGTTCGACAACGCCAAGGCGATGCTCGAGGAGAACGACGGCGCCGGCAACACGTTCAAGGCGACGGCCAAGCCCGTGCTCATCGGCACCGCCGTGGTCGGTGCCACCACCATGATCTTTTCGATCATCGTGGTGCTGACGTCGGGCCTCACGCAGAACCTGGATCGACTGTCGCTGTTGTACCCGCCGTTCCTGCTGGGTCTCATCACTGGAGGGGCGGTCATCTACTGGTTCACCGGTGCGGCGACCCAGGCGGTGTCGACGGGTGCCTACCGCGCCGTGGAGTTCATCAAGGCCAACATCCGCCTGGAGGGCGCCACCAAGGCGTCAGTGACCGATAGCAAGAGGGTCGTGGAAATCTGCACGCAGTACGCGCAGAAGGGGATGTTCAACATCTTCCTGACGGTATTCTTCTCCACGCTCGCCTTCGCCTTCCTCGAGCCGTACTTCTTCATCGGCTACCTGATCTCGATCGCGTTGTTCGGCCTCTATCAGGCGGTGTTCATGGCCAACGCGGGCGGCGCCTGGGACAACGCGAAGAAGATCGTCGAGACCGAGCTGAAGGAAAAGGGCAGCCCACTGCACGCGGCCACTGTCGTCGGCGACACGGTCGGCGATCCCTTCAAGGACACCTCGTCGGTCGCCATGAACCCCGTGATCAAGTTCACGACGCTCTTCGGCCTGCTCGCGGTCGAGCTGGCGGTCAGTCTCACCACGGCCAGCGGGCCCGGGCTCAGCCGGGTGCTGAGCCTCGTCTTCTTCGTGCTGTCGATGGTGTTCGTGTGGCGCTCGTTCTACGGGATGCGAATCAAGGGCAGCGAGCCGGCCCTTGCACATGGCGCGGTCGGCGCTGTCGCGCCACGCCCGTAGAGCGCCGTTGGAGGTTCTGACCGAACTGCTCCGGGGCGGCGCGCAGCTCGACGCGCTCATTCGATGGGGCGGGTACGGGCTCCTGGCCGCCATCGTCTTCGCCGAGACGGGCCTCCTCATCGGATTCTTCCTACCTGGCGACTCGCTGCTGGTCACGGCCGGCCTCGTGGCGGCCACGGGGGCGCTGAACATCTGGTGGCTGAACGCGCTGCTGATCGTGGCCGCGGTCGTGGGCGACAGCGTCGGCTACGCCATCGGCCGACACCTCGGCCCGCGGTTGTTCACCCGCGAGAAGTCGCTGCTGTTCAATCCGGCCCACGTGGAGCGTACGCGGCGCTTCTATGACCGCCACGGTTCCAAAACGATCGTCATCGCGCGCTTCGTGCCGATCGTGCGGACGTTCGCTCCGACGGTTGCTGGCGTCGGCCAGATGGAGTACCGGCGGTTCATTTTCTACAATATCGCCGGTGGTGTTGGATGGGTCCTGAGCATGACGTGGGGCGGCTATCTCTTGGGGCAGTCGATTCCGAACATCGGCTCGCATATTCACATCGTCGTGGCCGTCGTGATCGTGCTGTCGCTGATTCCCATCGGCGTGGAGCTGCTGCGAGAACACCGGCGCCGGCTCAGCTAGCTGCAGGTGCGGCGCTGGCCATCATCGGCCGGCTGCCGTTGTCCGTCGGGCTGTGGCTCGGTCGGCGCTTCGGCGACGCCGCGTACTTGACGGTGCGGCGACGCCGCCGGATCGCTCTCGACAACCTTGCTGTCGCGTACCCGGCGTTGCCGCTTCGCGCCCGGGCGCGACTGGCTAGGCACGCCTCGCAGCACCTCGGAATGACGCTCGTCGAGCTCGCGCGTGTTCTGACCCGTCCGCTGGAAGACACTCTCGGACGGATTCGCCTCGAAGGCATCGACCACCTGAGGGCCTCCATGGACACGCATGGCCGGGCACTGCTGCTGACCGCGCACCTCGGCAACTGGGAGCTCCTGGCGGTCGCGCATCGGCTGACCGGCTTCAATCTCTCGATCGTGGTCCGGCCGCTCGACGCCCCCTGGCTGGACGCGCTCGCCGACCGGTTACGCCGCAGCACCGGGGTGGAGCTCATCGACAAGCGCGGCGCCTTGCGTCCGGTCCTTGAGGCGCTGCGGCGCGGTCGGATGATCGGCATCCTCATGGACCAGAACGCAGCGCGACGTGAGGGCGTCTTCGTGGATTTCTTCGGTCGGGCCGCGTCGACCTCCCGGAGCATCGCCCTGCTGGCGCTGCGTACGCGGACGCCCGTCGTCCCCGTGTTCGCCCGCCGCGGGCCCGACGGTGGCCACACCGTCGTGATCCATCCCGCGCTCACCCTGCCGCAGCCGAATGGCTCGGAGGCAGCGGTCGTCGAACTGACGGCACGATGCACGGCGGCCATCGAGCGCGCCATCCGAGAAGTCCCCGAGCAGTGGCTCTGGTCGCACGACCGCTGGCGGACCCGGCCCCCTCAAGAGGCACGCGCTTGAGGGGCCTGATTCTGATTGCCGGCCTATTGACGACCGCGGTCTCCGCCGCCGGCGTTCTCGATGTCGACCTCAAGGCCTACGATCAAGCCCGCCGGCGCGGCGAGATGGTAAGCGTGGAAGGCCGGGTCTATAACGAGCGGCGCAAGCCGAACGCGGACGACGAGCCGATTCCGCACGCTACCGTTGTGCTGTTGCCGCGTTCGGAGGCACTCGTGCGACGCCTGGACGATCTTCGGGCTCAAGCCCGTGACTCGGCGGCCGCATACCGCGAAGCCGCGACGAAGATGCGACAAGCGCGAGAGGCCTACGAGCGCCAGGTGTGGGAGGCCGGCTCGCCCGAACTGGTGGCCTCCACGGTGGTGGATTCCGGCGGCCGCTTCGTCTTGGCGGACATCCCCGCCGGACGTTGGCTGATGTGGGTGACCCATTCGCAGTTCATGGAGTCACGTGCGCCGAACGTGCCGCTACGGGATCGCCAGCGGTTCAAGCTGCCGCCCCGACTGGTCGGCTACTATGCCGAACGCGCGTGGCTTCGCGAGCTAGAGATGACGCCCGGCACGGTGGCGACCGTAGATCTGAGCGATCGCAACGTCTGGTTCGCTGGGGTAGTGGAGGACAGAGTGCTGGACGCCGGCTCACGCTGAGCCGGCGTCCCCAATTAGGCCCCTAACCCTGGCCCCTACTTCTTTGTGGCGTCGTCCTTCGCCTTCGCCTGCTTGGATGCTGTCGAGGCGCTGACGCTCATCGCCGTCATCTTCCCGCCTTCGTCCATGTAGCGAACCGTGACCTTGTCGCCGGCCGCGAGGTCCTTCGCGGTCACGTCCTTACCACCCTTCTTGATCTTGGTCTTGTCGTCGAGCGCGAACGTCCACTCGGTGTCCTTCCCCTTCGACTTGCCGCCCACCACGATGCTGTCCGGGGCCGCCGTCTTCACAGTCCCGACGGCCGTGTGGTGCGGGGCCTTCTTCATGGAGGACTTGTCCTCCATCTTCTTGTCGTCCGTCTTCGGGGCCGGCGTCGACGTCTGGGCGCCCACAAGCCCGGCACTGGCGAACACGAACGCAACTCCAACGATCGTTGCTAACGCTCTCTTCACTGTGACCTCCTGGTTTGTGCTACTCGGTGGAACCCCGGGGGTCTGAGGCCCCCGGCGGCGCCGCCCTCCCTAGCCATTCAAGATACTTCAGGCCGCTGGGAACGCACGCCGTCGCAACCGGACCGCGTTGACCCTGGACCTTGGTCCATGGTAAAAATGACCAACCTTTCCAATCTATGGCGACTCAAAGCCGTGTCTTCGCGGCGGCTCTCAGCCTTTCGATCTTGATCGGTCCGGGTGCTGTCGCACACGGAGCGGCCGAGGTGCTTTCGACACCCTCCCCTAAAGATTCGCCGGACGGCTTCAGCCCGGACGACTCAACCCTCGAGCCTGCGGCTGTTCCTGCCTGCGATCTGCCCTGGGGCTCGTTGGGTGAACACGACGTCAGCAGCGCTGGTTCCACCCCCTTTGGCGAGCTTTTTGACGGCTGGGCCGACGCGTACGCGGACGGGAGCCGCGTCTCGTATTCGGCTGTCATGGCCCAAGCCTATCCTGTCGCCGTCAATCCTCAAGTACAGTTTTTCCTCGACCGCTTCACCGGCCCTCGTCGCGATCTCATGTCGCTCTGGGTAAGCCGGTCCGGCCGATACCTTGCCATGGCGCGTGAGGTATTTCGCTCGCGAGGGCTGCCCGAAGACCTGGTCTTCACGGCGATGATCGAGAGCGGCTTCAAGCCCGACGCCGTGTCGCGCGTGGGCGCGAAGGGTATGTGGCAGTTCATGGCCGGTACGGCCCGCCGCTACGGCCTGCGCGTGGATCGCTGGGTCGACGAGCGGCTCGATCCCGATAAATCGACCGCCGCAGCCGCGGCCTACCTACGCGACCTGTACGAGATGTTCGGCTCGTGGTCCCTGGCCCAGGCCGCGTACAACGCGGGCGAGGTGAAGGTGGCGCGCGCTATTCAGAAGACGGGCTCGCGTGACTTCTGGACGCTCGCCCAGTCGCGTCACCTGAAGCGAGAGACGAAGGACTTCGTCCCGCAGATCCAAGCCGCGACCGTGATCGGCCGCGACCCCGATCGCTACGGGTTCGATTTCGACGATCTCGAGCCGCTCGCCGTCGACACGATCACCGTGCCGCCGTCGACGGACCTGCGGCGCCTCGCCTCCAACACCGGCCTGTCTATGGAGACGTTCCGCGCGCTGAATCCGACCCTGGTGCGAGGGATCACGCCGCCGGGCAATTCCTGGACGCTTCGCGTACCCGAGGGCGAGCGCGATCGCGTGGTTGCGGCGCTGGCCCCCCGCAGGCCGTCTGTGATGGTTGGATCTGTGCGAACTGAGGTGACTCGGGTGTCGGGCACCGGTGACATCCATGTGGTTCGCCCACGCGACACCGTGAGCGGGATCGCGCACCGCTACGGCGTTTCCGTCGACGACGTCATGCGCTGGAACAGGCTCGACAGCCAGGACCGCATCCGTCCCGGCGACCGCCTCCGTATCGCCCGCTCACCCGCCGACCGCTGAGGCGGTGCGGGTCGAAGTCCACCTGTTCGCGACGCTCGAACGCTTCCTGCCGCCCGGCAGCCGTCATGGCGTCGCGATGCTCGACGTCCCTGAGGGAAGCACCGCATCAGATGTGACCGCCAGCCTTGGGATTCCAGCGGGCTTCGAGCGTGTGCTCCTGGTGAACGGTCGAGAAGCGTCGCCCGAGCACCGGCTCACGCCAGGCGATGTGCTCGCCGTCTATCCGCCGCTCGCCGGCGGCTAGCTCGGTAAGCGCTCGGGTGTGGACCGTCCGCCCTCGAGCTGCGCCCGCCGGATCTGCGAGTTGATCTCAGCGCCGATCAGCAGGGCGAGGCTCGACAGATAAAGCCAGAGCATCAAGACGATGACCCCCCCAATCGACCCGTAGGTGGCGTTGTAGTTGCCCACATACCGCACGTAGACCCGCAGCGCGTGGGAGGCGACGAGCCAGCCGATCAGCGCAAAGATGGCGCCGGGTGTGACGCGACGCCAGTGCTGGCGCGCGGCGGGCGCCAGTTGATAGACGAGCATGATCCCGACGAGGCCGCATAGCGTCAGCGCCGGCCAGCGCCCGATGTTCCAGGCCCGGGTGAACGCCGTGCCCACCCCGAGGCCCCGCGCGACCTCCTCGCCGATACGCTCGCCGAACACGAAGAGCAGCATGGCCACGATCGTGAGCAGCGAAAACCCGATGGTCAGCCCCAAGGCCTCCAGTCGGTGCCGCCACCACCGTCGCGTGTCCCGCACCTCGAAAGCCATGTTGAGGGCGTTGCTGATCGACACCATGCCGTTCGAGGCACCCCAGAGCGCTCCGAGCACACCCACGGAGACGAGCGAGCCTCGCGCCCCCGCAATGACCTCGCCGACCGTCCTCGTCAGCATGGAGCCGGCGTCCGCCGGAAGCACGCGGGCGATATACGAGAGGAGCTGGTCCATCAATCTCGGCCATGGCAAGAGGCCGACGATGGAGGTCAGGAAAAGCAAAGCGGGAAACAACGCGAACAGGAAGTAGTACGAGAGGCTCGCGGCGCGGTCGAAGAGGTCGTGCGCCCAAACGGCTCGATACACCTGACGCGCCAACGTGGCAGGCGAGAGTCCCCCCAGCCGCCAGGGAGAAACCGACGGGCGCCGCTCGTCGGCGACAAGGCGTGGGTCGGAATTCACCGTGCCGGCCAATGGTACACTCGCAAGGCTCGGAAGCGTCTAGGAACCCGGTGGGCCTCCCGGACTTCAAATCGCCTCAGATGACCCACCAGCCGAGTTCGTCAGCCTTGCGGCTCGCGAGCATGACG
>DAIRVP010000152.1:0-13017 GCA_036802765.1 Candidatus Rokuibacteriota bacterium
GTCGGACTCGGCAACATCGGCAAGAAGGTCGCGCGGCGGCTGCACGGCTTCGACGCGCGCGTGCAGTACTACGACGTGCTGCGCCTGAGCGAGGCGGAAGAAGACGGGCTGGGCGTGCGGTTCGTGCTGCTCGCCGAGCTGCTGCGCAGCTCCGACATCGTCACGCTGCACGTGCCGCTGACCGACGTCACGCGCCGCATGATCGGCGCCCGCGAGCTCGCGCTGATGAAGCACGACGCCATCCTGATCAACACGTGCCGGGGCCCCGTCGTGGAAGAGGCGGCGCTCTACAAGGCCCTTCGTGATCGGCAGATCGGCGGTGCCGGCCTCGACGTTCTCATCGAGGAGCCGCCGGCCAAGGACAACCCGCTCTTCACGCTGCCCAACGTCACGCTGACGCCGCACTCCGCGGGGCCGACCTGGGAGAACTGGGTCGCGCGCTTCCGGAACGGGTTCGACAACATCGAGCGTGTGGCGGCGGGGCGCAAACCGCTCTGGATCATTCCGGAGCTCATCGAGCCGCCAAAATGATCACCAAGTTCGCGACGGTCTATGCCGGCCACGTGGATCTGCCCGACATGGGCCAGGACGCCACGCCGGCCAACGAGCGGCGCTTCAGCAACGAGCACCTCGCGACCGTGTTCGAAAAGACCGATGCCGTGGCCAAGTGCATGGACGACGCCGGTTACTACGCGATCTGGCTGGCCGAGCATCACTTCCAGCATGAAGGCTACGAGGTCATCCCGAATCTGCTGATCCACGCCGTTCATCTGGCGCACGTCACGAAGCGCATCAAGATCGGCTGCGGCTTCAACATCGCGCCCATGTGGCATCCGCTGCGGCTGGCCGAGGACTACGCGGTGGCCGACATCCTGACCAAGGGCCGCGTGATCTTCGGGGTCGGCCGCGGCTACCACTCGCGCGAGGTGGAGACGTTCGGCGCGCCGATCCTCGACCAGGAGGCCAATCGCGAGCTGTTCGAGGAGCAGGTCGAGATCATCTTCAAGGCATTCGACAGCGAGCGGTTCTCGCATCAGGGCAAGCACTACACGCTGCCGCCCGCCGTGCCGTACCGCGGTTATGAGCTGAAGGACATCACGCTCGTGCCGCGTCCGATCCACCGTCCGGTCGAGTGCTGGCAGCCGATCGTGAGCGCCAAGCCGCGGGCGCTCGACTTCATGGTGCGCCACGGCATCAAGGGCATCATCGGCGGCGGCGCCGCGACGATGGCCGAGGGGCCGTTCCACGCCTATCGTGAGGCGGCTGCGCGCGCCGGCAAAAATCTCAAGCTCGGGGAAAACCTCTGCCTCGGCATCTTCATCCACCTGGCCGAGACGCGCGAGAAGGCCATCCGCGAGATCAAGCCGTTCTACGAGGAGCACGTGAAGATGTTCGGCCCGCTCGGCTTCGTGCCGGGCATCACGCCCTCGCAGCTCGAGGCGTCGACGAAGCGCGGCGGCTGGGACGCCGCCGATGTGCCGACGGTCGAGCACTACATGAAGAACGGCGCGTGGTTCGCGGGCCCGCCCGAGGAGCTGACCGCATATCTGCGGGACATCGAGTCGCGGTATCCCGGGCTCGAATACGTGAACGTCAGCATCAGCATGGGCACGCCGAAGGCTGTGATGCTCGAGCAGCTGCGTGCGTTCGCGACCGACGTGATGCCGAAGTTCACCGGTCGCGGCTGATTCGCGCGCCAGCTACGCGCTGAGCCCGGACGCCTGAACGGCCGTCCCCTGCGCGGACGACTGGTGCACGGCGATGCGGTTCATGCCCGCCGCCCGTGCCTTCGTCAGCGCCTCCTCAGCGTCGCGCAGCACCTTGAACGGATCGGCGCCGTGGGTCTGCGCCTCGGCGATGCCGATGCTGATCGTCCCGCCGACCGTGCGCCGGACCACGCCCGCCTTCGCGCCGGACTTCGTCTTCTGAGCGACCGCCACGTCGAGCGTCGACTTCTCGATCGCGCGCCGGACGACGCTCATGTAACGCGCGGCGAGCTCGGCCGACTTGCGTTTGAACACGACGACGAACTCGTGGTCCCGCATCAGATAGAACACGCGGGCGCCGCCGCCGACCTTCTTGAGCGCCTGCCCGATGTGCCGCAGCATGCGGTTGGACACCTCCGGCCCTTGCTCGGTGCGGAACGACGTGAAGTCGTCGATCGTCACGCAGGCCAGCGCGTAGCGCCGCGGCAGCCGCCGGACGACTTTGTTGAATTCCAGGCTCGCCGGCAGGCCAGTCACGCCATCGAGGTGAAAGACGGCGGCCGGCTCCAGCACCGTTCCCAGGGCCAGCAGCATGCCGGCGGCCGCAAAATGCAAATCGCCTGGTCCAGCACCCGAGCCCGCGGTGTCGAGGGCCAGGAATGACGCGACCAGCGCCCACGCCGCCGCCGCGTGCAGCGGACTGCGGCCGCGAACGAAGCGCACCAGATGCAATCCGAGCATGACCGCAAAGGCAAAGAGCGCCAGGTGCGGCAGCGGCAGCCAAGCGTTGGTGTCGATGTCGACGATCGGCCGCGCGAGCGTCGCCCCGAGCGAGCTCGGATTGAGCAGCTCGATAATGCCGACGGCGCCCGCCTGAAGAAGGATGACGCCGAGCCACCACGCGCCGCGCGCGGAGAGCGCGCGCGTTTCGCCGAGCCACGCGATCAGGCCCAGGTTCACGGGCAGCAGCAGCGCGACCGCGTGAAAGATCGTGCGACTGCCGGAATTGATGAGCGCCGACATCGTCAGGCCCAGGACGAGGACGCCGAGCAGGAGGCGGCCGCGTCCCGTCACGATACCCAGCAGCGCGCAGCCGCCGAGCACGATCAACGGTGTGGCATGGATGGCGAGCGAATCCCGAATGCCCGGACTGAGTGATGCGACGGCGGCGATCGGAAGCAGGAGAGCAGGAGCGATGAGCGCGACTGACTGCTTGATGGTGGCCTCCTCTGGGCGAGGTGTCACGTGGGTGACACCTCGCGCCCCGGCTCCGGAATGAGCAATGGCGGTACCAAAGGCGGAGACGCTTTCAGGTCGCTCACTTGCCCGAAAGCAGCGGGTGTCGATGACGATTTGCACGACGTCGTGACGCGTGGCTGACGGGTTGGCGTGGGGGGTGACGCCGCGGTGCTATAGTCCCTAACCCAAGGGGGAGCGCAGCATGGCGATGTACTGGCGGGAGATCACGGTCAACTGGGGAGAGTCGGATCCCTTCGGCCTCGTCTACTACCCGCGGATCGTCGCCTGGTTCAACGACACCGAGCACGAGCTGTTTCGGATCATCGGCTATCCGATCGAGCAAATGATCAAGAACGACCGCACGACGTTCGTCATGGGCGAGATCCACTTCCGGTTCATCGGTCCCGCCGCGTACGGCGATCGAATTCTCACGACGATCACGCTCGCCGACATCGGCGAGCACACGCTGCACTGGAACTGCAAGGCCAAGAACGCGATGACCGGTGCGGCGGTGAGCGAAGGCCGCGCGACGCGCGTCTACGCGCGCATCATGGAGGACGGCGCGCTCAAGGCCATGCCGATCCCGACCGAGATGGTCAACGCCATCCGCGAGGTCGGCGACCTGAAGCATCTGGGACCGAACAGCGGCGCCAAGACGCGCTGAGGCTCTAGCGCCGCCCCGCCTGCACGCCGAGCCCGGGGATCGAGAGCACCAGATGCAGGTAGCCGCCGAGCTCATTGATCCGTCGCATGTCGCACGCCACGAACGCCGCCCGCTCGTCGGCAGTGAGATCGAGGTCGACGATGGCGGCGGCCGGATCGGCGGCAAAGCGCGCGCGGAACTCGGGATCTTTCTTGAGGCGGTACAGCACGCTGTTGACCGCGTAGCGGCTCAGGGCAGCCTCCACTCGACGGCCGCCAGATTGATCCGCGGCAGCTCGCCGAAATAGCGCACGTCCGCGCGCGCCGGGCTCACCGCCCCGAGCAGAACCATCCAGTTGAGAAACTCGTGACTGCCCGTCTTGTGCAGCTCGTCGGCGCCGAGCTCCTGCAGCGGCTCGTGCTCGCCGCGCTCCATCCAGTGAATGAGCCGGCCGTCGAAGACGGAGTCCGTCTCGCCGATGCGCGCAACCGACAGCTCGGGAAAGTGCGACAGTCCACCCGTCGCGATGATTCCGACATTGCAGTCGCTGCGGGCGACGACCCGCGCGATGTGCTGGCCGAATGCGAAACAACGCCGCGCCGTGGGCTGAGGCGCCACGAAGCAGTTGATCCAGATCGGGACGAGGGGCGGGATGGGCCGTGTGCCGTGGAGCGTGTTCACGGGCGCCAGGAACGCATGGTCCACCGGCGCCTCCCACGACAGCGCGAGATCGAATCCCGCGGCCGCCCCCTGCTCGAGAATCGCGTTCGCCAACCCCTCGTGCAGCGGATACGTGGTCGGCATGTGCTCCAGGACGGCGTCGAATGCCTCGGCATGATCCTGGCGCATGCGCTGCACTTCGCGGCCGGTTCTGACGCACATGGCCGGCACGCAGTTGAACGAAAACGCGTTGAGGTGATCGTCGGCCACGACGACGAGAGCGTCAGGGCGGGTCGCGGAGAGCCGCCCGCCCATCGCGGCGATGGCGGCCATGGCTTCTTCTGTTTTCCGCCGGCCCATGGCGCCACAGACGCGCTCGTAATAGTCGGGATCGAGCACATGGGACATCGCGCCGGCGAAGACGATCCGACCCATCGAGCCTCCAGACTCAGCGCGCGGTGAGATCGCTCCAGAGCGCGTCGGCGCCCCGCGCGGCGACACTTCGGCCCAGCTCGCGCGCCCACGCGCTCTCGCTGCCGAACTCCGCGCGCCATGACCAGAGCCGTCGCGTCGCGAAGTGTAGCGAGTGCTCGTACGTGAAGCCGATCGCGCCGTGCGTCTGATGCGCGATCCCCGCGCCGATTCCAGCCGCCTCGCCGGCCCGGACTTTGGCCACCGCGACCTCGAAGCGTGGGTCGTCGGCGTCAGCGGCGCGAAACGCGCACTCCGCCGCCATCCCCGCCGCCGCGACATGGCCGGCCAGGACCGCGAGGTTTTGCTGAATCGCCTGGAAGCTTCCGATGGGACGGCCGAACTGCTTGCGCTCGGTGGCGTAGCGCACCGACTGGACGAGACAGGCCTCGAGAGCGCCCGCCATCTGCGCCGCGCGCGCCATCGCGCCATAGAGGTAGATCGCATCACTCGGCACGTCGGCGGGCGCCGCGGCGACCGTGGGCGCCGCGCGGAACTCCAGCGTGTCGCGCGGCTCGAGCGCGAGGTTGCGATCTTCCTCGACGGTCGCCACGCCGCGCGCGATCAGCGCGATGGTCGGACGGCCGTCGAGCTCGGCGACGGTCACGATGTGGCCGGCGTCACGCGCCCACGGCACGCGCGTTGCGCGCCCGCTGACCGTCACGCCGCCGCCGCTCCGCGTCAGCGTCAGCCGCTCGTCGCGGTGCACGGGCGCGAGCGTGAGCGGGCCGAACGGCACCTCCAGCCCAGCGCGCGACAGCAGCCAGCCGGCGATGATCGTCTCCGCCAGCGGCACCGGCGCGGTGTAACGACCCGACGCGCGGACGACGACGTGAGCGTCGAGCCAGGTACCGCCGGCGCCGCCTGCGGCATCCGACACCAGCGGCAGCGTCAGGCCGCCTTCCTCGAGCGCGCGCCAGAGCTTGTCGGGCCAGGTGCCTTTCTCGGCGGCTTCGATCAGCTCCTTGGTCGCGAGATCGGTGAAGAGGCGCGTGACCGTGTCGGAAAGCAATCCGCGGAGATCAGTGCTCATTGGAGCGGGGTCATCGCAATCCGAGACCTCGCGCAATGATCCCGCGCAGGATCTCACGCGTGCCGCCGCGCAGCGAGAACGAGGGCGCCGTCTGCGTGATGTAGCCGAGCACCTGTTGCAGATCCGAGCCGCTGTTCAACGTCGGCTCGATATCGAGCAGCGCGTGCGCCAGCTCGGGAATCGACTGCTCGAAGGTCGTGCCGACGTCCTTCACTGCGGCGGCCTCGAGATTCACCGTCTCGCCGGCCTGCAGCATCCCCGCGACCGACGTCGACATCTGCCGCAGCGTCGCGAGGCTCGCGACCATGCGCCCGATCGCCTCGGCGCCGCGGTCGTCGGGATGCGCGCTCACCTCGCGCACCAGCTCGCGGATCAGCGAGATGGACGAGAGGTAGCGCTCGGGTCCGCTGCGCTCGAAGCCAAGCTCGGTGGTGACCTGCTTCCAGCCGTCGCCCTCGTTACCCACACGTGCGTCGTCGGGGACGAATGCGTCGGTGAAGTTCACCTCGTTGAAGTGGTGCTTGCCGGCGAGGTCGATGATCGGCCGGATCGTGATGCCCTTGGTGTTGCGCAGGTCGACGAGGAACTGCGTGAGCCCCTCGTGCTTCTTGTCTGGCACCACTTCGGTTCGGAACAGCGAGATGGCGTAGTCGGACAAGTGCGCGTTCGACGTCCACACCTTGGTGCCATTGACGAGATACCCGCCGTCGGTCCGCGTCGCGCGCGTGCGAATGGACGCCAGGTCGGAGCCCGAGTCCGGCTCGCTCATGCCGATGGCGAACGCAAGCTCGCCGCGGACGACGCCGGGCAGGATTCGCTGACGCTGCGCTTCCGTTCCGAACCGAAGCAGCAGCGGGCCGCTCTGCCGATCGGCCACCCAGTGCGCGCTCACGGGCGCGCCCGCGGCCAGCATCTCCTCCATGACGACGTAACGCTCGAGGAAGGAACGCTCGTGGCCGCCATACTTCTTCGGCCACGTCATCCCGATCCACCCGCGCGCGCCGACGCGGCGCGAGAACTCGCGGTCGAACCCGCCCCACGAGCGCGCGCGCCTGGCGGGCGCGGCGCTGAATTCTTTCTGGAGGAACTCGCGGACTTCGGCGCGGAGACTCTCGGCTTCGGGCGGCAGATCGTTGAGCGCGAATCGGAAGACGGCCGGCATGGCCGGGAGTGGACCACATCACGCGCGACGACGCAACGCCGTCGCGGGCGTGATTACTTCGAGGCTGGCGCGGATCCCGGCGGCGGAGGTGGCGGCGGAGCCCCGCTCGGCGGCGGTGGTAGCTGTATTGCGGCCGCGCCGTTCGGGGGCGGCGGCGGCGGCCCCGCAGGAGGCGCGGGCGGTCGGGCGGCCGCAGGAGCGAGCGAGGACGCCGGGCAGCGGAAGACGACGGCGTTCATGCGCTCGAGGTCGTTCGGGGGAAACGATAGCAACGCCGTGTCACCGCCGAGGCGAACGACCTTGCGCCGAAGATCCTTGACCGAGGTGTCGTCGACGGTGCCGAGCGTCGTGCAGCCGATGGGCAGCTTCGGGTCCGTCGTCAGACGCACGCGCGCCATTGCCATGCGGGTCGCGTCTTGCGCGGACGCCACCGATGCCGTCAGCAGCACGAGCGCGATGGCGACTCTCAGCGCCATGGATCCACTGCCTCGGTCTTCTGATAGTTGCAGCCCATGATGCGCCAGTACCCGTTGGTCTCCCCACCGACGACAATGACATGAATGTCCTCGCGACGGAACATCGGGATCTCCTCCTCCGGCGCCGCCTTGAGCTTGGTGGCCCACGGCTCCTCGCCGAACGTCGCGCGCGGATAGACGTAATTCTGAATGAGCTGATAATCCCAGTACTCGCTCGCGCGCAGGCGCGCGGTGCTCCAGAGCCAGTCGATCAGCGCGTCTTTCTTGGTGAACCCACCGCGATCGACGAACTGGCGCGCCGCGATGGGATCGAGCAGCAGCGTCGGCGGGCCGTGCGGATCCATTCCACGCAGCAGATGCCGCACGTGCTCGCGCCAGTGCTTCTCGCGCAGCCCCAGCGTGAACGCCGTCGACCGCACGCCCGAGAAGACGCTGACCGCGCTCTGCGACGGCACCAGTCCGCGCTGGACATGGAACGGCTCCCAGGGACTGCGCTCCTCGTTCTCCGCGAACGTGATGCTGTTGTACGCGTAGTTGTTCCCCTGGTTCCCCATGTACGACAGCCCGGGCACCGAGCCGCCCTGGCCGTTCTGCGAGAGCAATCCGTACGCGCGACCGATCGTCGCGTTCGCGTGGTTGTACGGCCCCATCGCGCCGGTGCCGGCGTTCATGCCGATCTCCGCGCGGACCGGTCCGTTGACGACGGCCATGCTGGCCATCGCGCTCGAGCTGCTGCTGCGGGCGGTGACGCCGGTGGCGGCCAGTGCCAAGATCACGGGAAAGTATTCGGGCCGCGCGCCGGCCATGACGGCGTTCACCGCGACCTTCTCGACGGTGTACTGCCAGTACTCGCGGAAGTGCGTCGAGCGCATGCGGCCGACGACTTCATCGGGCTTGCGTCGCGTGCCGGCCAGCATCGCGGCCACGCGCGCTTCGGTGGGCAGCACGATCGGCAGGTTGTCGGTCCAGTTCCGCTCGAGGAACAGTCGATGCAGATTCTCCTCGGTGTCGGGCTCGACGAGCCGCGGCGTGGACCGGTCGTATTCGATCGTCCCGCGCGCGCCCTCACGCGTCCGCGTGAGGCCCTCGACGACTTCTTGCATGACGGCGCGACCGGTGATCGGGTCGCTGCCGTCGACGTACGCGCGTAGCTCGCGCGGGGTCTTGCCCATGATCGGCTGCGGCACGAACACCTGCGCGAGATCGGGCATGCCGTTGACCTCGGCCACCGAGCGAACGACCCGGTCGAACTTGTCGGTGTGCATGGCCACGGTGGGCACGCCGTACTTGGCTTCGAGCGTCATCGCGTGCGCGGCGACCGCCGGCGCGCACGTGCTTCAGTGGCCGACGCCGAGGATCGCAGCGTGGCCGCGCGCCCGGATCTCCTCCCACGTCTTCGGGTCGTCGACGAGGTACACGCTCGAGATTCGCTTGAGGACCGTTGTCACGCTCGGCAGGTGCTGCGTGAACCACGCCTGCATCTGCTGCAGGAACAGATCCGAGTCGTCGAATCGGCAATCGACGAGATACACGGTGCGGCCGTCGAGCGTGTCGAGTCGTGGCGCCAGCGGCTTCGCCGCGATCTTCGGCGGATACCCGGTCGGATCGAGGACGCTGATCCGGCTCATGCCGACTTCCAGGAAAACGGCGCGAAGTGGCCGTTGTTGAGACCGGACGTGTCGTCCCAATCGATGCCGAAGCCGTGCAGGTGACTGCGCGACGCCTTGGCGAGCGCGAGACGAGACGCCGCGGGGTGCCCGACGTTGTCGAAATAGATCGGCTCGCCCTGGTTCGCGCCGGGAATCCCCTCGACTGCGAGATCGAGCATTCCCGGGATCGAGACCGAGCGCCGCATGCCGGAGCTCTCGATCCGGATCGGCTTGGCCTCGGTCCCGGCGAACGTGCCGATCAGCGGCCCGAGCGCGGCCATCGGACCGCCGCCCTGACCGCTCGCAATCGTCGTCAACGCTTCGCGCTGCTGCGCGGAGGCGCGCTCGTCGAGCACCAGGCCGACGGTCCAATTGCCCTGGATCATGGGACCCGGCGTGTGCGCCAACACTGCGAAATTGAGCCCGTCGAGGGTCGTGCTGCCGTAACGCCCCCGCTCGACACGGAACACCAACCCCACGTCACACGAGCCCTTGGTCGGTCGCGCAGCCAGGCCGGACGTCGGGCAGGGACACACCGAGTCACAGCTGCACGCTTCGAAGTACTCGCCGCTGATTTGCCATGACACGTTCGCCATCACACCTCTCTCCTCACATCGATGCTCCGCGGAGCGCGGCCGCCAAACCTGGCTCGATCGCCACGGCCACGCCGAGCAGCGCAAGCACCACGCCCGTCGTCCGCGCGACCCACTCGCCGCGCGGCAGGATTTTCTCGGCCGCGACCACGCAGGCGATCAACAAGACCCACGGCAACCCCATCGCGCCCGCAACGACGAGCACGATCATCAATGCCCAGCAACACCCGAGACAATACAGCGCGTGCGCGAATCCCATCGTCACGCCGCCACGCCAACCGGCGCGCCAGTGTCCGAGGATGAACCCGAGCGGGCTTCGGCAGTGCCGCAGACACACGGACTTGAGCGGCGAGAGCTGAAAGATGCCGGCCGCGATCAGCACGCCGGCCGTCGTATATGCGAGGGTGGACGCCGCCACCGCCATGAGGGCGACGCTCGCAAAATAGATCGGCACACCGCTGATCGCCCAGAGCACCACGTAGACCGCGGTGAACGCGCTCACTTCCGCCGCCCTCGCCGTCGCGGTCGGCGCATCGCGCTGCATAGCCGCGTAGAGTCCGATCATCGGCATCGCACTCGGCAGCATCATCGCCGCCATCATGATCGCCCACGCCGCGATGAATGTCAGCCCATCGGCCAGCGTCGGCGTCATCGTCATCTCCATGCCGGTCATGTCCCGTTCGCCCATCGGCATGCGCAGCATCGCGAGCCACGCGGCGACGGTGACGCCGACGAGCACCGCGTAGGTGATGATCGTCGAGCGCTGGAACGCCCTGAACACTCAGTCTCCCATCACCATGCCGCCGTCGATCTTGATGGCCTGACCGGTCATGTAGTCGGAATCCGGGCCCGCGAGAAATGCTACGACGCCGGCCACGTCGTCGGGCGTCTCGGGCCGTCCCAGCGGAATGCCCGCGATGCGCTTCTTCCAGGCCTCGCGCGGCGCCCAGCCGTGCAGCGCGCCCCACTCGCGGTCGATCTGCTCCCACATCGCCGTGTCGACAGCGCCCGGGCAGACGCAGTTCGACGTGATGCGATCGGCGGCGAGCGCCTGAGCGGCAGACCGGGTGAGGCTGATCACGCCGGCTTTGGACGCCGAGTACGGCGTCATCAGATGGTTGCCGCCTCGATAACCGGCGATCGACGCCGTCTGAATCAGCTTGCCGCGCAGCTCGGAGCCCGACATCGGCGGCTGCGTCTTCATGCGTCGCACCGCGGCCTGGAGCACGAAGAACACGGCCTTGAGGTTGACGTCCAGCACACGGTCCCACTCGGCTTCGGTCACGTCGAGCATCGGCTGCAGCCGGATGACGCCGGCGTTGTTGAACAGCACGTCGAGCCGCCCCCAGCGCCGGTACGGCTCGTCGATCATGCGCGCGATGTCGGCGGTCTGCGTGACGTCCGCCTGCACGGCGACGCCGCCGAGCTCGGCGGCGACCTTCTCGACGCCGACGCCGTCGACGTCGGCCAGCACGAGACGGACGCCCTCGCGCGCCAGACGGCGCGCGGTCGCCGCGCCGATGCCGCGCGCGGCGCCGGTGATCAGCACGGTGCGACCGTCACGCGGCGCCATGGACCCTCCTCACGAACCGGCCGATGACGTCGATCGCGCGCTCGGCCTCGTCGAGCATGGGCAGGAACCAATGCCAGACGTGGATCATCGACGGCCATTCCTCCACCGTGACGTCCACGCCGGCCGTCTTCGCGCGCTGCCCGAGGCCACGCGCGTCATCGAGCAGCACCTCATCGCTGCCGACCTGTACCAGCAGCGGCGGCAGGTTCCGCAGGTCGGCATAGAGCGGCGAGACCAGTGGCGCCTTGCGATCACCGCCGCCCACGTACGCCTGCGTCATCCCCTCGATGCCCTCGCGCGTGACGATCGGATCGACGGCGGCCTTCGTGACGTAGCTCTCGGCGCTATTCGTGAGATCGACCCACGGCGAGATGCACACTCCGCCCGCCGGACGCGGCAGTCCACGATCGCGCAGCGTGAGGAGCGTCGCCATCGTCAATCCCCCGCCCGCGGAGTCGCCGGCCACGACGACGCGCTCCGGCGCGATGCCCTGCGCAAGCAGCCACTCATAGGCGGCCACGGCATCCTCCAGCGCGGCCGGGAATGGATGTTCCGGCGCCAGCCGATAGTCGAGCAGCAGCGCCCGCGTCCCCGCCGCACGCGCGATGGCGGCGGCCAGATGCCGATGCGAGCGCGGCGAGCCGATGACGTAACCACCGCCGTGCAAGTAGAGCACGACGGCATCCGTCCGCACGCTCGGGGGCGTCAGCCACTCCGCGGGGCGCGCGGGCGCCGCGAGCGTTTCGATCTTGACGTCCGGCGGCGTCGGAAAGACGCGCTCGGCGCGTTCATACTGGGCACGCC
The DNA here is from genome assembly GCA_036802765.1 of Candidatus Rokuibacteriota bacterium. Classification (GTDB taxonomy): domain Bacteria; phylum Methylomirabilota; class Methylomirabilia; order Rokubacteriales; family CSP1-6; genus AR12. Next base: position 12,010 of record DAIRVP010000152.1, read on the forward strand.
GCTGCTCGATGGTCAGTGTGTTCGACGGCGGAAGCTTGGCGAGATGCTCGCGAACGAGATGAATGCCTTTGTCGTTCATGGCGCGACATGGTACGCCAAAAGTGGCTGTCCGACCTCCCGTGCTACAGTCTGGCCCATGGCCCACAAAGGAATGACCTTCGGCATTTTCCTGGCCCCGTTCCACCGCCTCGGCGAAAACCCCAATCTCGCGCTCGCGCGCGACATGGAATTGCTCGAGTGGCTCGACTGGCTCGGCTACGACGAGGCCTGGATCGGCGAGCACCACTCGGCGGGCTGGGAGCTGATCGCCTCGCCGGAGATCTTCATCGGCGCCGCGATCCAGCGCACCAAGCACATCCGGCTCGGCTCGGGAGTGACGAGCCTTCCGTATCACCATCCGTTCCTGGTGGCGCAGCGCTTCGTGCAGCTCGATCACATGTCGCGCGGCCGGACCATGCTCGGCTGTGGCCCCGGTGCGCTCGTGTCCGACGCGTACATGATGGGCATCGAGCCGGTCACGCAGCGCCCGCGCATGGACGAGGCACTGGACGTGATCATGGCGCTGCTGAAGTGCGAAGAGCCGGTGACGCTGAAGACCGATTGGTTCGAGCTGCGCCAGGCGCGGCTGCACCTGGCGCCCTACACCGAGCCGCACTTCGAGATCGCGGTCGCCAGCGTGATGACGCCGTCGGGCGTGCAGGCGGCCGGGCGTCACGGACTCGGTGTGCTCTCGCTCGGCGCCGGCATTCCCGGCGGCCCCGAGGCACTCGCCAACCAGTGGAAGATCGGTGAAGAGGTCGCGGCGCAGCACGGCAAGACGATGGACCGCAAGAAGTGGCGGCTCGTCGTCAACGTGCACGTGGCCGAGGACGACGCGCTCGCGCTACGGCAGGTGAAGTCCGCCGAGCGCCACGAGACTGTCACGTACTTCGAAGAAACGCTCGGACGTCCGCCTGGCCGCTCCGACGATCCGCTGACCGACGGCGTGAAGATGGGCACCACGCTCGT
>DAIRVP010000153.1:0-12708 GCA_036802765.1 Candidatus Rokuibacteriota bacterium
GGCCCGCCACGAGCCGCCCGCCGCTGATGCAGTCGAGCATCGCGTACTCCTCGGCCACGCGAATCGGTGGGTTCGACGTCGGCAGCGTTGCGCCCATCTGCACGATGGCGACGTTCGTGCCGTTGGTCGCCTTGGCGAGAACGGCGCCCATGATGTTCGGGCTCGGCATGAAGCCGTACGCGTTCTGATGGTGCTCGTTCGTGCATACGCCGTCGAAGCCGGCGCGCGCGGCGAACATCAGCTCGTCGAGCGTCCAGTTGTAGTACTGGCCGACGCGCTCGGCGTTCGCCAGCTCCCACCACGGCGGCGTGACCCACACCGACTCGTAGCGCTTCTCGAAATCGTCCGGCAGCTCCCGATGCGGCATCAGATGGAACGCGCTGATCTTCATCTCAACCCTCTCGCTTCGGCGGCCACTGGATCCCCATCACGTCGAAGCGACGCAGACGATCCTGACCAAGCGCTCGATCCCACACGTCCGCCAGCGCGGACGCGCTCCACCCGCCCTCGCCGGTCAGGGTCCGCAGCGGCGCGGGGTGCGAGAACAACGTCACCTCGTCGCCGCGCACGCCGACGACCTGACCGGTGATATGCGCGGCGCGATCACTCGCGAGAAACGCGACGACCGGAGCGATGGCCTCCGGCGGCGTGGCCGTCGCCAGCGCGCGACGCTCGCCGGGCAGCCGCTGCGTCATGCGCGTGTCGGCGGTCGGCGAGATGCAGTTGCAGCGTACGCCGTACTTCGCCATCGCGAGCGCCACCGATCGCGTGAGCCCCACGATGCCCTCTTTCGCCGCGGCGTAGTTCGGCTGGCCGGGGCTGCCCTCGAGACCCGCGGTGGAGGTGAACGTGATCATGCAGCCGTTCTTCTTCTCGCGCATGTGCGCAGAGGCCGGACGCATGACGCTGAAGTGACCCTTGAGGTGCACGGCGATCACCGCGTCCCATTCGTCTTCGGTCATGTTGAAGATCATCCGCTCGCGCAGGATGCCGGCGCAGCAGACGACGATGTGCAGGTCGCCGAACGATTTCAGCGCGGCGTCGACCATGGCCTTGCCGCCCGCCATCGTCGCGACGTTCTCCGCCGCGGCCACGGCGCGGCCGCCCGCCTTTTCGATCTCCTTCACCACCGCCTCGGCCGGAGCGCTCGACGGGTCGCGGCCGTCTACGCTGACGCCGTAGTCGCCGATCACGACGGACGCGCCCTCCGCGGCGAGCCCGAGCGCCACCGCGCGCCCGATGCCGCTGCCCGCGCCGGTCACCACCGCCACTTTCCTGTCCAGCAGGCCCATGCCGCGCTCCTTTCGCTGCCGCCGGCTCACGCGTCGTCGCGTGGCCGGGCGCGTGGGCGAATTATAGTCCCGGGCGCCTGATCGACGGTGACGACCTCGATGACCCAGATCGCCAGCAACAAGTACGCGAGTCCGATCGTCAGCCCGCCGGCCAGATCGGACAGCCAGTGACGGTCGAGATAGAGCCGGCTGAAGGCCACGATCGCCACCGTCAGCGCGCAGAGCGCGCTCGCCAGCACGCGCCACCGGCGCCGCCGTCTGGAGGCGGTGGCCACGAGCCAGACCATGAGCCCGAAGAAGACGACGAGACTCAGCACGTGTCCGCTCGGAAAGCCCCACGGTGACTCGTCCGGGCGCGCCCGCCCCATGCTCCATTTCGCGATGGCCTGCAGCGCGCCCGCACCCGCCATCAGCGCGGGCAGCGCCACCGCCCACCGACGCTGCCGCCGCCAGAGCAGGATGGCGACCCCCACAGCAATGAGCAGCAGGATGCCGTAGAAACCACCGAGCTCGGTGACGAGCGCCATCGGGAGATACGGCGCCTCCTCGCGCAGGAGGCGGATCCACGTGCGGGTGCCATAGTCGATGGCGAAGAACTGCTGATGCGCGGCGAGCACGGCGAGGGCGACGTAGCCGGCGAGCGAGGCGAGCGCGCCACTCAGAAGCCAGCGCGGTTTGCGGCCGTGCACCAGCCGCCGATAGCGCGAGGCTTCCGCCCTCATGCACGATATGTACCGTGAGATTCGTCAAACCGCTGCTCTTCGTCGGGGGCGCGATCCTGCTTGCGGTGTTGATCCACCGTGTCGGCGCGGCGCCGATTCTCACGACACTGCGCGCGCTGGCCTGGTGGCAGTTCATTCTCCTGTGCCTGCCGTACGCGCTCATCCTCGCGGTCGACACGCTCGGCTGGCGCTTTGCATTTGCGCGCGACCGCGCGCCGTTCTGGCGACTCTACGGCGCGCGGCTCGCCGGCGAAGCGCTCAACGTCGTGACGGCGGTCGGCTCGGTGGGCGGCGAAGCGGCCAAGGCGTGGCTCGTCCGGCGCGACGTCTCGTACGCCGAGAGCGTGCCGTCGATCGTCATCGCCAAGACGACCATCGTGATCGCGCAGGCGATCTTCCTCGTCGTCGGCATCGTGCTCGCGTGGACGGCGCTGGACGTCGGCGGGCCGGTGCTGCGTGCAATGCTGTGGCTGCTCGTCATCGAAGTGTTCGCCGTGGGCGGATTTTTCGGCGCGCAGGTGGGCGGGCTCGTGCGTCACGGCGGGCGCCTGATCGCGTGGGCCGGCCTTACCGCCAATGCGACGGCCGCGGAGAGGCTCGACGCCTCGCTGCGTCACTACTACCGTCACGAGTGGCGTCGCTTCGCGGCTTCGACCGGCTTCCACACGCTCGGCTGGCTCGTCGGTGCCGCCCTCGAAGCGACGCTCATGCTGTGGCTGCTCGGCGTGACGACGTCGGTCCCGACGGCCACGGTGATCGAGGCGCTCGGCTCGGGCGTGCGCTTCGCGTCGTTCATGGTTCCCGCCAGCCTCGGCGCCTTCGAGGGCGCGAATGCCGCGGCGTTCGGCGCGCTCGGATTCGGCGCCGCCGCGGGTCTCGCCTTCAGCGTCGTGCGGCGGGCCCGTCAGATCGTGTGGATCATCGTCGGACTGCTGGTCCTTCTGGGAATGCGTCTGGCCGATCGCTAGGACGCGCGCTCCGCCGGCGTCTCGACCGGCGGATCGTCGTCGAGCGTCCGCGCGCGCAGTGCTTCGATCGCTCCAGCGGGAACCAGCAGCGGCAGCACCCGGCGGCGCGTACGCAGGGTTTCGCGCCGGCGCGGCGTCGTCACCGTCACGCGGCGACCACGGTAGATGCGCCCACCGTCCCAGCGTCCAGGCAGGCGCAGCAGCAGCGCGAACAATCGCCATGCGAGACACAGCTTTCCGACGCGTGGGATGAGGAAGACGTCGAACATCCCGTCGATCGGCGAGGCGGCCGGCGTCAGGCTGAGGAATCCGCGATACGTCTCGACGTTGGCGACGGTGACGAGCACCGCGTCCTTTGCCACGTCGGCGCCGTCGACCTCGACCTGGAAGCCGGCCAGCCGCGCGCTGAAGAGGAAGCGTCGGCCCACGCCCCAGTACCAGAGATAGCGGAGCATCCGGTTTTTAGGCTGGCGTCGTCCGCGCTCCGCCACCTCCTGGATGTGCTCGAGCAGCCCGTACGAGCGATGCGACAGGAACAACTCGTCGCCCGTCGCGCCCACGTCGACGCGGCGTCGCTCGCCGTGCTCCAGCAGGTCGATCACGGCATCGGCCCGGTCCGGATAACGGAAGACGCTCGCGAAGATGTTGCCGAAGCCGGCGGGCACCGGGACGAAACCGGCGCTCGAGCGGATTGCCGCCGGCGCCGCGGCGCTCTGCGTGGCATCGCCACCGATGCAGACGAGATAATCAAAGCCGCCCGGGGTCGTGGACGCCCAGTGACGGAGAGTTTCCAGATCGCCGAAGGACTCGATGTCGGCCTGCCAGCGCCGGCGCCGCAGCAGGCGCCTGAGCCGACGCGCGACGTGTCGCGCCGCCCCCGCTCCGGAGCCGGGGGTGACGACGATCTTCACCACCCGGCCCGGATCCGTCATGCGAAGCGATTCTTGAAGTAGGAGTCCTTCTTCACGATCTTGTCGCCGCGGAAGGTGAAGACGTCGCAGCCGTTGACCTCGATCTTCTTGCCCTCGGCGGTGGTGCCGGTGAACACCCACTCCGACAGCCCACGGTCGCCGGCCACGAAATGGCGCGCCTGCCCGAAATTCGCGTCGGGGAACATCTTGAAGACTTTGGCGAACGCCTCGCGGACGCGCTCGCGGCCCTCGTAGCGCGTGCCGCAGATGTCCTTGCCCGCCGTCGTCTCGAACACGCAATCGTCGGCCATGAACGTCATGATGAAGTCGACGTCGTGCCGATTCCAACCGTCGCCGAACGCTTCCAGATCTTTGATCGTCACCATGCGATCCCTCCTCGTCAGAGCTAGAGCTGTCCCGAATCACCCCAGCGCTCGAGCAACGCTCGATACGCCGGATCGTCGTAGCGCGCGAGCGTGAACGCCGGTGCGTAGGGCGGCAACGATCGCCCGGTCACGTGGCTGGCCACCAGCTCGCCGGCCACGTTGGCGGCCATCAAGCCGTAGCCGCCGAGCGCACCGCAGACATACGCGCCCTCGACAGGCAGCGGACCGGCCAGGAAGCGATTCTCACGCGTCTTGGTGTAGTAGCCGCCGTCGACCACCGCGCGCGGCAGGCGATCGGCGTAGCGCGCGAACGCCGGCACCATGCGCGCCATGCCGCGGATGACGAGCTCGGTGTACGCGGGGTCGAACGACATCGGGAACACCGGCTCGACGCGATCGAGATGATACGTCCACAGCAGCAGGACGATCGGACTGTCACCGCTGCCCTCGGGACGGCCGTGCACGCCCGTCGGAAGCTCTTCGAGCAAATCGGGGCGGCTCGTCGCGAGCGCGGCGCGCTCGTCGTCGCTCCACCCCACGCGCACGGGATCGATCCAGATCAGCAGCGGCGCCTCGCGCGGCAGCGCGCCGAGCGTGTCAGCGAACGCGATCTTGGCGTGCTGCTCGCAGAACACCGGCAGCTCGACATCGAGCATTCGTGCAGTCGGGGCAAGAAACGGGCCGGCGGCGTTCACGACGCGCGGCGCCGCGAGCATGGTGCCGCTCACGGTCACGCCCGTCACGCGCCCTCCCGCCGTCGCGATGCGCTCGACGCGCCCCGACATGAGCCGCGCGCCTTTCTCCCGCGCGCGCTCGAGCATGTACATGCCGAGCTGCTGGCCGCTGAACCAGCCGCATCGCCGGCCGTGAAACAGCGCCAGCGTGTCGTCGGCGAGGTAGGGAAAGTGGCGACGGATCAGCGCAGGCTCGGTGATCACATCGATGCCCGTGGCCTGATCCTCGAAGCCGTCCGGGACAGACGGCCGATAGTCGCTCGCCGCGTCCTTGTGGATGCGGGCCGGGCCCGAGCCGAGCACCTCGGCCTCGCGCGCGGACTCGACGAATCGTGCCGCACGCGCGGGATCGGCGGTGGCGAAGAGATAGCCGCGGCGATTCATCCGAAACACGTTGCCGCTCTCGCGCGCGAGCTCTTCCAGCAGATCGATCGAGCGGTTCATCGCCGCCACCATCGCGTCGCCAGGGCCGGGCCACAGATTGCGATAGCACTCCGTGGATTTGTCGCTGGTGAGCGACAGCGGCGGCCGCTCGTCGACGAGCACGACGTCGCTCACGCCCTGACGGGTCAAGTGAAACGCGGTCGCGATGCCCGCGATACCAGCGCCGCAGACTACGACTTCCGCTGTGCGCGCGCTCACGGCCGTCCACGCTATCATGAACCTGACCTCATGCACGTCCGTGGAAATGCGCGCCAGCGTCTGCGTGACATCGCCCGCCGCGCGATGCTCGAGCGCGGTCTCGAGCCCGACTTCTCACCCGCCGCGCGCGCCGAGGCCGACGCCGCGCGTGGCCAGGCGGACGGCATCGGGACGCTGCGGGATCTCCGCGACCTGCTGTGGTGCTCGATCGACAACGACGACTCGCGCGATCTGGATCAGCTCACGGTCGCGCTTGACGCAGCGGCCGGCGCACGACGCGTGCTGGTGGCGGTGGCCGACGTCGACGCCGCGGTGACGAAGGATTCGGCCCTCGACGCGCACGCGCGCGTCAATACGACGTCCGTGTACACGGCGGCGCAGGTTTTTCCGATGCTCCCGGAGCGGATGTCGACCGATCTCACGTCGCTCAACCAGGATGCCGACCGATTGGCGATCGTCGTCGAGATCGCTGTCGGCGCCGACGGCGCGGTGGCCACCGGCGAGGTCTATCGCGCGCGCGTCCGCAATCGCGCCAAGCTCGCGTACAACGCGGTCGCGGCGTGGCTGGACGGGCACGGACCGCTGCCGCCGGCGGCCGAGGCCGTCAAGGGCCTCGACGCCAATCTCCGGGCGCAGGACGCCATCGCGCAGACGCTGAAGGCCGAGCGCCATCGGCGCGGCTCACTCGCGCTGAGCACGCTGGAAGCACGGGCGGTCTTCGACGGCGATGCGCTCGCCGACCTGCAGCCCGACGAGGAAAACCGCGCGCGACAGCTCATCGAGGATTTCATGATCGCCGCCAACGGTGTGACCGCGCGCTTTCTCGCCGCGCGCCACGTCGCCTCGCTGCGCCGCGTGCTTCGCACGCCGGAGCGCTGGGACCGCATCGTGGCGCTCGCGGCCGAGCACGGTAGCCGCCTTCCGGCGGCACCGGACGCCGCCGCGCTCGCGGCGTTCCTCGTGGCGCAGCGAGCGGCGGATCCCGAGCGCTTTCCCGATCTCTCGCTCGCGATCGTGAAGCTGCTCGGCAAGGGCGAGTACGTGCTGAATCGGCCGGATCAGCCGCCCACCGGACACTTCGCGCTCGCCGTCCGCGACTACGCGCACTCCACAGCGCCGAACCGGCGTTTTCCCGACCTGATCACACAGCGCCTGCTGAAATGCGCGCTGGTCGACCGTCCGCCCGCGTACGGCGCGAACGAGCTCGACGCGCTCGCACGCCACTGCACCGAGCAGGAGGACGATGCCGCGAAGGTGGAGCGCCAGGTGCGAAAGTCCGCGGCGGCGCTCCTGCTCGAGGGCCGCATCGGCGAGCGCTTCGACGCGCTCGTGACCGGCGCATCCGACAAAGGCACCTGGGTACGGATCGCGCGGCCGCCCGTCGAAGGCCGGCTCGTGCGCGGCTTCGACGGCCTCGACGTCGGCAACCACGTCGAGGTGACGCTCAAGTCGACTGACGTCGAGCGCGGCTTCATCGACTTCGAGCGGCGCGCGTAGGTCGGCGGCGCCGGCCCTGGTGTTAGAATCAGCCGCCTTTCAGGAGGGCCATCGCATGCGCACACGCCGCTTCGTCGTCGCCGTCCTCGTCGTCCTCGGCCTGGTGACCGCTGCCTCGGCCGCGCCGCCGAAGGACGCCATCGTTATCGGTCTCGTCGCCGAGCCGGTGACCATGGATCCGCCGCAGATCACCGACCTGAACTCGGCGCGCGTCACGAAGCGGATCTTCGAAGGCCTCGTCGGTCAGGAGCTCGGCAGCTACAAGCTCGTCCCCGGCCTGGCCCAGTCGTGGGACATCTCCAAGGACGGTCTCACCTACACGTTCAAGCTGCGCCCGAACGTGACGTTTCACGACGGGACGCCGTTCAACGCTGAGGCGGTCAAGTTCGTCTTCGAGCGACAGCTGAACGACAAAGGCCCCTACTACGCCACGGGCACCTACCCGTACGTGAAGGGCTTCCTGGGCAACGTCGCCGGCGTCGAGGTGCTCGACGCGAGCAGCGTGCAGATCAAGCTCAAGTCGCCGCTCACGCCATTTCTCCAATATCTCGCGCACCAGTCGCTGTTCATGTTCAGCCCCGAGTCGCTGAAGAAATGGGGCAAGGACGTGGTCAAGCACCCGGTGGGCACCGGTCCGTTCAAGCTCGAGACGTGGGAGCCCGGCGTGAAGGTCGTGCTCACGCGCAACGACGCCTACTGGGGCGGCGCGCCGAAGATCCGACAGGCGATCTACGTGCCGATCGTCGAGGCGCAGGCGCGCCTCGTGGCGCTGAAGACGGGCGACATCGATCTCACCATGGACGTGCCGCCGGATGCGCTGGACGAGCTGCGGCGCGATCCGAACGTCGTCGTCGCCGAGAGCAACTCGTCCGCGGTCTGGTACGTCACGCTCAACACGCGCCATCCGGTGTTGAAGGACAAGCGCGTGCGCCAGGCGCTCAACCACGCGGTGAACAAGGACGCGATCATCCGCGACATCCTGCGCGGCACGGCCATCGTCTCGCGCGGGCCGATGTCGCCTGTCTACGGCGCGTACTACGAGGAGAACACCGCGCGCTATCCGCACGACCTCGAGAAGGCGCGCGCGCTGCTCAAAGAGGCGGGCTACTCGAGCGGGTTCGACATCACGTTCCTGGTCCCTGAGTCGGGGTCGGGCATGCAGTCGCCGGTCGAGATGGCCACGGTGATCCAGGCCAACCTCGCACAGGTCGGCGTGCGCGCCAAGATCCAGACGATGGAGTGGGGCGCGTATCTCCGTAAGTATCTCGAGCAGCCCGACATGGCCGAGATGTCCTGGAATCCGTCGATCGGCGACCCCGACCACATGATGTACATGCTCCTGTCCTCCGATCGCTTCCCGCCGGCGTTCAACGCGGGCTACTACCAGAACGATCGCGTGGACGATCTGCTGCGCCGTGGCCGCACGACGATCGACGAGAAGGCGCGTGTGCCGCTCTACCGTGAGGCGCAGAAGCTCGTGGTCGAGGACGCGCCGTGGATCTTCATCGACCACGGCAAGCAGGTCATCGTCCACCGAAAGCGCGTGCAGGGCTTCAAGCTGCACCCGAACTTCGATCTCGTGCTGACCCCGGTGTGGCTGCAGTAGACGAAGCCGAGATCCTGTTCGCGCTGATCCGACACCGGTACGCGGATCGGCTCGACGCCGCGCAGCTCGACGATCTGCGAAAGACCGTCGAGGGTCTCGTGCGCGATCTGGCCGCGCTGCGCGCCGTGAAGATGGCCGACGACCAGGAGCCGGCGCAGCCGTTCATCCCCTACCGAGCCGATTCGTGACTGTCGCCTTCCGTACCATCCGTGAGCTCGGCGCCGACATCCGCGCGGGACGCGTCTCGCCTGTCGCGCTCGCCGAAGAAGCGCTGCACCGGCTGGATACCGTCGGCCGCAAGCTGAACGCCGTCGTCACGCTCACGCGCGAGCGAGCGCTGAAACAGGCGCACCGCGCGGAAGAAGAGTTGAAAGCCGGGCGCGACCGCGGGCCGCTGCACGGCATCCCGTACGGCGCGAAGGACTTGCTGGCGACGAGCGGCGGCATCCCGACCACGTGGGGCGCGGCGCCGTTCAAGGATCGCCGTTTCGACTTCGACGCAACGGTCATCGAGCGACTCGAGCACGCGGGTGCGGTCCTCGTGGGCAAGCTCGCGATGGTCGAATTCGCCGGCGGCATGGGCTATCGCCAGCCGAACGCGTCGTTCACGGGACCAGGGATCTCGCCGTGGGCGCCGGACGCATGGAGCGGCGGATCGTCGAGCGGCTCGGGCTCCGCGGTGGGCGCCGGCTGCGTGCCGTTCGCCGTCGGCTCGGAGACGTGGGGCTCGATTCTGGGTCCGTCGACGTACTGCAGCATCACCGGGCTGCGCCCGACGTACGGCCGCGTAAGCCGCCACGGCGCGATGGCGCTCTGCTGGACGCTCGACAAGCTGGGTCCGATGGCGCTCACCGCCGACGATTGCGGCCTGGTCCTCGACGCGATCGCGGGCGTCGACGCGCGTGACGCGACGAGCATCGATCGGCCGTATCGCTACGACGCGGGTGCCGCGCGGCAGTTCCGCTTCGCCGTCGTGCGCGGAACGGTCGATGCGACCGAGCCCGGCGTGCGCGACACCGTGGCCGCGGCGCTCGACACGCTGAAAGTGCTCGGCAGCGTCGAGGAGATCACGCTGCCCGAGCGGCCGTACGAGCCGATGGCGCGCATCATCCTGTGGGCCGAAGCCGCCTCGGCCGGCGAGCAGATGATCGAAAGCGGGGCGATCGCCGGGCTCACCGCGCCGGAAGACCGCGTGACGCCCTATGCGCGCGACGTGATCCTGGCCAAGGACTATCTGCGCGCGCTGCGGCTGCGCGGCGTCGTCGCGCGCGAGATCGACGGCGTGCTGCGTCGCTTCGACGCGATCGTCGGGCCGAGCCGCGCCACCGCGGGGCCGCGTCTGGGCGCCGAGTTCCGCAGCGCGATCCGCGGATCGTTCCCGGACCCGCTCGGCGCCATCGGCAACGCCGCCGGACTGCCAGCGGTCGGCGTGCCGTGCGGTCTCACGGCCGAGGGCATGCCGGTCGGTTTGCAGTTCATGGGCCGCGCGTGGGAGGAGAACACTATCCTCGCCGCCGCGCGTGCGTGGCAGGCGCGCACCGACTTCCACCGGCGCCGCCCGCCGCTGGCGTAAGATTCGCGCATGACCTGGCAGTCCGAGATGGACGAGCTGCGCCGTCGCGAAGCGATGGCGGAGGAGCTCGGCGGTCCCGAGCGCGTGAAGCGACAGCACGCGGGCGGCCGCATGACGATCCGCGAGCGCATCACCAAGCTCGTGGATCCCGGCACGTTTCACGAGGTCGGCAAGATCGCCGGCAAGGCGATCTACGACGCCGCGAACGATCTCGAGACGTTCACGCCCTCCAACTTCGTCTTCGGCCGCGCCAGAGTCGATGGCCGCCCGGTCGTCGTCGGCGGCGACGATTTCACCGTGCGCGGCGGCTCGGCCGACGCCACGATCAAGGAAAAGCATCTGCAGTGCGAGACGATGGCCAACGAGCTGCGCTTACCATTGATCCGACTGGTCGAAGGCTCCGGTGGCGGCGGCTCGGTGAAGACGATCGAGACCACGGGACGGGCCAACGTGCCCGGCGTGAGCGGCTGGGAATGGGTGGTGAACAACATCGCCACCATTCCGCGCGTCGCGCTCGGCCTCGGCTCCGTCGCCGGTCTCGGCGCCGCGCATCTCGCGGCCGCGCATTACTCGGTGATGGTCAAGGAGATCTCTGCGCTGTTCGTCGCGGGTCCACCCGTGGTCGAGCGGCTCGGGCAGAAGCTCAGCAAGAACGAGCTCGGCGGCTGGGAGATCCAGCTCAAGGCCGGCGCAGTCGACGACGCCGTGGACACGGAGGAGGAAGCGTTCGCCCGCGCGCGGCGCTTCCTGTCGTACTTGCCGTCATCGATCGACGAGGTGGCGCCGCGCGGCGCGCGTGACGACGATCCGGCGCGCCGCGTGGATTGGCTGATGGACGCGATCCCTCGCGACATCCGCAAGCCCTACAAGATGCGTCCCATCGTCGAGGCCGTCGTGGACGCCGGCTCGTTCTTCGAGATCGCGCCGCTGTACGGCCGCTCGATCATCACCGGGCTCGCGCGCCTGGACGGCTGGCCGGTCGCCGTGATGGCCAGCGATCCGTTCTTCTACGGCGGGGCCTGGGCGGCCGACACGTGTCAGAAGGTCGAGCGCTTCGTCGACATCGCGCAAACATTCCACCTGCCGCTCTTCTATCTCGTCGATTGTCCCGGCTTCCTCATCGGCCTCGACGCCGAGCGCACCGGGACGATCAAGCACGGCGTGCGCGCGATGTCGGCGATCTGGCAGACCACGATCCCGTGGTGCTCGGTCATCGTGCGCAACTGCTTCGGCGTCGCCGGCGCCGCGCATCGCAACGGCGGCCGCTATTGCACGCGTTACGCGTGGCCGTCGGGGCGCTGGGGCTCGCTGCCGCTCGAAGGCGGGATCGAGGCGGCGTATCGCGCGGAGATCGACGCGGCGCCGGATCCTCGCGTGAAGATGGCGGAGATCGAGGAGCGGCTAACGAAGCTGCGCTCGCCGTTCCGCTCCGCCGAGACGTTCTGGATCGAGGAGATCGTGGACCCGCGCGACACACGCCGCCTGCTGTGCGAGTGGGCCGACCTGGCGGCGCCGCGCCGGCGGCCGGGGCCGTCGGTGCACGCGATGCGGCCGTGATCTGCTGAGTGGGAGGAGATTCGATGACGACCCAGACCATCGCCGGCGGACCGACGCCAGCGCTCATGAAGGAAATCAACGCCGCGTTCAACAGCCGCGACGTCGATCGCATCATGACGTTCTTCGCAGAGGACGCAACGTTTCTGATGGCGCGCGGCCCCGAGCCCGACGGCCGCCTCGTCCGCGGCAAGGCCGCCATCCGGAAGGTGCTCGCCGACCGATTCAAGGTCATCACCGACATGCGCTGGGACCACATCGACGCATTCATCTGCGGCGATCGCGCCGTGAGCGTGTGGATGGTGACCGGCACCGGCACCGATGGTGAGCGCCTCAACTATCGTGGCTGTGACATCTACGAGTTCCGCGGCGACAAGATCCTGAACAAGGACACGTACTGGAAGCTGGTGGAGGAGAAGGAGCGGCTGTAGGGGGCGCTGCGCGGGCGCGGCGGCGCGGCTCGCGCGCGGTGCCGCGCACCGGCTGAGGCGCCGAGCTTCGGCGTCGTCGCGTCGCGCTTACGGGCTCGAGATTGCGCGCGGGTGCAACACGCTGATCGCATAGCCGACGTCGAGGCGCTCGCCCTGCCAGCCGGGGACTGCAGTGCGCGCGTTGATGTGCAGCCCCGCCGCGTCGTTTTGTAGTTGTAGCGCGTCGATCAGGTTCGCCGGCACTGCGGCCGCCGCCGGCACCTCTGGCAGGACCCGCCCGTCCGGGCGCCGGAAGGAGAGCTCTCCATTCGCCTGTCGTTCGACCTGAAAGCCCTCTTCGTGCACCGCGCGGTGGTGTCGTCGGCATAGCATCGCGAGATTCGAGAGCTTCG
>DAIRVP010000154.1:0-12612 GCA_036802765.1 Candidatus Rokuibacteriota bacterium
TGCAGATGCATGGCGAGGCTGCCAGGCGCCGCCCACATCACAGCAGCTTCCCCATGGTGATCGGCCGTTCGCGCTCCTCGTAACCGTGCGGCGGAGCCATGCTGACCTCCTCTTCCGCTACTGTTTATGACGGCGACGGCGGGCGTAGGGTTACGGCCGCATCGCGGGTGTTGCCAAAGTCAAATTTCCACGCGATTTGTGGGAGCGACACGAGCGAGAAAACATCAACCGGCCGACTTTGTCAGCAACCTGCTAACGCGGCGCTGAGGCGGCGGCGCGCAAGGCGCGCGGCACGACCACACGATCGAGCGCCTCGAACGCCGCATGGATCACGAGCGCCATCACGGCAGCGGGAATCGCGCCGGCGAGGATCGTGGTCACGTCATTGAGCGCCAGTCCCGTCACGATCAGCGTGCCGTAGCCGCCGCCGCCGATAAATGCCGCCAGCGTCGCCGTTCCGACGGTGACGACGGCCGCAGTCTTGATTCCGGCCATGATGGTCACCGAGGCCAGCGGCAGCTCGATCCAAGCGAGCCGCCGCCAGCCCCGCAGTCCCAGCACGGTCGTCATCTCGGTCAGTCGCGGATCCAGACTGGCGATGCCGGCGTGCGTGGTGCGCACGATCGGCAGCAGCGCGTAGAGCGAGAGGGCGACCAGCGCCGGCACCTGGCCGATGCCGAACAACGGGATCATGAACGTCAGCAGTGCGAGCGCGGGAATCGTCTGGATCACGCCCACACCGATCAGCTCCGCCTGCGCCAGGCGCCGGCGACGTGCCGCCAGGATCCCGAGCGGCAAACCGAGAACGACGGCTGCGGCCAGCGACGCGGCAACCAGCTGCAGGTGCTCCAGTGTCAACTTCCAGAGCTCGCCGGCGCGGTGTCGCGACGCCTGCGCGCTCGTCCGGCCGAGAAACGTGCCGGCCGCCTCAGCGAACGACTGATGCTCGAGATCTGCGAGCGCGTTGAGCCGTGCCATCGTCGCGTTGTCGATACGCGCCCCCAGCCGGCGCTGCAGCGCCTCCCACGTTCGTGGATACCGGTCGGCCAGCTCGCGTCGGGCGAGCAGCACCGCGGTGTAGGCGGGAAATAGGCGCCGGTCATCGGTGAGCAGCACGAGATCGAGACGGGCGAGCTGCCCGTCGGTGGAGAACACATCGATGACGTCGACGCGGCCGGCGGCGAGCGCCGGGTAGGTCAGCGCGTGCTCCATCGTGCGCACGTCGGCGAACCGCAGTCCGTACTGACGCTGCAGACCCGGCCAGCCGTCGGCGCGCTCGAGGAACCCGGAATCGAACGCCGCGCGAAGCTCGGGGTGCCGAACGAGATCGCTGATCGTCCGGAGGCCGAGCCGCGTGGAGTCGTCACGGCGGACGGCCAGGGCGTAGGTGTTGTCGAAGCCGAGTGGGTTACCGACGATCACGCCCTGTGCACCGAGGCTGGCGCGCATCGCGTCCACCGACGTGAGCGCCGGGTCCTTCAGGATCGCTTGCGCGATCGTGCCGGTGTACTCGGGATAGACGTCGATCGCGCCGCTGGCGAGGGCTCCCCACGCGAGGCCGGTGCCGCCGAGGCCGAGGCGCCGTTCCGCGCGCGCCTCACCGGTGTCGTCGATGATCTGCGCGACGATCTCGGCGAGGATGTAGCTCTCGGTGAACGACTTCGAGCCGACGCGGAGCGTCGGCCGCTCCGCTCTCGTCGTTGTCGTCGCGAGCAGGACGACGAGCACGGCACCGCCGACGAAGCACAGCGACGCCGGCCGCCTCACCGCCCGAGGTCTCGTGTCATCGCGGGTGGCGGCGCCTGGGCATTCAGGAATTCGGACACGAACGGATCGGCGGGCCGCTGCGCGAGGTCGGCGAGCGTTCCCTGCTGCACGATGCGGCCATGGCTCAGAAGCGTGATCACCGAGCCGAACACGAACGCCTCGCGCACGTCGTGGGTGACCAGCACGACGGTCTTTCGCAGCTCGCCGAAGATGCGCGCGAGCTGTGCCTGGAGACTCGAGCGCGTGATGGGATCCAGCGCGCCCAACGGCTCGTCGAGCAGGAGGATCGGCGGATCGAGCATCAGCGCGCGCATCAAGCTGACTCGCTGCTGTTGTCCACCGCTGAGCTGGTGTGGGAAGCGCCCGAGCAAGTCGGACTCGAGCTCCACGAGGGTGGCGAGAGTCTCGAGACGTGCCGCCTGGCGCTCCGTAGCCCAGCCGGCCGCGCGCGCCGGCAGCATGACGTTGCGCGCCGCTGTGAGGTGCGGATAGAGCGCGCCTTCTTGCACCACGTACCCGACCTGATGCGCGGACGAGCCGGTCGAGCCGTCCGTCTCGATGCTGACGTCGCCGGCATCGGGCCGAACGAGACCGAGGACAATCCTAAGAATCGTCGACTTGCCGGATCCGCTCGAGCCGAGCAGCACGTGCGTGCGCCCGGGCTCGACGGCGAGCGAGATGTCGTCGAGGGCGACGCGGTCTCCGAACCGTTTGGTGACGTGCCGAAGAGCGATCATCACGCGCGCGGGGGCGCCGTGGCGATGATACCCGTAGTCGGCGGCCCGCGCGACGCGCAGGCCGCGTGCGCTAACGTCCGATGCCGCGCGCCATGAGCACGGCCATCAGCGGCATCAGCACGAGCAGCGCCACCTCGAGGTGGATGAGCCGGCGCACCGCGGCGATCTCCGCCGCCGGCGGAAGCGCAGCCGATTCCAGCAGTCCTCGGCGCCAGCGCAGGAATGAAACGGTCGGTTTGATCGACAGGATCGCGATGACGACGTAGAGCGCCATCTTCACGATGAAGAACGGGTTCGGCAGGTAGAACCCGACGCCCTTGGCGTAAAAGAACAGCCGAAGCAGCCCGGTGGCCAGCGCCAGCAACGCGCCGGCGAAGAAGACGATGTCCAGGCGCGGCAGCAGCCGAACGTGCTCCGCGGCGAGCGACGGTCGGCAGACGACCATCTCGGCGACGAGAAAGCCCGCGATCAGCACGATGGCGAGGTAGTGCAGGTATGCGACGAGCGACTCCATGGCGGCCGATGCTATCCCGACTCTCCGCGGTGCGCGAGCCATAACCCGAGGGCCACGCAGACGAGTCCAAGCATCGCCGGAAGCGTCACCGCCTCCGCGAGCAGCAGCGCGCCGAGCACCGCCGCCGTGAACGGGCTCAGCGCGAGGAAGACCGTGACGTGCGTGGCTGGCGCATTCCCCAGCGCCCACAGCCAGAGGAAATAACCGATGCCGCTCCCGACGCCGATGAAGAGGATCGCGACCCAGCCGCCGGCTGTGAAGTGTGGCCAGCCGGCGAAAAATCCCTCGCGCGCGGCCAAAACGGCGAGAAATCCGACGGAGGCCAGCATTGCGAACGCGCTCACCGGTATCGTGGGGTAACGGCGCACGTACGGCCGGTAGAGCACGCTGCATGCCGCGCCGCTCAGCGTCGCACCGAACACGGCGGCCTCGCCGAGCCAGCCGGGCGACGAGTCGCTGCGCCACAGCGCCTTTTCGCCGAGCGCCATGGCCACGCCGACGAGCGTGAGGAGCACGGCAGCGGTCTTGGCGAGACTCAGCCGCTCGTGTCCGAGCGCGGCCGCGAGCAGCATCGTGAGCAGCGGCAGCGTGGCGAAGATGAGCGCCGCGCGCGCCGAAGGAACGGAGCGCAGGCCGTAATTGAGCAGAGCGATCAGGACGCCGAACTGCACGATGCCCAGCGCGGCGATCGGGGCCAGGTCGCGCGGCGCGAAACGCGGTCGCGCAGCCACGAGCACGGCGGGCAGCAGGACGAGGACGCCGATCGCATAGCGCAGCAGTGCGAGCGAGGCGGGCCCAGTCTGATCTACGACGAAGCGCGTGGCGACCATGGCCGAGCCGACTTGCACGCCGGTGGCTGCGGCAGCGGCCGTGGCCAGGCCACGGCGACTCACAGTCCCTTCTCCCACGTCTCACCGACGAGATCGTGACCGAAGCTCGTGTGCCGCTCCTTGTGCGTGAGGCGATAGCCGGCCGCCTGGTAGATGCGCCGGGCGGCGAGCAAGACGTTGTTCGTCCAGAGCGTGATCGTGCGATAGCCGGCGGCGCGAGCGAAGCGCTCGCATTCGGCGACCAGATGCGCGCCGACACCGATGCCGCGCGCGGTCGGCTCGACGAGCAGCAGCCGTAGCTGCGCCACCGCCGCGCTGCGCTTCACGAGGAAGACGCAGCCGATGCGCTGGCCGTCCTTTTCCGCGATCCAGCAGCGCTCGCGCGCCGGGTCGTGACGTTCGATGAACTTTGCCACGATGGTGGCGACCAGCGCCTCGAAGCGCTCGTCCCACGCGAACTCCTGCGCGTACAAGGCGCCGTGACGCTGCACGACCCAGCCCATGTCGCCGGGACGGTGCGGGCGCAGCGTGAATGGAGGCGTGCGGTCGGCGCCGCCCAGCACGCCTTCGATCGTCGTCATGGCGTCCACGAGACGGCGCTGATCGGGCTCGGCGAGCGGGGCGAGGAGCTTGACGATCTCGTCGTGCGAGCGCGCGCCGAGCGGAGCGAACGCCGCGCGGCCCGCTGCGGTCAGCGCCACATGGCTTCGACGACCGTCGACGTCCGATTGGGTCCGGGTGATCAGCCGTCGGCGTTCGAAGCCGCGCAGGAGGCGGCTGAGATAGCCGGCATCGACACCCAGCTCGCGGCAGAGCTCGCTGGCGGTGGGCGGGTCCGTGCGGTGGGCCAGCTCGTAGAGCACGCGAACCTCCGCCAGCGAGAAATCGCTGCCGAGGTAATGCAGGACCCCGATTCTCGAGGTGTAGAAGCGGTTGAAGCGTCGCACCGCCGCGACCCGCTGCTCGAGCTCGGCCTTGGTCGCCATGGCCCCTCCCGAAGCACACTAATGGTTGACTATAGTCAAATGATTCAGTTGTATCTGTCAAGTGATCGCATAAGCCATGCGCACATTCGACAATCGGAAAAGACGAGGCAACGAGGCGCGGCCCGGGTTGCCCGGGCCGTGTCCGAGCGTTGGGGGTCTGGGGGCCATCTCGGGGCCCATTCAAATAGCCAACGGGCGGGGCGTCGGCCCTCGGTGTGTCCGGGTGTTTTACGCCCGTAACCGAGAGGCGCGAGGCCCCGCCCGCTGTGATTCCGCCGATCCCGTCAGCCGCCGTTTGGGGCGGAACCCACGGGCGTCGACATCGTCGGCCGGCTGTGGTGCACTCACAATGCCAGCGACCGCGCCTTCAGGAGGATCGGCGCTTCAGGGCTTGTGGAAGCGCTCGACGCCGTCGCGGCCGAGATCGCGGACCGCGCGACCCTCGGCCTCCAGGAAGTTCAGGTGGGCGAGCGTCTCGCCGATGGCAAAGCCGAGCTGATGCGTGTCGAGCTCGCGGCGAAACAGCACGGGAATGAGCTCCGCACCGGTCTTGGGCTCGATCAGCGCGTCGGCGGCCTCGGCCAGTCGCGCATCGTGATGCTGCACCAACGTCGACAGCCGGTGGTGCAGGCCTCGGAACGGCAAGCCGTGCGACGGCAGCACGAGGGTGTCGGCGGGCAGGCGGAGAAAGCGCGCGAGCGAATCGAGGTAGTAGCGCAGTGGATTCTCGTGCGGCCGCTCCGGCCACACGCTGACGTTCGTGGTGATGCGCGGCAGCACTTGATCGCCCGCGATCAGCACTCTCAGATCTTCGCACCACAGACACGCGTGCTCCGGTGAGTGACCGCGCGCGGTGATGACTCGCCAGCGGCGACCATCGATGGTCACCGTCTCGGCGTCCGCGATCGGCATGAAATGAAACGGGAGGCCGCCCACGAGCCCTGGGTAGTGATTGCCGCGCGCCCGCATCTGAGCCGTGTGTTCCTCAGCGATGCCGTGACGGCGATAGTGCGCCACGCGGCGGTCCAGATCGGCGTCGTCGCGGCTGCGCAGCGCGTATTCGGCGGCCAGCCATTCCGTCTGCGTGCACCACAGCTCGGCGTGACAGCGTTCGGTGAGCCACGAGGCGTTGCCGATGTGATCGGGATGGAAGTGCGTGACGAGCACGCGCCGGATCGGTCGGCCGGCGAGACCGTGGGCGAACAGCTGCTCCCATCGCTCACGCGTCGGCGGCAGCGCAACGCCGGTATCGACGGCCGTCCAACCATCGCCATCGGCGAGCAGCCAGAGGTTGATGTGATCGAGCTGAAACGGCAGCGGCATGCGCAGCCATCGAACGCCCGGCGCGACGTCGATCGTCTGCGCGGGCGCCGGCGGTTCGATCCACGGGTGCTCGAGAGCCATGCGATCGAGTCTACACGACGGGCGGCCTCACTCGATCACGCGCTCGGCGCGCAGCAGGATCGGGCGCGGGATGGTCACGCCGAGCGCCCGCGCGGGCTTGAGATTGATGACGAGCGAGACCTGGGTCGGCTGCTCGATCGGCAGGTCGCCGGGCTTGGCGCCCTTGAGGATCTTGTCCACATAGACGGCGGCACGGCGGAAAAGCTCCGGATAGCTGGGCCCGTACAAGAAGAGACCTCCGGCGTCGACGTACTCGGACTGGGTGTGCATGCTCGGCAGGCGATGCTTGAGCGCGAGGGCGGCAATGCGCTCGCGATCTGGAAAGAGCTGAGGGCCAGCGATGACGAACACGGCTCCGGCCCGCTCCTGAGTCATCGTCGCGAACGCTCCGGGCAGCTCGTCGCCGGTCTTGATTGGGTGGTATCGGAGGTCGAGCGTCATGGACTGGGCAACGGGCTGGACGGCTCGCGCCCGGCGCCCGGAAACCGGGTTGTCCGCGCGCCAGAGGACGGCGAGTCGCGAGAGCTTGGGCATGATCTCCCGGAGCAACTCGAGACGCTTGGCATCGAGGTCGTCCGAGATGCTCGTCATTCCGGTGACGTTGCCGCCGGGACGCGCGAGGCTCGCCGCGAGGCCGGAAGCGACGGGATCGTCCCCCGTGGCCATGACGATCGGGATCGTGCTGGTGGCTGCGATGGCGGCCCGCGTCGCGATGCTGCCGCCCGTCACGATAACGCGGACGTTCAGCTGCGCCAATTCTCTGGCCAGTGCGGTGAGTCGGTCGACATTGCCGGCGGCATATCGTGGCTCGAACACAACGGTCCGGCCTTCGACGTGGCCGAGGTCACGGAGCTGCTGCTGGAAGGCTGCCCACCATTCCATCCGTTGTCCGGCATCGAGCAGGCCGATGACGGGAGGCTTCGCGGCCGGCGCGCTCGATCCGGTCGCACTGGACAGCACGACACCGAGCGCGAGCAGGGCGCCGGCGATCCTGGCGAGAACGCTCGTGGCGCCCTCTAGCGCGTTAGCCCCGGCATGTCGAAGCCGCGCGCTTGCAGATCGCTGACGAGCGACGCGCGTTGTTCGGGCGTGAGCGCGACGAGCGGCGGCCGCACGGTAGCCCACTCGCCATCGCCCGACCAGTGCGCGATCGCGGCCTTGAGCGCCGGGATCATCGGATACTTCGCGAACGTGCCGCGGATCTCGTCCAGGCGTTTCTGCTGGGCGTCGGCATCGGCGTCGCGCCAGGTGTCGTAGAGCCGCGCGATGGCCGCGGGGTTGGTGTTGGCCGTGGCGCTGATGCAGCCGGCGCCGCCGCCGCGCATGCCCGCGAGCAGAAACGTCTCGGCGCCCGGGAAGACGTCGAAGCCGGCCTTCGCGAACCGATCGAGCATCGCCTTGGTGTTGTTCCAGTCGCCGCCCGAGTCCTTGGCCCCGGCGATCGTGCCCGGATACGCTTTCAGCAGCCGCTCGATCAGCGTGAGCGTGATCGGCACATTCGACACCGGCGGAATGTGATAGAGGTAAATGCGCAGCGCGCTGTCGCCCACCCGCTCGACGATCTCGGCGAAGCTCCGGAACAGCCCGTCGTCGGAGACGCCCTTGTAATAGAACGGCGGCAGCATCAGCACGCCCGCGCAGCCGAGCTTCACCGCGTGTTTCGTCAGCCGCACCGAGTCGGTCAGGGCGCAGCAGCCGGTGCCCGGCATCATGCGCGCGGGATCGACGCCGGCGGCCGCCAGCCGGTCGAGCAGCTCGGTTTTTTCTTCCGTCGATAGCGAGTTGGCCTCGGAGTTCGTGCCGAATACCGCGAGCCCGACGTTCTGCGAGAGCAGCCACTTGCACTGACGCACGAAGCGCTCGGCGTCGGGAGCGAGATCGGCCTTGAACGGCGTCACGACGGGGGACAGCACACCGGTGATGCGCTTCGTGGTCATACGCTCGGTTCCTGCTTTCTGAGGAAGTCGAAATCACAGCCGTCTTCGGCCTGGAGCACCGTGTTCATGTAGAGCTTCGCGTAGCCGCGCGTCGGGGGCGTGATCGGCGGTGTCCACGCGGCGCGCCGCCGTCGCAGCTCCTCGCCGTCGACCATCAGCTCGATCGTGCGCCGCGCGACGCTGAGGCGGATGCGATCGCCGGTCTTCACGAGAGCCAGCGGTCCACCCACGGCCGCCTCCGGTGAAACGTGCAGCACGATCGTGCCGTACGCCGTGCCGCTCATTCGCGCGTCGGAGATCCGCACCATGTCCTTCACACCGGTCTTGGCGAGCTTGGCGGGGATCGGCAGATAGCCGGCCTCCGGCATCGCATAGCCGCTTTTCGGTCCCGCGTTCTGCAGCACCAGGAAGTCGTCCGGCGTGACGTCGAGATCTGCGCGATCCACCCGCGCCGCGAGATCATCGAGCGACGAAAACACGACAGCGCGCCCCTCGCGCTCGAACAGCGCGGCGTCGGCGGCCGACCGCTTGAGGATGGCGCCATTCGGCGCCAGCGAGCCGAAGAGCGCGACGAGGCCGCCCTGCTTCTGGTACGGATCGTCGAGCGGCCGCACGACGGCGCGATCCACCCAGCCCGGCTCGGCCGCGAGCCTCGCGCCCAGCGTCTCCCCGGTGACCGTCAGGCAGTCGAGGTGCAGCAGCGGCTTCAGCTCGCGCAGCACCGCACCCACGCCGCCCGCCGCGTGCAGATCCGACATGTAGTGCTGGCCCGTCGGCTTGAGATCCACGAGCACCGGCGTCGAGTCGCTGAGCTCGTTGAGACGATTCAGCGAGATCGGCACGCCGACGCGTCCGGCGATCGCCGTCAGGTGGATGATCGCGTTGGTCGAGCCGCCGATCGCGAGCAGCACGCGGAGCGCGTTCTCGACGGACTTCGCGGTGATGATGCGCGACGGCCGCAACCCGGCGGCGGCGAGCGCCACAGCCTGTCGGCCGCTGGCCTCGGCGGCGCGCAGTCGGTCGGCGTGCACCGCGGGAATTGCCGCCGTGCCGGGCAGCGCCATCCCGAGCGTCTCGGCGATCGACGCCATCGTCGACGCGGTGCCCATCACGGCACACGTGCCGGCCGTCGTCGCGAGATTGCCCTCGATCTCACGAATCTCCGTCGCGTCGAGTCCGCCGGCGCGGTACTTCGCCCAGAAGCGCCGGCAGTCGGTGCAGGCGCCGAGTCGCTCGCCGCGATACGGCATCGGCATCATCGGTCCGGCGAGCAGCTGCACGGCCGGCACGTCGGCCGACGCCGCGCCCATCAGCTGCGCGGGCACGGTCTTGTCGCAGCCGCCGACCAGCACGACCGCGTCCATCGGCTGAGCGCGGATCATCTCCTCGACGTCGATGGCCATGAGGTTGCGGAACATCATGCTCGTCGGCGAGAGAAACACCTCGCCGAGCGAGATGGTCGGAAAGTCCAGTGGTAGCCCGCCGGCCGCGACCACGCCGCGCTTGACGGCGTCGATCAGCTCCGGAAAGTGCCGATGGCAGTTGTTGAAGCCGCTCGCAGACTGCGCGATCCCGACGACGGGGCGCGCGAGCATCTCGCGTGAATAGCCCATGGACGTCGCGAACGAGCGGCGCAGATAGAGCGAGAAGTCCGCGTCGCCGTAATTCGTGAGCCCCCGGGCCAGCCCACGTGCCCCGTCGGTCATCGCCTCATCCTACTACTTGGCCGCGTTGTGCACGGCGACGGCGCCTTCCTCGAGCGCCTTCGGAATGTCCTTGCGGTCGCCGGTCAGCGCCTTGGTCGCCGCGTCGTTGAAGGCCTTGTGCACGGCCGGCCACTTCTCGAAGTAGTACGCGGAATGCGCCTTCCGCTTCACGTCCAGCGCGTACTTCTTGAGCTGGTTCATGAACGGATCGTCCTTGGCGATCTTGTCCCAGAACTGCACGTTCGGTGGCGGCGCGCCGGTGCGCTTCCACAGCTCCATCTGGCCCGCCTCGTCCGTCATCATGTCCGACAGCATCTGCTTCGCGAGCTTCTTGCGCTCCGCGGAGATCGACTTCGGGACCGCCCAGCCCCAGATGTCGTTCCAGGCGAAGTGATCCTTGCGCCGCGGCCCGAGCGGGAAGTACGTGATGCCGACCTTGCCCGCGATCTTGGACTTCGCGGGATCGTTGAACGTCGCCCAGTAGACGGAATCGGCGACGGTGAAGGCGGCGTCGCCGGCCATGAAGACGGCATTGGCCTCGTTGCGATCGTAGGCCGGCATGCCCTTGGGGCTGATCTTGTGCGTGTTGATCGCGTCCCACCAGTACTCGGCGATCTCTTTCATGCACGGCTCCGTCATGCCGGATTTCCAGCCGTTCTTCGCGAGCGTCGCGTTGTCGCGGTTGTAGACGGGTAGCAGCACGTCGCACTCGTCCGTCCACATCGTCCAGAACCACGAGAACCACGTGTGGTTCATGGCCATGGCGCCGACGTAGCCCCACTTGACCTTCTTGGCGTCCTGCAGCTTCTTGCTCACGGTGACGAGCTCGGCGTGCGTTTTCGGCAGCTCGCTCTCGCTCACGACGTCGGTGCGGTAGAAGAAGACGCCGAAGGTGTGGCCCAGGGGCACCACGGTCGTTTTACCCTCGTCGTTGTTGAAGATGATCGGATCCATCCCCCACTTGTCGGCGAACTTCAGGCCGGGGATGTCGTCCATCGGTTCCAGCAGCTTTTTCCACAGCTGGCCCCAGTCGTCGTTGTGCCAGATGACGTCGTACTGGTCGGAGTTCGAGGTCAGCGAGGCGGTCATCTTCTCGACGTAGACGCCGTACGAGTTCGGAATCTTCGTGATCTTCACGCCGTGCTGTGCGCCCCATTTTTCCATCATCGCGATGGAGGCGTCCTGGATCGGGTTCGGCTGATACCCTACCCGGATCTCCTTCGGCGCCTGCGCCCCGGACGTGCCCACGATGAGCAGCACGAACGCCGCGGCCGCCACCGCCCAGTGTCGTCGACTCGACATGCTCGACCTCCCCGTGCGCTCGGCGCGCACGCTCAGATCCGCAATCCCCGGATGACGTACTTCTGTCCGAACAGGGTGAGGAGAAACGCGGGCACCAGCGCGAGGATCGCCGTCGCGCTCATGAGGTGCCATTCGATGCCCATCTCGTGGACGAACTGCGCCATCACCACCGTGATCACCGGCGTGCGCTGGCCGGTGAGGATCAGCGCGAACAGGAACTCGTTCCAGGTGAAGAGCCAGCACAGCACGGCCAACGCCGCGATGGCCGGCACCGCCGCCGGCAGCGCCACGCGCACGAACGCGCCCCAGCGCGTGCAGCCATCCAGCAGCGCCGCGTGCTCCATCGAGGGGTCGATCCCGTCGAAAAAGCCCTTCATCAGCCAGGAGAAGAAGCAGATGTGCACCGCGATGTGCGGCAGCAGCAGCCCCGGGTAGGAATCGTAGACGCCCAACGCCTGAGTCACGAAGTAGAGCGGCAACACCCAGGAGATGTAGGGCACGCAGCGGAAGACGTAGATCGTGCCGAACCACGCGCGCGACAGCACGCCGCGATAGCGCGACAGCATGTAGCCGCTCGTGACCGTGACCATCAGCGAGAGCAGGGTGGCCAGCGTCGAGATCAGCGCGCTGTTGACGAACGCCTGGACGATGCGCTCGTTGCGCAGCACCTGTCCGAAATTGCCGAGCGTGAACTCGGTGCCGCGGTGAACGTAGTAAATGCCGGACTGCGGCCGCAGCGACGTCAGGCCTAGCCAGAGCACGGGGAAGGCGAAGACGAGGCACACGAGACCCACCGTGACCGCGAAGCCGGCGCGGCGCAGCGCGCTCACTGCGACACCTCCACCAGGCGGTCCAGCGCGCGCAGCAGCCCGAGGCCGACGACGAGAATGACGGCGCCGCCGATCATGGCGGCCGCGGATCCCTTGCCGAAGTCCAGATTGAGAAACGCGTACACATAGGCGTAGATGCTGAAGAGCTCCGTGGAACGGCCGGGCCCCCCGCCCGAGAGCGTCCAGACGATGTCGAAGGTGCGAAACGCATCGATGGCGCGAATGACCGCGCACACGATGAGGACAGAGCGGAGCAGCGGCAGCGTGACGAAGCGAAAGACGCTCCAGCGTCCGGCGCCGTCGATGGCCGCCGCCTCGAACGGCTCGCGTGGAAGGCTCTGCAGGCCCGCGAGCAGGAGCAGCGTGAACCACGGCGTCCACAGCCACACGTCGGTGAGGACGATGACCGAGAACGCCGTCCAGCGCTGCGCCATCCACGGCTGGCCTTCGAAGCCGAGCGCTTCCAGCACGACGTTCACGATTCCGAACTGATCGTTGAAGATCCAGCGCAGCATGATCGCCGCAATGACGGGGGCGATCATCAACGGCATCAGGAGCACCGTCTGGACGAGCTTCTGACCCCGGAACGGGCGATTGAG
>DAIRVP010000155.1:0-12531 GCA_036802765.1 Candidatus Rokuibacteriota bacterium
AGCAGCATCGGCACCCACTGGAGGAAGATGGCGTACCAGGGGTTGCTGTCCGGCGGCTTCACGGCAATGCGCACACCTTTGTCACGCAACATCTTGACCAGGTCCGGGTAGTCGACGATGTAGGTCCGCTGCGTCGGCGAGCCGTCACGCAGGTTGTACGTGACGAGATTGCCGCGGATGACCACCGACTCCACGCGCCCTTGCTCGACCGCTTTCAGGAATTCCGAGAAGTTAGGCGACTCCTGCCCTCCCGGCTGCGTATTGGAGAACACCGTGAAGAGCAGGATGACGATGAGGCCGATGACCATCCAGAGCGCGAGGTTTTTGTAAACCTGGTTCATCGCCAACAGTCTAGCACAGCGAGAAAGGTCAGCTGGGGGCTGACACAGCGCGTCAGGGGCGTGTTTCGTCGAGCGCAGCGACGTACGGAAGATTGCGATATAGACCGCCGAAATCGAAGCCGTAGCCGACCACGAACACGTTGGGAATGGTGAAGCCGACGTAATCGATGCGGACGTCGACCTGTCGCCGCTCGATCTTGTCGACGAGCGCGCAAACACGCACGCTGCGCGGGTGGCGCGCCTCGAGATTGCGCCGCAGATACGAAATCGTGAGTCCGGTGTCGACGATGTCCTCCACGACGACGACGTGACGGTTTTCGACCGGCATCGCGAGGTCGGACACGATCCGCACCTGGCCGGACGAGCGGTTGCCTGCTCCGTACGAGGCCAGACCGATGAAGTCCGTCGTGATGTCGCTCGGAATCGCGCGCACCAGGTCCGCCATGAAGAGGAAGGCGCCCTGCAGCACGCCCACCAGCACCGGGGTTTCTCCCGCGTAATCTCGCGCGATCTGCTGACCGAGCTCTGCGATGCGTCGCCGCAGCTCGGGCTCGCTGATCAGCACGCGGCCCGGACGCGCCGTCGCCAAGTCAGCGCGGAGTGACGATGGGCGCGACCGAGGAGCGCTCGCCACTGAGGCGCACGGCGAGCGCGCGGGCGGCCTCGCGCGTGGGAAACTCGCCGACCTGCACGCGGTACACCGGGCCGTGCGCGTCGACCTCGACCACGCGCGCGTCGTGGCCGGCGGAAGCGAGCGACTCGCGCAGCGCCTCGGCCTGCGGGCGTACGCGATAGGCGGCGACCTGCACGGTGAAGCGGCTTGTCATCGCCGGCGCCGCGAGACCGGCTCGATCCGCAGCTGGTCTGCCCGAAACAGTCGTGGCTCCGTCTCGCCCGGCCACCGACGCGGATTGCTCGTCGGGACGCGGCGGACTCAGCAACGGGGGCACCGACTTCGCGGGCTTCGGCGGCGGCGGCGGCGCAGTCAGTGGCGCGGTGAGCTCGTGATAGAACGTCAGCTGCGGCGACGGCGTCTCCGGCAGCTTCGCGCCACGGCTCGGCGCACGCCGCCCGGTGTCGGCCTCGGTCACGCGCGCCAGTTTCACGGTGGAGCGCGCCATCCAGATCCGCCCGGCATACACACCCGCCGCGAACGTCACGCCGAGGATCGTGAGGATGCCGATCAGGACAAAGAGACCGCCGCGCCGCCGCCGCGCGTTGCGCGCCATCTACATCGTCTCGGGCGCGCTCACGCCGAGCAGCGCCAGGCCGTTCGCGATGACCTGCCCCACGGCTGTGCACAGCGCGAGTCTCGCAAGCATGAGGCGGCGATCGTCCTGGAGCACGCGATGATTCTTGTAGTAGGGGTGAAAGATCCCCGCCAGCTCGGTGAGCCAGTACGCGATGCGATGTGGCTCCAGCGCGCGGGCGGCGGCGGCCGCGAGATTCGGATACTCGAGCAGCCGCTTGATCAATGCCTGCTCTTCGGCAGCGCCCAGCGGCGACAGATCGACGTCGCGCCACGCCGGAATCGCGATGCCCTGCTCGGCCGCCTGCCGATGGATCGAGCGGATCCGCGCGTGCGCGTACTGCACGTAGTACACGGGGTTGTCGCTCGACTGCCGCGTCGCCAGCGCGAGATCGAAGTCCAGCGGACTGTCGTGGCGCCGCGTGAGGAACGTGAAGCGCGCGGCGTCGCGCCCGACTTCCTCCAGCAGCTCTTCCATCAACACGAACTCGCCCCGCCGCTTGGACATCCGCACGGGCTGACCTTCGCGCAGCAGCGTGACGAGCTGGACGATGAACACCTGAAACGCTTCCGGCGGGTGCCCGAGGGCGGCCATAGCCGCGCGCATCCGTGAAACGTAACCGTGGTGGTCGGGACCGAGCAGGTTGATCACGCGGTCATCGCCGGCGAACTTCACGTACTGGTGGTACGCGATGTCCACGGCGAAGTAGGTCAGCTCACCCGTCCGGCGGCGCAGCACGCGGTCCTTGTCGTCCTCCCCGGCCTCCGCGGTAGTCGACCGAAACCACAGCGCGCCGTCCTGCTCGTAGGTCAGTCCACGCCGCGTCAGCTCCTCGACCACTTTTTCGGCCAGGCCGCGATCGCGCACATCGCGCTGCTCGGAGGTCCACACGTCGAAATCGACGCCGTAGTCATGCAGCACCCGCCGCTGCTCGGCGACGTAGTGCTCGACGGCCCATCGACCGAAGTGCTCGACGCGCTCGCGCTCGGGCATCTCGAGCGCGGCCGGACGGCCGCCGCCGTGCTCCTCCACGTAGCGCGCGGCGAGGTCCACGACGTAGTCGCCCGTGTAGCCCTTTTCGGGAAGCGGAGCGTCCTCGCCGAACAGCTGGCGCACGCGCGCCTCGAGTGAGCGCGCGAACTTCTCGAACTGGTTCCCGGCATCGTTGACGTAAAACTCGGCGGTGACGCGCGCCCCCTGCGCCCGGAGCAGCCGCGCGAGCGAGTCGCCGACCGCGGCGGCGCGCGCGTTCACGATGACGAGCGGCCCTGTGGGATTGGCGGAGACGAACTCGAGCCGTGTCGATCGCCCCGCCTGGCTCGTGCCGAGCCCGTAGCCGGCACCGGCGTCGAGGATCTCGTGCAGCGCGCCGGACGTCCACGCGGCCGCCAGGAAAACGTTGAGGAATCCCGGGCCCGCGACCTCCACGCGAGCGACCTCCGGCATCGCGGGAAAATTCTTCGCGACCGCGTCGGCGATCTGGCGCGGGGGCCGCTTCGCCGCGCGCGCCAGCGTCATCGCGACGTTCGTGGCGTAATCGCCGTGCTCTGCCTGGCGCGGTACCTCCCACGCACAGTCGTCCGCCTCGGGCAGCCCCGCCGCCGCCAGCGCGGCGCGTACTCCATCCGTCAGCCGATCGGTAACCGTCATTGATGCCAACATCGCCCTCCGCGGCGACGCCCTAGATGATACTCAGCGCTCTCTGACCGCCCGCAAGAAAAAGCACAAGGGAATCGAGGAGAAGGAGCGCGCCGAGCGTCAGCGCGGCGGCCCATCCGACGACGCGCACGGCACGCCCAACGTCCGCCGCCGTCGGCGGTCGACCGTCGCCGAGCGTATAGGCGCCGCGCTTGGCAAGCGTGAGGCCGAGGGCGCCAGCCATGGCGGCCATGGTGAGGCCGGCGTTGGGACTCGCCGTTCGCGCGCCGTCACGTCGCAGCACCCGCGCGGCGTCCTGCGCGTCCTCACCCGCGGCCGCGGCGCCGACGACGAGTCCGAGCGCCGCGACTCGGGCCGGGACGAAATTCAGAACGTCATCGAGTCGCGCGGCGAACTTGCCGAACCATTCGAGCGCCCCGTCACGGTAGCCAATCATGGCGTCGGCGGTGTTGATCGCGCGATAGGCGGCGGCGCCCGGCAGCCCGAAGACGAGATAGAAGCACACCGGAGCGATGAGCGCGTCGGTGAGGTTCTCGGCGAGCGATTCGACGGCGGCGGAGGCCACTTCGTCGGGAGCGAGCGTGGCCGTCGGCCGACTGACGAGATGAAACCCCACCAGCTCGCGTGCGGCGGCGATGTCGCCCCGGGCCAGCGGCATGGCGACCGCACGCGCGGCGTCCACCAGCCCGCGCAGCGACAGCAGCAGCCAGAGCGCGAGGCCTTCGAGCACGGGACCGGCGGGGCCGAGCCGGGCCGCGAGCGCCGTGAGCGCGACGCCGGCCGCCACCGAGGCGGCCGCGATACCCATTGTCACAAGCGCGCCGCCGACGAACAGCCGAGCCTTTCCGCCGCGGCACAGCGCACGCCTCCCAGCGTCGATGCCGCTGCCCATCCATGCGACAGGATGCAGACGATTGAGGGGGTCGCCGAGGCTCAGATCGAGGATCAGGGCGATGCCGAGCGCCGTCACAGCCATCGGACCGCAATTATCGACAGGACAAGACGATTTGTGGTACTTGTTCAGACGTGCAAGCCGCCCTCAGAAGCGCCCGCTGGCCTCGGCTCCTGCTCGCCATCTACCTGGCGTGTCTCGGGCTCGTCTGCTCGTTCATCTTGTTCGAGGTCCTCGATGTCGACGGCTCCGACTTCCTGCCGTTCACGCAGACCGAAGCGGTACGGCCGGCCGACTCGCATCACGACGACCTCAAGCGTGTCGTCCTCGCGGCTCTGACGTTCAGCCTGATGCTCGGCGCTGCCCTCGCGGCCCGACAGCTCGCCGGCGCCGCGCGTGTCGAGCACGCCGCCACTCCGCGTGTCCGCCGTTTCGCGCCGACGCCCGCCACGCGCATGCTGCTGCCGCGCGCGACGCTCGCCGACGCACCCTCCGCCTGACCGCTCCTCGCGCGCGCTGATTCCTCTGACCGGTTTCACGCAAGGAGAGGTCATGGTGAAGCTCATATTGGTGGTGGCGGTCATCCTCGTCTCCGCCCCGCTCGCGCAGGCCCAGACGCCGGTGACGCGTTTGTCGCTGGAGCAGGCCGTCGCGCTCGCGCTTCGGGAAAGTCCCACCGTGCGGGCCAAGCAGCACGAGTATCGGGCGACACAGGCGCAGGAGATCACGGCCGGGCTGCGTCCCAATCCCACGACGTCCTACACGGGCGACCAGCTCGGCAGCTCCTCCGTCGAGCCGCAGCACTTCTTTGCACTCGAACAGCCGATCGAGCTCGGCGGCAAGCGTGGACGTCGGCTCGATGCCGCCCGCGCCGCCAGCCGGGTGAGCGCCGCCGAGCTCGACGATGTGCGACGCCAGACCGTGGCGCAGGTCAAGAAGGCGTTCACCGACGCTCTCGTGGCGGGGGCAACGCTGGCCCTCGCCGGTGACAACCTCCGCACCCTCGACGAACTCGAACGCCTGCAGCGCATCCGCGCCGACAAGGGCGACATTTCCGAGCTCGATCTGACGCGTATCCAGGTTCAGCGTTTCGCCTCCGAGCGCGACGCCGCCGACGCGCGTCAGGCCATCGACGCCGCGCGCATCGCGCTGCGCGCGGCGGTGGGACTGGAGGCGGTGACGCCGGACTTCACCCTGAGCGGCGAGCTCGGCTTTCGCGACGTGCCGCTCGACCCGGTCGCCCTCCGCCGCCGCGCCCTGGACGCGCGCCCGGATCTGCGGGCGGCGGAAGCGGCGCGTGGGCGGGCGCGGGCCGAGCGCGAGCTGGCCCGCGCGAATGCCTGGAGCGACGTCACGCCACGCGTCGCGTACGAACGCATCGGGGGCGCGAACACCTACGGCGTGGGTGTGAGTGTTCCCCTGCGCATCTTCGACCGCAACCAGGGCGAGATCGCACGCACCCGCGCCGAGATCGATCGCGCCGACGCGCTGAGGGAGGCGGCGGCCGTGCAGGTGTTGGCCGATGTCGACGGCGCGCTGAGCCAGGTGGCGATCCAGCGTGAGAAGCTCCTGCTGCTGCGCGACACCTACCTGCCGAAGGCCCAACGCGTGCGGGATACGGTGGAATTCGCGTATCGGCGCGGCGGCGTGAGCTTGCTCGACTTTCTCGACGCGCAGCGCACGTACCGTGAAACGTCGCTCGAGCACCTGCGGGCACTCGGTGCGTACTGGGCCGCGCTGTATCAGCTGGAGGCCGCCGTCGGCGATCACGCGGTGAATCCATGAACGGCCGCGGCACGATCGGCCTCGTGTGTCTTATGGCCGTGTTGACCGCGTGTAGCCGCGGGCCCGACGACGCGCGCGCGGCCAAACCCGAGCCGCCGGCGCCCGCGGCGGCGCCGAACGTCGCCGTCGTCGTCGTGCACCCGCGGTATCAGGACCGCGCGACGTCGCTCGAGACGAGCGGCAAGGCGCAGTTCAACGAGGAGGCGCTCGCCCGCGTGCACGCGACGATGACGGGTCGGGTGCTCGAGGTGCTCGCGCGGCCGGGTGAGACCGTCGAGGCCGGCCACAAGCTCATGGTCATCGACAGCCCGGATCTCGGCACTGCCAAGTCGGACTACGCGAAGGCGATCTCCGACGTCGAGCGGTCGGACGCCGCGCTGAAGCTCGCGCGGGAGCTGCTCGAGATCAAGGCGGTGCCGCAGAAGGACGTTCGGGAAGCCGACAACGACTATCGCAAGTCGGTGGCGGAGCGGGAGCGTGCGGCCGCGCGGCTGCACACGCTCGGAATCACCGCTGATCAGCTGCCCGCCATTGCCTCGCGCGCGGACAGCGGAACGCAGATTGTGGTGACCGCGCCTCGCTCCGGCGTGATCGTCGAGCGCAACGTCAGTCCCGGGCAGGTCGTGGCCTATGGTCAGTCCGATACGCCGGTGAACTTGTTCGTCGTGGCCGACGTGTCGACGATGTGGGTGGTGGCGGACGTCTACGAGCCCGACGTGCCGCGCGTGCGTCGCGGACAACGCGTCATCGTCGCCCTGCCGTGCTGTCCGAACGACCGCTTCGAGGGGACGATCGACTACATCAGCGACCTCGTCGACAAGGACACGCGCACGGTGAAGGTCCGCGCTATCGTGCCGAATCGCGGTCGCACGCTCAAGGCCGAGATGTTCGTGAAGGTCTCCATCGCCACCGGCGTCGAGCATGTGCTCACGGTGCCGCTCGACGCGGTGCACCGCGAGGGCGGACAGACGTACGTGCTGCTCGAGCGCGGGAAGGACGACTACGCGCGCCGGCCGGTTCAGCTCGGGGCGGAGATGAACGGCGCCGTCGAGGTACGCGACGGCGTGAGCCCACAAGACAACGTGGTCGCCAACGGGAGCATCCTGCTCAAGAAAGTCGCCAGGTGATCGCGCGGCTCGTCGCGTTTGCGCTGCACCAGCGCTTCGTGACGCTGGCACTGGCGCTCCTGCTGACCGCCGGTGGCATCGTGTCGTGGACGCGGCTGCCCATCGAGGCCTACCCCGACGTCGGCGACGTCACCGTGGAAGTCATCACGCTGTGGCAGGGTCACGCCGCCGAAGAAGTCGAGCGCCTCATCACGATTCAGCTCGAGAAGGAGCTGAACGGCATCGCGAACGTCACGTTTCTGCGATCGGCCTCGCTGTTCGGGCTCTCGAATATCCGCGTGCTCTTCGCCGACGGTACCGACAAGTACTGGGCACGGCAGCAGGTGCAGGAGCGCATCGCGGGGGCCGAGGTTCCGGCCGACGCGCGACCGACGCTCGGCTCGCTGTCGAGCGTGATCGGCGAGGTCTTCCGCTACACGCTGTGGTCACCGACGATGCCGCTCGTCGAGCTCAAAGCGCTTCAAGACTGGGTGCTTGAGCGCGAGTTTCTGAAGGTGCCCGGCGTCGCCGACGTCATCTCGTGGGGCGGTGGCGTCAAGCAGTATCAGATCACGCTCGATCCCGCGCGGCTGCGCGCCTACAACCTCACCCTCAAGCAGGTCTTCGACGCCGTCGCCGCCAACAACGCCAACGCCGGCGGCTCCTACATTCCCTGGGGCCAGTACGCGCTCACTGTCCGCGGCATCGGCATGATCCAGTCCACGCGCGACATCGAGAACATCGTGGTGGCGGCGCCGCGCGGTACCCCGGTGCGCGTGCGCGAACTCGGCAGCGTCGGGATCGGTCACGCCATTCGCCTCGGCGTGCTGGGGCGCGATCACGACGACGACGTGGTGGGCGGCATCGTGCGCATGCGCAAGGGCGAGAACCCGGGCGCCGTCATCGACGGCGTCAAGCGCAAGCTGGACGAGATCGCCCAGATCCTGCCGCCGGGCGTGGAGCTGCGGCCGTACTACAACCGCGAGCGTCTGGTGAAGGCGACCGTCGGCACGGTGATGAAGAACCTGATCGAGGGCGCGGCGCTGGTGGTGCTGCTGCTCTCGCTGTTCCTCTACAACGTCCGGGCCGCCATCCTGGTCGCGCTCACGATCCCGCTGTCGCTGCTCTTCGCGTTCATCTTCATGGATCTCAATGCGATCCCCGCGAACCTCCTGTCGCTGGGCGCGATAGATTTCGGCATCATCGTCGACGGCGCCGTCATCATGACGGAGAACATCGTGCGCCACCTCTCCGAGCGGCGCGTGACCGGCCACCGCGTCGTTCGCGAGGTGCAGCAGAGCGCTCTCGAGGTCGCGCGGCCACTGACGTTCGCCGTGCTCATCATCATGACGGTGTACGTACCGATCCTCACGTTCCAACGCATTGAGGGCAAGCTCTTCCGCCCGATGGCCGTGACCATCTCGCTCGCCGTGATCGGCTCGCTCGTGCTCACGCTGACGCTGATTCCCGTGCTCGCGAGCCTGCTGTTTCGTCGCCCGCCGTCGGAGCGCGAGAGCCCGCTCCTGCGCTGGCTGCGACGGCCGTACGTGCCTGCGCTGCGCTTTTGCCTGCGCCGACCCGCGGTGCCGATCGGCGCCGCGGGCGCCCTGCTCGTGCTGAGCCTCGTGACGTTTGCGTTCCTCGGCAAGGAATTCTTGCCCGAGCTCGACGAAGGCGACATGTGGGTGCGGGTCATCATGCCGCTCGGCATCTCGGTGGAGGGCGGCCGCCCGTACGTTCGTGCGATCCGCGAGCAGTTCCTCCGGTTTCCCGAGGTGCGCGCCGTCGTCTCACAGCTCGGCGCGCCCGACGACGGCACCGATCCGGAGGCGCCGGACAACGCGGAGTTCTACGTCGGGCTCAAGCCGCGCGAGGAGTGGACCACCACGCGCGATCGCGACGAGCTGATCGACCGGATGCGCGTCGCAGTGCTCGCCGCCGTGCCCGGGATCACGACGAACTTTTCGCAGCCCATCAAGGACAACGTCGACGAAGCGATGGCCGGCGTGAAGGGCGAGCTCGCCATCAAGCTCTTCGGGCCGGATCTCTTCGTCATGGACGCCAAGGCGAAGGAGATCGTGAGCGTCCTGCGGCCGATCACCGGCGTGACGGATCTGGACTATGACCATTTCGTCGGACTGCCCCAGCTGCAGGTGATCGTCGACCGCGCGGCGACCGCGCGGTACGGCATCAACGTGCAGGACGTCCAGGACGGGATCGAGGCCGCCACCAAGGGACGCGTGGTCACGCAGGTCTTCGAAGGCGAGCGGCGCTTTGACCTCGCCGTCCGCCTACCGCGCGGTGACGACCCGCTCGCCACGCTGAAGGCCCTGACGGTGAGCGCTCCCAACGGCGAGCGCATCCCCATCACCCAGCTCGCGGAGTTCGTGCAGACTGATGGGCTGGCCGAGATCGACCGCGAGGGCAACTCGCGGCGGCTGGCCATCAAGTGGAGCGTGCGCGAGCGCGATATGGGCAGCCTCGTCGCGGAAGCGATGCAGAAGATCAAGGCGGTGGCCCTGCCCCAGGGCTACCGCATGGTGTGGTCCGGGCGGTTCGAGGACCAGCAGCGCGCGCTCGCGCGCCTCTACATCATCGTGCCGCTCGTCATCTTCATCATCTTCATCCTGCTCTTCAGCGCGTTCCAGTCGGTCAGCGACGCCCTGATCATCATGTTGAACCTGCCCTTCGCCCTCATCGGCGGCACGCTCGCGCTGTTGTTGTGGCGGACGAACTTCAACATCTCGGGCGCCGTGGGCTACATCGCCGTCTTCGGCGTCAGCGTGCTCAACGGCGTCGTCCTCGTGTCGTCGATCCGGCACGCGCGCGACGAAGGGCTCTCGCCGCGGGAGGCGATTCTGCGCGGCTGCACCCTGCGATTCCGTCCCATCGTCGTGTCTGGCATCGTCGCAGTGATCGGCTTCCTGCCTGCCGCGCTCTCGCATGGCATCGGCGCCGAGATCCAGCGGCCGCTGGCGCGTGTGGTGGTGGGTGGCCTGATCTCCTCCACGCTGCTGACGCTGCTCGTTCTCCCCGCGATCTACGCCTGGCTCGGCGGCGCCCACCGGCCGGCGCCCGACGAGGTCCCGGCGTGACGCTGACACGACTCGTCGCCTTGCTGATTCTGATCGCGATCGCGTCCCTGACGCCCCTCGCGCACGCCAGCCCTCCCGACCCCACGTGGGTCGCCGGCCTGTGGGACGACGGCGATCACGACGATGTCATTCTGCTCGTCTGCGCGACCGCCGCCGCGATGCACTCGGCGCCACCGACGCTCGACTCGCGTCGCGCGGTCGTCGGTGTGGTGACGGGCCTCGATCCCGACGCGCCGCCGTTCCGCGCGGCGGCACCCGTCGCCACACGCGCGCCGCCGCGTGTCTGACTCCGCCGTCCTGATCCGCCGCCGGCCTTGCCGGTGGCATTCCGGAATTCAGCCCGGGCCGCTCGCTCGTTATGTGCCGCGGTCCGAGGAAGGCGTTAGTCATGATCGCGCGCGTCGTCGCGTTCGCGTTGCACCAGCGGTTCATCACGCTCGCGCTCGCCCTGCTGCTCACGGCGGGCGGCATCGTGTCATTCCATCGGCTGCCCATCGAGGCGTATCCGGACGTGGCGGACGTCGAGGTCGACGTCATCACGCTGTGGCCGGGCCACGCCGCGGAGGAGGTCGAGCGCTACATCACCATCCAGCTCGAGAAGGAGCTCAACGGCATCGCGGGCGTCACGTTCCTGCGCTCGTTCTCGAACTTCGGGCTGTCGAACATCCGGCTCCTCTTCACCGATGGCACCGACAATTACTGGTCACGCCAGCAGGTTCTGGAGCGCATCACGCACGCGGACATCCCCTCGGACGCCAAGCCGCAGCTCGGCCCCCTCGCCTCGCCGATCGGTGAGGTCTACCGCTACACGCTCGAGTCGAAGACGATGCCGCTCGTCGATCTCAAGGCGTATCAGGACTGGGTGCTCGAGCGGGAATTCCGCAAGGTGCCGGGCGTCGCTGACGTGGTGTCCTGGGGCGGGGGCATCAAGCAGTACCAGATCACCGTCGACCCCGAGCGGCTGCGCGCCTACAACCTGACGCTCAAGCAGGTGTTCGACGCCGTCGCCGCGAACAACGCCAACGCCGGCGGCTCCTACATCCGCGAGGGCCAGTACGCGCTCATGGTACGCGGCATCGGTCTGGTGCAGTCCACGGACGACCTCGACAACGTCGTCGTGACCTCGCTCAAGGGCACACCGGTCCGCGTGCGTGACATCGGCCGGGCCGGCGTCGGTCACGCGATCCGCTTCGGCATCCTCGGCCGTGACCACGACGACGACCTCGTGCAGGGCATCGTCCTCATGCGCAAGGGTGAAAATCCGGACGCGGTGATCGAAGGAGTGAGGGCCAAGATCGCCGAGCTGCAGAAGACGCTGCCCGCGGGCGTCGTGATGCGGCCGTACTACAGCCGTGATCGTCTCGTGAAGACGACGGTGACGACGGTGATGCGCAATCTGGTCGAAGGCGCCGCGCTCGTCATCGTGCTGCTCTCGCTGTTCCTCTACAATCTTCGCGCCGCCCTCATCGTCGCGCTCACCATTCCGTTGTCCCTGCTGTTCGCCTTCATCTTCATGGACCTGCGCGGGATCCCGGCCAACCTGCTCTCGCTCGGCGCCATCGACTTCGGGATCATCGTGGACGGCGCGGTCATCATGACCGAGAACATCCTGCGGCACCTGAGCGAGCGTCGCGTGACCGGCGAGCGCGTTGTGCGAGAAGTCCAATACGCCGCGCTGGAGGTGGCGCGCCCGATCACGTTCGCGGTCATGATCATCATGACCGTCTACGGGCCCATCCTCACGTTTCAGCGCATCGAGGGGAAACTCTTCCGGCCCATGGCGGTGACCATCGCGTTCGCCGTCGTCGGCTCGCTCGTGTTGACGCTGACACTGCTGCCGGTGCTCACGACATTTTTCTTCCGCCGTCCGCCGTCCGACCGCGAAAGCCCCTTGCTGCGCTGGCTGCGCGCTCCGTACGTGCCCGCGCTCGACTTCTGCCTGCGGCGGCCTCTCGTCCCGATCGCCGCCACGGCGGGCATGTTGGCGGTCGCCCTGTTCGCCTTCACGTTTCTCGGCAAGGAGTTCCTGCCCGAGCTGGACGAGGGCGACATCTGGCTGCGCGTCAAGTTCCCGATCGGCATCTCGCTCGAGGACGCCAATCCCTATGTCCACGAGATTCGCGAGCGGCTGCTGGTGTTCCCCGAAGTGCGCGTCGTCGTCTCGCAGCACGGCGCTCCCGACGACGGCACCGATCCGAACGGACCAGACACGGCCGAGTTCTACATCGGGCTCAAGCCGCGAAGCGAGTGGCGGTTCGCGGACAAGGACAAGCTCGTGCAGACGATGGCCGCGCGGCTCGACGACATCCGTGGGATCACGACCAACTTCTCGCAGCCGATCAAGGACAACGTGGACGAGGCGCTCGCCGGCGTGAAGGGCGAGCTCGCGATCAAGCTCTACGG
>DAIRVP010000156.1:0-3561 GCA_036802765.1 Candidatus Rokuibacteriota bacterium
CCCACCAGTTCCAGTCGCCGAGCAGCCGCATCGTGGCCGGCACGAGCAGCGCGCGGATGACCGTCGCATCCATCACGACGGCGATGCCCATGCCGATGCCCATCTCCTTGATCATCACCGCGTGCGCGGCGCCGAAGCCGAAGAAGACCGTGGCCATGATGAGGGCGGCGCCGGTGATGAGCCGTCCCGTCGCGGCCAGCGCCGCGACGACTGCGCGATCGTTGTCGTGCGTGCGCTCGAATTCCTCGTAGGTACGGCTGAGCAGCAGCACCTCGTAGTCCATCGACAGGCCAAACAGCACGCAGAACATGATGAGTGGGATCACCGGCTCGATCGGCCCGGGCGTGAAGCCCAGAACGTCCTTGAAGTGGCCGTCCTGGAAGATCCACACGAGCGCGCCATACGAGGCCGTGACCGACAGGCAGTTCATCACCACGGCCTTGAGCGGCAGCAGCACCGAGCCCAACAGCAGAAAGAGCGCGACGAACGTCGCCGCCAGCACGAAGGCGACGGCGCCGGGCGCCACACGTGAGACCAGCGCGACGAAATCGACATCGTAGGCGGTACGCCCGGTGACGAGCAGGTCGGCGTTGACGGGTGGATGGTCCCGGCGGATCGTCTTCACGAGCGCGCGCGCTTCCTGGCTGTCCGCGGCGAGCCGCGTTTGCGCTACGAGCAGGGTCACGTGCGGGCCCGTCATCTGCTCGAACGCCTCACGCATCGGCGGCGGCAGCATCTCGCGCGGCGCCGACGCCATCATCTTGTACTGAGCCAGGGTGATGCGCGGATCGAGGTCCACCACGCTGTCGACGCGCGCCACACCGGGCCGGCCCGCGAGCCATCGGCTGAGCGCGTGCAGCTCGTCCACGCGCGCTTCTGTCAGACCGGCGTTGTCGGGATAGTGCAGGACGACCACGATGCTGTTGGGCTCGAGCTGCGGGAAGTCTCGCGCCAAGAGCTCCTGGCCGCGGCGCGATTCCGCGCGCTCTGGCAGCGTCGAGATGTCGGGCGTGCCCAGATGGATATGGCGGAACGGCAGCCCGAGGACGATCAGAACAAGCGCCACCGGCACGAGCACGTGCCACGGCCGCGCCATGGCGGCCGTGGCGAGCCGATGCCACATCGATCGTGTCCCGACCCCCGCCGCGGGGCCTCCGCGCCACAGCGACAGTGAGTTGACCCGCGGGCCGAGGATTGCGAGCAGCGCAGGCAGCAGCGTGAGGCTGTAGAGGACGGCGAAACCGACGACGACGGCGCTCGCGATGCCGATGGTGCTCACGCTGCCCATGCGCAGCAGGATCATGCCGAGCAGTCCGATGCCGACGGCCATGCCGGAGAAAATCACCGTGCGACCGGCAGTGGCAAGCGTGCGTGACAGCGCTGTGGGCGGCGCGTGCGCCACGAGCTCCTCACGATAGCGGCTCACCACGAACAGCGAGTAGTCGATGGCCACGCCGAGGCCGATCATCGACACGACGTTGGCGGCGTAGGCCGACACCGGCATGACCCACGAGAGCAGTCCAGTGACCGCCATTCCCGCCCCGACGCCGAGCAGCCCAACGGCCAGGGGTAGCATGGCCGCGACCACCGAGCCGAACACGATCAGCAGGAAGACGAGCACCAGCGGCAGCACGACGATCTCCGCGCGGTGCAGGTCATCCTTCACCATCTCGGTGAAGTCGTGATTGAGCGCCATGGGCCCGAACGGCAGGATGTCGAGCGTGTCGGAGCGGACCTTGGCGCGCAGCTGCGGATAGAGCTCGGGCCGCGCCGAGGGCACCACCATCGAGGCAAACGCCGGCGCGCGACCTTCGCCCTCGATGATCACGGCCGCGCGATGACCATTGGAGGACAGCGCGCGCGCATCGGGCATCGGCCCGTCCCACGGCGTGCGGATGCGTGTGACGCGACGATCGATGCGCAGCGGCGCCAGCGCCCGGCGCACGGCCTCGATGAAGCGCGGATCGTCGGCACGGAGCGTGTCGCTGCTGAAGATCAGTCCGAAGGAGGGCGGCCGCGGCGCCAGCTCCGCATCGAGTAGGCGTACCGCGCGGACCGCTTCCATGTCGGGAGGCACGACGGATTCGTCGAGACGCTCGCCCGTCGGCACCCCGAGCCACAGCGTGAGCGGCACGAGTGAGAGACCCACGAGCCACCATCGCAACCGGTGGACCGCGCGGCCCCAGGCGGCGAGCATACGGACAGATTACCAGCGGATGGTCTGTCCTGGACTCAACTGCGCAACGTGCTCCTCGAGACCGTGTCGGAGCGCCTCCGCCATCAGCCGGTCGGGTGGCTCGCGGAAAGGCTCGCGGTTCAGCTCGAAGGTGCCCCAATGCATGGGCACCAGCAGCGAGGCCTTCAGATCCTCGAAGGCCTGCACGGTCTCCTCCGGATTCAAGTGGTTTGGATGGTGGTGCCGAAAATCGCTGTAACCTCCGATCGGAAGGGCCGCGACGTCGAACGGCCCCAGGCGGCGGCCGATCTCCGCCAGTCCAGCGTGATAACCGGTGTCGCCGGCGAAAAAGAAGCGCCGATCGGGCCCGGCGGCGACCCATGACGCCCACAACCGCTCGTTCTGGTCGTCCAGCAGGAGCGAGCGTCCGGACGAATGCTGGGCGGGCACCGCCGTGATCGTCAGTGGACCGAGGCTCGACGACTGCCACCAGTCCAGCTCGACGACGTTGTGCACCCCCCGCGATTCGAACCACCCGCGGAGCCCGAGCGGTACGAAGAATGTCGGCCGATGCGTGCGCGCCAGCCGGGTGACCGTGGGCAGATCGAGGTGGTCGTAGTGATCGTGCGAGATCAGCACCGCGTGGATCGGCGGCAGGTCCTCGAAACGAATCCCCGGTGGCACGAGGCGGCGCGGCCCGGCGAACGCGACCGGGCTCGTGCGCTGCGACCAGATCGGATCGGTCAGCAGATTGAATCCGTCGAGCTGGACCAGAAAGGTCGCATGGCCGACCCACGTGATCAGCGGCGCCGCCAGCGGACCCCGCAGCGCTGAGCCGTCGTTGGCGACCACCTCGAGCGGCCGGCCGCGCGCGGGGGCCGGCGGCCGACCGACCACGTGCGCGATGCGACTGGCGAGGGAGTAGGCGTAGTCCGGATCGACATTGCGGAACCCGCGTCGGCCGTGATGCAGGGGCCGGTCGCTCGCCGGCGCCGGCATCGTGACGGAGACGAGATCAGAGAGCACGAGCGCGCCGAGGGTGACGAGCACGGCGGCGATCGCGTGGAGCGTTCGGCGGCGGAGCAGGCGGCGCGCGCGCATAGTTCGCGCGGGAGAGAGCAACTCAGCGGCCAGATCCGCGCCCCGCGTAACTCTTCGCCGCCGCGGTGATGGAACTTCCTGCACACGCGACGGTGTCGGAGAGCCTCCGCGGAGAGGCTGACGCTATGTCAGCCTCTCCGCGGCCCGGTCCTAGACGCGCGCTGGCTCTGTTGTAGCGACGGGTGGTTGCACGGCTCGAACCGTGGGTGGCCTGCTCTAGACGCGCGCCGGCTCTGTTGTAGCGACGGGTGGTTGCACGGCTCGAACCGTGGGTGGCC
Organism: Candidatus Rokuibacteriota bacterium; assembly: GCA_036802765.1. Classification (GTDB taxonomy): domain Bacteria; phylum Methylomirabilota; class Methylomirabilia; order Rokubacteriales; family CSP1-6; genus AR12. The sequence continues at coordinate 3,556 of DAIRVP010000156.1, forward strand.
TGCTCT
>DAIRVP010000156.1:3661-12290 GCA_036802765.1 Candidatus Rokuibacteriota bacterium
AGACGCGCGCTGGCTCCATTTGCAATGCGTACAGGCGGCGGTAGACGCCGTCGCCGGCCAGCAGCTGATCGTGGCGTCCGACCTCGGCGATGCGGCCTTCGTGGACGACGACGATGCGGTCGGCATTGCGCACGGTGGCGAGCCGGTGCGCGATGACGAGGACCGTCCGTCCACGCATCAGGTCGGCGAGCGCCTGCTGCACGATGAACTCGCTTTCCGCATCCAGATCCGACGTGGCCTCGTCCAGGATGAGGATCGGCGGGTCCTTCAGGAACGCGCGCGCGATCGCCAGTCGCTGCCGCTGTCCGCCTGAGAGCCGCACTCCGCGCTCGCCGACCAGCGTGTCGTAGCCCTGCGGGCAGGCGAGGATGAACTCCTCGGCGTGCGCCTGCCGTGCGGCGCGCGCGACGTCCGCGAACGGCGCGTCGGGACGGCCGTACGAGACGTTGTAGTAGATCGAATCGCTGAACAGGAACGTGTCCTGCGTCACCAGGCCGATCTGCGCGCGCAGCGAGGCCTGCGTGAGATCGCGGAGGTCATGGCCGTCCACTGTGATGCGTCCGGCGGTGACATCGTGGAAGCGTGGCAGCAGGTCCAGCAGCGTCGATTTGCCGGCGCCGCTCATGCCGACGAAGGCGACCACCTCGCCATGGCGGACCTCGAGATCGATGTCACGCAGCACGGGCTCGGCGGCGTCCGAATAGCGGAACGACACACCCTCCAGCACCAGGCTTCCCGTGAAGGAATTGAGCACGCGTGCGCCGGGTCGATCCGCGATGGCGGGCGGCGTGTCGAGGACCTCGAATACCCGCTCGACGGACGCGGTGGACTGCTGCACGGTATTGACGATTCGCGAGAGCTGACGAACCGGCCCGTAGAGCAGCGCGAGCGCCGCCGTGAACGAGAAGAAGTCACCGGGCGTCATCGCGCCCGAGATCACCTGGTTCCCGCCGTACCAGAGCGCGCCCATGACACCGATCGCGGCGACGATCTCCATGAGCGGCTCGGTGATCTCGTCGGCGCGATGGTCCTTGAGGGCCAGCGCGAGCAGGCGATCGTTCACGCGGTCGAAACGTTCGGCCTCGTACGCCTCGCGACCGAACGCCTTGACGATCTTGGTGCCGGCCAGCGCCTCGTGCAGCAGCACGTTGAGCTCGGCGATCTTCTCCTGCGAGCGCTTGTTGATCCGATAGAGCCGGCGCCCGATCGCCCGCACGATCACGCCGATGAGCGGGAACACGAGCAGCGCAATGAGCGCCAGGCGCCACTCGCGCGCGAACATGACGACCACGAGCGCCAGCATGAGCGCCACCTGGCGGACGGTCATGACGAGCACGGTGGAGGATAGCCGGGCAAGGCGATTGACGTCGGTGATGATCCGCGACATGAGGTCGGCCGAGTGGCGATCCGAGAAGAACGACAGCGGCATCGTCTGGATGTGCCGGTAGAGCGCGCGACGCAGCGTCGCGATGACGCGCTCGCCGACGGCGGCCATGAGATAGGACTGGCCGTAGCGCGCCACGCCTTTCACCACGTACGCACCGAACAGCAGGAGGGGGATCAGCGTCAGCATCGCGACGTCGCGCCGGATGAAGATGCCGTCCATGGCCGGCTTCACCAGCCAGGCGATCGCGCCCTCCATCGCCGCCACCACAAACGCAAGCGCACCGCCGAGCAGCAGAATCGGCAGGTGGGGCTTGAGATGGACGAACAGCCGGCGGTAGATCGCGACGCCGGCGCCGATCAGAAGAACGCCCTGACTGCCGCCGCGATCGTGTCGATCTCGGCGTCGGTGTGGCCCGCGGAGATCGGCAGCGTGAGGATCTCGTCGACGAGCCGTTCCGTCACCGGCAGCACCGGGGGCGCGAAGCGCTCGACGGCCGGCTGGCGATGGCTCGCCACGGGGTAGTGCACGCCGGTCTGAATCCCGCGATCTTTCAGGAACGCGGCCAGCTCCGCGCGGCGCGGCGTGCGCACGACATAGAGATGGTAGACGTGGCGCGCGCCCGGGCGCTCACGCGGCAACTCGAGCGGCAGGCCGGCGAGGCGCTCGTTGTATCTGGCGGCGATCTCACGGCGCCGATCGTTCATCGCGTCGAGACGGCGCAGGAGCACACGGCCGATGGCCGCCTGGATGTCGTTGAAGCGCAGGTTGAAGCCGACCTCCGAGTGGACGTCCTTGTTCAACCGACCGTGGTCGCGCAGACGGCGGCAGCGCGCGGCGATCTCGTCATCGTCCGTGATGACAGCGCCGCCATCGCCCATGACCGTGAGGTTCTTCGACGGGTAGAACGAAAATGCCGCGGCACGCCCGAAGCTGCCGAGCTTGCCACCTTGGAAGCTCGCGCCGTGCGCCTGCGCACAGTCCTCGAGCATCCAGAGCCCGAAACGGTTGGCGAGATCGCGTACCGCGGGCACGTCGACGGCCTGTCCGTACAGGTGCACGGGCACGACACCGACCGTGCGTGGCGAGATCTTGGCGGCCGCGTCGGCGGCGTCCATCGTGTAGAACTCATCGACATCGACGAAGACCGGTGTCGCGTCCGCGAAGCACACGGCCTCGATCGTGGGAAACGCCGTGTGCGACGGCACCAGCACCTCGTCGCCTGCCTTCACGCCGAGCGAACGCAGCGTCAGCCACAAGCCGGCCGTCGCCGAATTGGTCAGCACGCAATGGCGCACGCCGACGTAGCGGGCCAGCTCGGTCTCGAACTGTTTGCACTCCGGCCCGAGAATCCACTGGCGCGAATCCATCGCGGCGAGTGCGGCCTGCTTGATCTCGTCATCGACGGCGGGGCGGGAAAGCGGAATATGCGTCACGATGTCGCTCCGGAATGGGTTTCGCCAAGACGGCGATACTTGCCGCGGTAATACAGCAGCGGTTCGCCGGCGCCGTTACGAGCCTCTTCGACGAGTCCGACGAGAATCGTGTGATCACCCTGGACGTGTCGCGACACCGCCCGGCATTCCAACTGAGCCAGCGCGCCCTCGAGCAGCGGCACGCCGTGCTTGCTCACGGCGTGCGGCACGCCGTCGAACTTGTCCAGCCGCGTGGTCGCGAAGCGCCGCGACACGTGCTCGTGTGCGTCTCCGAGGAAGTTGACGGCGAAGTGCGCGCCATCGCGCAGCGCCGGATAACTCTGCGACTTGTGGTCGACGCATACGAGGATTTGCGGCGGATCGAGCGAGACCGAACAGAACGCGCTTACGGTGAGGCCGGTGGGACGGCCGTCCGTGTCCCGCGTGGTGACGATCGTCACTCCGGTCGCGAAGTGACTGAGAACACGGCGGAAGTCGTCGGGTGCAACCACTCGACTTATGTATCAGGAAGGACGCCTGAAAATCAAGCGAGGGCGGGCCCTGGCAGACCCGCCCTCGCCGGGGGGAGGGCATCGAACGTACTGCATTTGGCTCGACTCTCAACGAGACGGCCGCCCCACAGTGGAGCAAGGGGCGTTCCACGCGAGGCGCGGTGTGTTTTCAACGGCTTGCGTGTTTGAAACCGCGTCGCACGACATGAAACACGTCTTAGATTGGGTAACGCCGTACCCATTCGCGCGCTTCTGAGCTGTCGGGTATCATTCGTTGCGTATGGCGAGCGAGCAGGACGTTCTCGACGCACTCCGCGGAATCAAGGATCCGGACAGCCAGAAGGACATCGTCGCCCTCGGGCTCGTCCGTGATCTGGCTGTGCAGGGCGATGAAGTGAGCTTCACGCTCGCATTCGCGGCGCAGCCGCCGCAGACGAAGGTCATGATCCACAGCATGGCCACCCGGCTGGTCGGACGGCTGCCGGGTGTGTCGCGGGTCAACGCGAAGATGGGCGGCGGCGCTCCCGCGCAGCAGCATCAGCACGCCGCTCACGAGCAGGCTCACGGCGCACCGCAGCGGCCCGCCGACCTCATTCCCGAGGTCAAGCACACCATCGCCGTGTCGTCAGGCAAGGGCGGCGTCGGCAAGTCGACCGTGGCCGTCAATCTCGCGCTCGCGTTGCAGGCCACGGGGGCGAGCGTGGGGATCATCGACGCCGACGTGTACGGACCGGACCTGCCGTTGATGCTGGGCACGCGCGGGCGGCCGGGAATGTTCGACAATCGCATCATTCCGGTCGAAGCGCATGGTCTCAAAGTGATGTCGATCGGGTTGCTCGTCGGCGACCGCGAGGCGATCGTCTGGCGTGGCCCGATGATCCATTCGTTCATCCAGCAGATGCTCCGCGACGTGTTGTGGGGTCCGCTGGACTACCTCGTCTTCGACATGCCTCCCGGTACCGGCGATGCGCAATTGTCGCTCTCGCAGGTGATTCCGCTCGCCGGCGTCGTGATGGTGACCACGCCGCAGGATGTGGCGCTGCTCGATGTGCGCAAGGCGATCGCAATGTTTCAGCGCCTCAACGTGCCGATGCTCGGCATCGTCGAGAACATGTCGTACTTCGTCGCTCCGGACACCGGAAAGCGCTACACAATCTTCGGCGAAGGCGGCGGCAAGAAAGTGGCCGACGAATACGGCATCCCGCTGCTGGGCCAGCTGCCGCTCGATCCGGAGACGCGCAAGGGCGGGGACGAGGGCGCCCCGATCACCGTGCGGCGTCCGGACTCGCCGCAGGCCGTGGCGTTCAAGGAGATCGCCCGGCGGGTGATCGAGCGGCTCGCCGCAACCGCGTCGCTGCGACCATTGCCGTCGATCTCCTGAGCCGGCCATGGCCTCTACCGCCGGCTCCGCGATCGTCCCGATCTTTCCTCTGCCCGACGTCACGTTCTTCCCGCGCACGCTGTTGCCGCTGCACGTGTTCGAGGCGCGCTATCGGGCGATGGTCATGGACGCACTCGCGCGCGACCGCCGGCTCTGCGTGGTGAAGCTGCAGCCCGGGTACGAGGCGACGTACGGCGGCCGGCCGGCCGTGCACCCGGTCGGCGGCCTGGGAGAGATCGTTTCCTGGGAGCGGCTGGCGAACGGTCGCTACAACATTCTCGTACGTGGGGACGCCCGCGTGCGCATCGAGCGCGAGCTGCCTACCGACACGCTGTATCGACTCGTCGCCGTGAAGCGATTGGAGGACGTCGGCCCCGCGGGCGACGTGATGCCCGCGCTCACGCGCATCCGCGTCGCCGCGCGGGCCCTACTCGAGGCGTTGGAACGCCCGCTCGATTTGCTCGATACGGCGCTCGCCGACGGTCAGCCCTCAGGGGCCGTGGCAGACCGCCTCGCCGCCGCAGTGCTGCCCGACGCGGCGCTGCGGCAGGCGCTGCTGGAGACCCTCGACGTGGACGCGCGAGTGTCGCGCGTCGCAGACGCGATCGAGCTGCTCGTGCGCGAGCTGAAGGGCGGCCGCTCGTGAGGCGCGCAGCCGCCGCGGTCGCGCTCGCCCTGCTCGTGACCGCCGGTGTCGCCCACGCGCGCCCGTGGTCGTGGCTCGGCGTGCGGATCCGCGACCTGTCCGAGCAAGAGATGGACGAACTCGCCACGAAGCACGGCATTCGCGAGGGGTTCGGCGTCGTGATCGTCGACGTCATGGAGGGCACGCCCGCCGCGCGCGCCGGGCTCAAGAGCGGAGACATCGTGGTGGCCCTGGACGATCGGCCGGTGACCGAGACGCGCCAGCTGCAGCGGCTGATCGCGCGCGGGCCCGTCGAGCGCGACGCGCGGCTGACCGTCCTGCGCGCCGAGGGCCGGCGCGCGCTGACCGTCCGGCTCGTGCAGATGCCACGCGCGGTCGCCGGCGAGCGGGTGGCCGCCGAGTATGGCTTCATTCTGCGAGAGCCCGACGGCCCCCAGCCGGAGCTCGGCGGCCGGCGCCCCAGCACTATCGGCGCGGTGGCGCCCGTGGTCAGCCTGGTGGTGAAGGACAGCGCCGCCGCGCGCGCCGGCCTCGAGGTCGGCGACGTCATCCTTCAGGTGCAGGAGACCTCCGTGGTGACGCGCGATGCCGCCCGCGAGGCGCTTGCTGACCTGACGCCCGAGCAGTCGCTGCGCCTCACCGTGCGCCGGGACGAGCGCCGTCTGCCGCTCGAAATCGTCCCCGCCACCTCCCGCTGACCCGTCAAAAGTCGTAATCTTGCTGCGACGCCCTCGGGTACAATGGCGCCGCAAATCACGGATTTCTGGTGCACTTCAACGCCAACGAGGACGGAGGTGCTCCTATGGAAGGATCCCGTCGAACATTCCTGACCGGAGCCGCACTCGCGGCCGCCGGCGCGGCCACGCTCGGTGCCCCAGCGGTCGTGAAGGCGCAAGGACCCATCTCGATGCGCTGGCAGTCGACGTGGCCGCAGAAAGACATCTTCCACGAGTACGCGCTGGACTTCGCCAAGAAGGTGAACGACATGACCGGCGGCGACCTCAAGATCGAGGTGCTACCCGCCGGGGCGGTCGTGCGGGCGTTCGACCTCTTGGATGCCGTGTCCAAAGGGACGCTCGACGGAGGCCACGGCGTGCTCGTGTACCACTACGGCAAGCAGACGGCGCTCGCGCTGTGGGGCTCGGGCCCTGCGTACGGCATGGATGCCAACATGCTGCTGTCCTGGCACAAGTACGGCGGCGGCAAGCAGTTGCTGCAGAAGCTCTACGCGTCCATCGGCGCGAACGTGGTGTCGTTCCCGTACGGGCCGATGTTCACGCAGCCGCTGGGCTGGTACAAGAAGCCCATCACCAAGGCAGACGACTTCAAGGGACTGAAGTTCCGTACGGTCGGCATCTCCATCGACCTGTTCCAGGGCATGGGCGCGGCCGTCAACGCGCTGTCGGGCGCCGAGATCGTGCCGGCCATGGACCGCGGGCTGCTCGACGCCGCCGAGTTCAACAACGCGACGTCCGATCGCATTCTCGGCTTCGCCGACGTGTCGAAGGTCTGCATGCTGCAGAGCTACCATCAGAACGCCGAGCAGCTCGAGATCACGTTCAACAAGACGAAGTTCGACGCGCTGCCCGACAAGATGAAGGCCATCATCGAGAACGCGGTGGAGGCGGCGTCCGCGGACATGGCGTGGAAGTCGATCGACCGCTACTCGAAGGACTACATCGAGCTGCAAACCAAGGACAAGGTCCGGTTCTACAGGACACCCGACTCGGTGTTGCAGAAGCAGCTGGAGATCTATGATCAGGTGGCCGACAAGAAGTCGTCGGACAATCCGCTGTTCAGAGAGATTGCCGAATCGCAGAAGGCGTTCGCCGCGCGCACGGTGAAGTGGGATCTCGACACCAACGTCAGCCGACGCATGGCCTACAACCACTATTTCGGCGCGAAACCCGGGGCGAAGCCGACGCCCGCCGACAAGAAGAGCTAGAGGGGTTTGGGGGCCGCCGTCGGCCCCCACCTCATGACTGCGCTCGCGTTCATCCGCGCCATCGACCGGGTCAGCTACTGGTCGGGCAAGGCGGCCTCGTGGTTGATCGTCGCCCTCACCTTCGTCGTTTCGATCGAGGTCTTCAAGCGCTACATCCTGAACGCGCCAACGGCGTGGATCTTCGACTTCAACAACATGCTGTACGGCACGCTGTTCATGATGTGCGGCGCCTACACGCTGGCACTGGCCGGTCACGTGCGCGCCGACTTCGTCTACATCTACATGAAGCCGCGCGGCCAGGCCTCGCTGGATCTGATCCTGTACCTCCTCTTCTTCATCCCGTGCATGATCGGCCTCATCTACGCCGGCAGCGACTTCGCCGCCGATTCCTGGCGCATCGGCGAGCACTCGACAGTCACTGCTGAAGGGCCGCCGGTCTACTACTTCAAGACGGTCATCCCCGTGGCCGGTGTGCTCGTCATGCTGCAGGGGCTCGCCGAGATCGTCCGCTGCGTCCGCACCATTCGGACGGGGCAGTGGCCGCAGCGGCTCGAGGACGTCGAGGAGATCGACGTCATCGAGACGCAGTTGGGCCGCAGCGAGTACGTCGACGAGGAGTCGCGCCGGGTCGCCATGGAAGGCGCCAAGGCCATCGACGAAGCGGCGCGTCACCGCAGCGTGATGGAGGAAGGCGTGGTGCACGAGCGCCCCATTTGCGATGACGAGGAGACGAAGTGAGCGATCCCTCTCTCGGCCTCGTCATGCTCGGTCTCATCGTGGCCGCGATCATGATGGGCTACCCGACGGCGTTCACGCTCATGGGCCTCGGCGCCATCTTCGGCTTCGTCGCGTTCTGGGATCCCGCCCATCACTGGTGGCAGAACCGCATCTTCGACCTGATTGCGCAGCGGACGTACGGCGTGATGACGAACGACACGCTTCTGTCGGTGCCGTTGTTCGTCTTCATGGGCTACATCATGGAGCGCGCGGCGCTGGTCGATCGTATGTTCCACAGCGTCCAGCTCGCGTTCCGGCGTGTGCCGGCTTCACTGGCGGTGACGACACTGCTGGTCTGCGCGTTCTGGGGTATCGCCTCCGGCATCGTCGGCGCCGTCGTCGTGCTGATGGGCGTCATCGCCATGCGCCCGATGCTCAACGCCGGCTACGACGTGAAGCTCGCGTCGGGCGCCATCACGGCCGGCGGCACGCTCGGCATCCTCATTCCGCCGTCGGTCATGCTGATCGTGTACGCGGCGGTGGCCGGCCAGTCCATCGTCAAGCTCTACGCCGCCGCGATGCTGCCCGGCTTCTTCCTGACGTTCCTCTACCTCGTCTACATCCTCGGC
>DAIRVP010000157.1:0-12051 GCA_036802765.1 Candidatus Rokuibacteriota bacterium
CCGAGATCCGGCCGTTCCTCGACAACGTGACGCGCGGACGCCCGATCCCGCGCGAGCGGCTGGACGAGGTCGCGCATCACTATGAGGCGATGCCGGGCGGCCGCTCGCCGCTCAATGCCTTGACCGATGCACAGGCCGCGGGATTGCGCCGCCGACTCGGTGCCTCGCCGCGGGTCTACGTCGGCATGCGCAACTGGCATCCTTATCTTCACGAGACGCTGCCGGCCATGGCTCGCGAAGGAAGCCGCCGCGCCCTGGGCGTGATCCTGTCGGCGTTCCGCTGTGAGGCCTCGTGGGAGCGCTATATGGCCGACGTCGCCGCCGCCCGCGCGCGCGTGGGCGCCGTGCCCGAGATCGTCTACGCACCGCCGTGGTTCGAGCGCCCGCGTTTCATCGCCGCCGTGGCCGACCGAGTCCGATCGGCGCTCGATGCAGTGCCCGCCGAGGAGCGCGAGCGTACGCCGCTGATCTTCACGGCGCATTCGATCCCGCGCGCCATGGCCGAGACGTCCCCGTACGTGGCCGATTTCGGCGCGGCCGCGGCGGCCGTCGCGCGGCGACTCGGTCACGCGCGGTGGCTGCTCGCGTACCAGAGTCGCAGCGGTGCGCCACGTGATCCGTGGCTCGAGCCCGATGTGAACGAGACGATCCGCGACCTCGCCAAAGCCGGCGAGCGCCGGGTGGTGCTGGTACCGATCGGCTTCGTCGTCGACCACGTGGAGGTTCTCTACGACCTCGACATCGAAGCACGCAAGGTCGCGGAGGCGCACGGGGTCGCGTATCACCGTGCGGCGGCGGTCAACGATCATCAGGAGTTCATCGCGATGCTTGCCGACCTAGTCGACGATGCGCTTGGGCGCACGGAGCCGGGACGTGCCTAGAACAGGCCACCCACGGTCCAAGCCGTCATGAACCTCGTCGTCATCGGCGGCGGCGTGACGGGACTCGCGGCAGCCCATCGCGCCACGGAGCTCGCGCGCGAGCGCGGTGCCGACCTCGACGTCCGAGTCGTCGAGGCGCGTGACCGCCTGGGCGGCACGATCGCGACGGAGCGCGCCGACGGCTTTGTCATCGAGGCCGGACCCGATTCGTTTCTCTCCGAAAAGCCGTGGGCGCTTGCCTTGTGCCGGCGGCTCGGCGTCGAGCCGCAATTGATCCGAACCGACGATCGCTTCCGTAAGGTCTTCGTCTGGTTTCGCGGCCGGCTGCATCCGCTGCCCGACGGCTTTCAGCTGCTCGCGCCGACGCGCCTGGCGCCGTTCGCGACGTCGCCGCTGTTCTCGTGGCGCGGCAAAGCCCGCATGGCGCTCGACCTCCTCCTGCCGCGGGGTGGCGGCGCGCTCGGCGACGACGAGAGTCTCGGCGCCTTCGTACGCCGGCGGCTCGGTCGCGAGGCGCTCGAACGCGTCGCACAGCCGCTCGTCGCGGGCATCTACACTGCCGACCCGGACGAGCTGAGCGTCGCGGCAACGATGCCACGCTTCGTCGACGTCGAGCGCCGTCACCGATCGGTCATCCTGGGTCTCCGCCGCGGCGTCGCGCAGGCGCCGCTGCCAGGCACGAGCGGCGCGCGGTGGAGCCTCTTCGTCACGTTCGCCGACGGTATGGAGACGCTCGTCACCACGCTGGCCGACCGGCTGCCGGACAGCGCCGTGGTGCTGGGCCAGCGAGTCGCCGCGGTCGAGCGCGACGGCACGCGGTGGCGCGTGACGAGCGCCGAGGGCGCCCGCTTCGAGGCGGATCACGTCATTCTCGGGGGGGAGGCGCACGCGGCCGGGCGACTGCTGCGCTACATTGATCCGGCGCTCGCGACGCTGCTCGCCGAGATCGAGTACGCGGGCGCCGCAACCGTCTCGCTCGCCTTCCGACGCGCCGACGTGCCGCACCCGCTCGACGGCTTCGGGTTCGTCGTGCCGCGCAGCGAGAACAGAGCCTTGCTGGCCGCGACGTTTTCGAGCGTCAAGTATCCGGGCCGGGCGCCCGCGGGACACGTGCTGATCCGATGTTTCCTGGGCGGTGCGCTGAACGCCGAAATGTTGTCCGAGGACGACGCGAGGCTCGTGAGGCGGGCGCGCGGCGAGCTCACCGAGGCGCTTGGTGTCGCCACCGAGCCGGTGCTGGTGCGCGTGGCGCGCTGGCCCGCGTCGATGCCGCAGTACCGCGTCGGCCATCTCGCGCGCGTCGAGGCCATCGAGCGTCGCGCGAGCGCACTGCCCGGTCTGCACCTCGCCGGCGGCGCGTATCGCGGCGTCGGCATCGCCGACTGCGTACGCTCGGGCGAGGCGGCCGCCGAGGCGGTGTTCGCCTAAACGATTTCGATCGCACCCGCCTTACGAAGCGCTTCGATCTTGTCGGCGTCGTAACCGAGCAGGCCGCTCAGCACTTCGCGCGTATGCTCGCCGGGTCGATACGGTGCCGGTCCGGCCGGCGCCGGTCGCCGTCCGTCCACCATGAACGGCACGCCCGTCACACGCACGCCCTCGCGCGCGGGATGCGGCACGACCGGGAAGAACTCGCGCTCCGCGAGGTGCGGATGCTCGATGACCTCCATCGGCGTGAGCACCCGCGCCGCAGGAATGCGCGCAGAGTTGCACGCATCCAGCGCGGCCTTCGCCGACGGGAACGTGTCGATCCAGGCCACGATCAACGGACGCAGCTCGGGCCAGTTCTGACGCCGCGCGAGCGGTGTTGCGAAACGCGGATCGCGGGCGAGCTCTGGCCGCTGCATCGCGGTGAGGAGCCGCTGCCAGAGATCGGGCGCGCCGACGCTCTGCACCGTGAACCACTCGCCTCCGATCTGATGGATGAACATGCCGGCGCGCGGTCCCGGATACTCCGCCGCGCCGTTGAGCATCGCGCCGTAGGTGATGTCCTCCGCCGCCACGAGGCACTCGAGCATCGAGACGTCGAGGTGCGCCCCGCGGCCGGTGCGCGCACGCCGCCACAGTGCCGCACAAATGGCGCCGAACGCGTGCGTGCCCGCCAGCACATCGGCGGCCTGCAGGTAGCTGACGCGCGGCTCGGCGTCGGCGTTGCGCTCGAGGTGCATGAGGCCGGAGACCGCGCCGATGATGTGCGCGAACGCCTGCAGCGTCCGCCACGGTCCTGTCTGTCCGAACCCCGAGATCGAGCAGTACACGAGATCGGGCTTCACGGCGGCGAGCGTGGTGTGATCGCAGCCCAGGCGTGCGACGACGCCCGGCACGAAGTTCTCGACCACCACGTCGCTCTTCCGCGCCAGATCCAGAACGACGGGCCGCGCCTCGGGGCGCGTGAGATCGAGCGCGACGCTGCGCTTGCCGACGTTGATCCGCACGAAATACGTCGCCTGGTCCTCGCGCCCGGACTCGAGCTGCGCGTAGCCGCGGCGAGTGTCATCGCCTTCGCGCCGTTCGATCTTGATGACGTCGGCGCCGAGATCGGCGAGCAGACGCGTGCAGTAGGGACCGGCCAGTACGCGGGTGAGGTCGAGCACGGTGAGGCCGGCCAGCGGACCGTCGATCGTCGTCACGACCGCCTAGTCTACACGCGGCGCGGACCTTTTCTTCGTCGATCGCGTCGAGTACTGTAGCGGCCGATGCCCACCGTCCCCGTCGCCGACCTCGAGCGTCTCAGCGCCGATATCTTCGCGGCGCGTGGCGTTCCGCGCGCGGATGCCGCGTGGATCGCCGCGTTGCTCGTCCGCGCGAATCTCCGGGGTCACGATTCCCACGGCGTCATCCGCGTCCCGCAATACTGCGCGGCGCTCACGGCGGGACATCTGAACGCGACGCCGAAGATTGCGCTCGTGGTCGACACGCCGTCGGTCGCGGTGCTCGACGGCGATTTCGGATTCGGTCAGGTCGTCGCGCGCCGCGGCGCCGAGCTCGCCATCGAGCGCGGTCGGGCGCACGGGCTGGCGGCCGTCGCCCTCCGCCGCACGAGCCACGTCGGGCGGCTCTCGGACTACGCGGAGACGATCGCGCAAGCTGGCCTGATCGGCATGCTGTGGGCGAACGCCAAAAGCGGCCTCAACGTCGCGCCGTGGGGTGGCAGCGGCAAGCGTCTCGGTACGAATCCGCACGCGATCGCCATTCCGAGCTCCAACGGCGGCGTCGCGATGTCACACGACTTTGCCTCGAGCGTCTGGGCGGAGGGCAAGCTGCGCGTGAAGTTCAACCGCGGAGAAGCGGTGCCGGCGGGCATCATGCTCAACGGCCGCGGCGAGCCGTCGACCGACCCGAAGGAGTTCTACGGCGATCCGCCGGGCTCGCTTCTGACGGCCGGCGCGCACAAAGGCTATGGCCTCTCGCTCGCGATCGAGATCCTGGGTGGCATCCTGTCCGGGACCGGCGCGGCGAGCGCCGAGAAGGGCAAGTTCGCCAACGGCACGCTGATCGTCGCGCTCGATCCCGCGCGCTTCGTGCCGGCCGCCGATTTTCACGCACAAGTCGCCGCGCTCTTCGAGTGGGTTCGCGGCGCGCGGCCGGCCGCCGGCGGCAGCGAGATCCAGATTCCCGGTGAGCCCGAGGCGCGCACCGAGCAGCAACGCCGCGCCGCCGGCGTCGTGATCGATGACGAGACATGGCGTCAGATCGCCGCCTGCGCGCACGAGGTCGGCCTTCGTGCTTGAGGTCGTCACGATGAAGGAGATCGACGCGATCTTTGCGGTGACCGATGGCCTCGGTCTCCATCGCGAGTCGCTCGTGATCCCGCTGGGTCCCGCGACGCCCGGCCGCGTGCGTCGCCTGCCGAACGGCAAGCTGGAGATCACGGTCGAGGCGGTACGGCCGCTCGACGAGTGGCTCGCCGAGCTCCCGTCACTGATCAACGCCGCCCGCTAGCGGCCGGTCTCCGCCGCGAGCTCGGTGTTCTGCCGCTCGCCGCCATCGTCTTCTTCAACGTCAGCGGCGGCCCCTACGGCATCGAAGACACCGTGCCGTCATTCGGTCCGGGACTCACGCTCCTGCTGCTGCTGCTCACACCACTGCTCTGGAGCCTGCCCGTTTCTCTGGCGATGTCCGAGCTGGCCTCCGCAATGCCTGACGAGGGCGGGTATGTGACGTGGACGACGCGCGCGTTCGGGTCGTTCTGGGGCTTTCAGGTCGGCTGGTGGTCGTGGCTCGACAGCTTCGTCGACGTCGCCGTCTATCCGGCGCTGTTCGTGGAATACCTGCGCCATTGGTATCCGTCGATGGCGCCGCTCGAGCGCTGGCTGCTCGCGCTTGCGTTCATCGCCGTGCTCGCGACGCTCAATCTCCTGGGCGTACGCCCGACCGGTCGAGCAGCCGTCGTGCTCGCCGCCGCTGCGCTCGCGCCGATCGCGGCGCTCGTCGTGATCGGCGCGACGCGCGTCGCGACCGCACCGTGGGTGCCGTTCGCGGTGGAAGGCCGCACGCTGGGAAGCGGCCTGGGGCTCGGTCTCGCCGTCGTGATGTGGAACTACGCGGGATGGGACACACCCTCCACTGTGCTGGGCGAGACACGCGCGCCCGAGCGCGCGTTTCGTCACGCACTGCTGCTCGCCGTGCCGCTGGTTGCCGTGTCCTATCTGCTGCCGGTCGGCGTCATCCTCGCCAGCGGCGCTGTGGAGTGGACGGCCTGGACCACGGGCGCGCTGCCTGCGATGGCGGCCCGCGTCGGCGGCGCGTGGCTCGGCCACGCGGTGGCTGCGGGCGCCGTGTTGAGCGCCGCGGGGCTCTTCATGGCGCTGCTGCTCACCAACTCGCGTCTGCCGTATGTGCTGGCCCGCGACGGCTCGCTGCCGCGCGCCTTTGCGGCGGTGCATTCGCGTTTCGGCACGCCGTGGGCCGCCGTCCTGGTGTCGGCCGCCGCGTATGCAGTGTGCGCCGCGTTCTCGTTCAAGGAGCTCATCGTCCTGAACGTCTGGCTGTACTCGCTGGCGCTGCTCGTCGAGCTCGCGGCCTTCCTCTCGCTGCGCGTGACGGCGCCGCTGCTGCCGCGGCCCTGGCGCGTGCCGGGCGGGCGCGTCGGCGCGCTGGCCGTGACGGTGTCGCCCACGCTCTTCGCGCTCGGCGCCATGGCGACGGCCGGATGGGGAAATACGCTCGCCGGCGTCGCGGCGGCGCTCAGCGGTCCGCTCGTCTGGTGGCTCGCGCGCCGCGGAGATTCTCGTCGATGACGTCGGCGAGACTCGCGAGCGTCGGAAGCGAATAGACGTACGTCTTCCAACCGAGCGCGACGTGATCGGCGCGCTCGCCGGGCGCGGTCGCAGCATAGATTCGAACGTCGACGTTGGGGCCGGCGCTCCAGCAGCCGCCCGCGCAGCCGTCTCGGATCTGCACGCGCTCCGAGAGTCCCCGCGTGGCCACCAGGTCCTGGAGCGCGGCGAGCACGCCCGACGCGTCGAGTCGCGTCGCGCGGCCGCCACGCTCGAGCGGCAGAATGACCACGCCGCGCTCGCGGGGACAGACGGTGATGACGAGCCGCCGTGCCGTGGTCATTGGAACGGGGTCCGCGAGGCCGGCTCGGATCGTGGGTGGCCTGAGCTAGACACGCGGGGCTCCGCTCACCGGCGCGATATCAGGCACTCGGGGCTCCGCTCACCGGCGCCTTCCAACAGGGCTGTCATCGTGGACGAGCCGCGAGCGACGCGGCGAGGCGCACCGCAGCGTCTACCGGCTCGCCGCCCGACTCGCGCCAGTGCGCGCGCACGCCGGCGCGGGCGAGCGCCTGACGAACGCCGGCCGCAAACCAGCGATCTTCCATGACGCTGCCTGCGCCGCCTATGACCACCGGGGACGGCAAGCGCAACACGCGCGCGACGTCTGCGGCCTGCGAGGCCAGGTGCGCTTGCGCCGCGGCGACAATGCGCGCCGCGCCGCGCTGCCCGCGCCGGGCGCGAGCCACGACGCGCGGCGCGAGTGCCGCAACGGCGCGGACGGCATGCGGTGATGTCGCGAAACGTCGACGGGTCGCTTCGCTGGCCGTCGCGCGTAGCCATTCGCGGCCAATCCAGAACGCCGAACCCTCGTCGCCGAGCAGGGGACCGAGCCCGCCCGCGCGCGCCCAGCGCCCGCGGGCGTCGCGTCCGAGCGCGATCGAGCCGGTCCCGGCGAGAACGAGCACCCCGCGCTCGGCGCCGAGCGTGGCATGCCACGCGGCTTCGACATCGGCGATGACGTCCACACGGCGCGCTAAGCCCGCAACCCGCCGACGCAAAGCACGCCGCTCTCGGGGCAGCCAGACCCCGCGCGCGGCGACCACCAGCGCCTCCACACCGCCGCGCGTCCATCCGCGGCGGCGCCAGAGGCTGTGCAAGAAAGTAGCGAGTTCAGGCACCGCACTGACGGGCCGCTTCAGGCTAAACGGGCCGCGTCCCTCGGCAATCGCACGGACGCGCACCCAGGTCCCCCCTGCATCAACGCCGACGATGAGTCCGGGCGAACGGAGATGGCGGCGCAACATGGCTGACAGACGCACATTATCGTCGCTGCCGGTCACCCGCGCGAGCGTCGTGCGATTGCAACGCGCCGGATGCCAGGGGTGGCACAGTGGATGCTCGGCTCTCGGGCCGGGAGCAACGGCCATGGGTAAAGCAGTGGCGGCGTGGCTGATGGTGGCGGGCGCGATGGCGGCGACATCGAGCCCGCGTGACGTCGTGCAGACCGCGGTGACGCGTGTCGTTGCGGTGTTGCAAGACGATTTCCAGGGTGCGCATCTCGATCGCCCGCGCGCAGAGATGCGGCGCGCAGAGATACGTCGGATCGCTTCCGATCTCTTCGATTTCGATGAGATGGCGCGTCGGACACTGACGCGCCACTGGACCGCGCGCACGCCCGACGAGCGCGCTGAGTTCGTGCGTCTCTTCACCGATCTGCTGGAGGGTTCCTATATCGGCCGCATCGAGCAGTTCTCGGGCGAGCGGATCCTCTACCTCTCCGAGCGCGTCGACGGCCACTACGCGACCGTGCGAAGCAAGATCGTCACGCGGCGGCCTTCAGAGATCACGGTGGACTATCGCCTCCAGCTGCGGGACGGTCACTGGCGCGCGTACGACGTGCTGCTCGACGGCGTGTCGTTCGTGGCCACGTTCCGAGCCGAGTTCGAGCGCATCATCCAGCAGTCCACCTACGCGGGGCTCGTCGACAAGCTGCGCAAGCGCGCCGTGCACACGACCGCGCTGGAGAAGACGCCCGGCGGCATGTAGGTCGCGTATGATGCGGGAGTGCCGGCGCCCGCTCCGTCGCTGACCTGGCCCGACTACGCCGTTCTGCTCCTTTCGCTGGTCGTCCTCGTCGCCATCGGCGTCGCGTTCACGGGTCGCCAGCGCGATACCAGCGACTTCTTCCTCGCGCGGCGCCGTGTGCCCTGGTGGGCCGCCTGTCTGTCGTTTCTGGCCACCGAGATCAGTGCGGTCACGATCATCTCCGTGCCTGCCACCGCCTACAGCGAGAACTGGGAGTACGCGCAGTTCTTCGTCGGCTCCAGCCTCGCCAAGCTCGCGGTCGCGTTTCTGTTCATCCCCGCGTTCTATCGTCACGACGTCACGACGATCTACGAGTTCTTGCGCGATCGCTTCGGACGCGCGACGCAGGTCACCGGCTCGCTGTTTTTCTTTCTCACACGGCTGACCGGCTCGGGCGCGCGGCTGACCGCGACGGCGATCGCCGTGTCGCTGCTCATCGGCTGGCGTATCGAGACGACGATCGTCGTCACCGTCGTCGTCTCCATCGCCTACATCGCGACCGGCGGGGTGTCGGCGATCGTGTGGACCAACGTGTTCCAGGCGCTGATGTTCCTCGTGGCCGGCGCCTTGACGCTCGGCTTCGTCGTCTCACAGGTCGACGGTGGTGTCGCCGCGATCGCCCAACTCGCCGAGGCGGCCGGACGGCTGCGCGTCGTCGACTGGGGGCCCGCGCCCGGCGCGCCAGACTTCTGGACGCGCGTCGGCAGCGATCCCAACATCGTGTGGGTGGCCGTGCTCAACGGGTTCATCGGCTCGATGGCCGCCTTCGGAACGGACCACGACCTGATGCAGCGGCTGCTGACGGTCGAGACGCGTCGCGACAGTCAGCGCACGCTGGCGCTCACGCCGCTGGCCACGCTGCTGACGCTGATGATCTATCTCGGTCTCGGCGCCGCGTTGTTTGCGTTCTATTCACAGCATGGAGCGCCCGGCATCGAGCGCAATGACGAGGTGCTGCCGTACTTCGTCGGCCATACGATGCCGGCCGTGCTCCGCGGCCTCATGCTGGCCGCGATCGTCCTGGCATCGATCGATTCGCCGCTCGGCTCATTGTCGGCTTCGTTCGTCACCGATATCTATCGTCCGCTCCTGGCGCGCGGTCGCTCGGAGCATCACTACCTGCGCGTGTCCCGTGCGTGCGTCGTCGTGTTCGGCCTGGTTCTCGGTGTCATCGCATGGATTTTTCTCGGCTGGCGCCAGCAAATCCTGTGGCTTGTCTTCAAGATCGCGGGGGTGCCGTTCGGGTCGTTGCTCGGAGTGTTCCTCCTCGGACTGCTCTCGCGTCGGCGCGTGGCCGACGCCGCCAACGTCGTTGCGATGATCGCGATGACGCTGATCAACCTGGCGCTGCTGCTGCTGTCCGAGACGGGACGGATCAACTTCCCATGGTCGTGGCTCGTGATCGTCGGGACCGCGGGGACGATCGCGATTTCGCTGGCGCTGAGTCCAGTTCTGGATCGAAACCGCTAACTACGGATAGGCCAGGCGCGCGACGACCGCGTCGAGCTGACAGCGCCGCCACCCGAACGCCGTGATCCCGTACACACCCGCCCTGAGAAGCGCGGCGTCGTAGGGATCACGAAGCAAGACGACGGCGAGACGACGCGCGCGCGCCTGCACGGCCTCGAGCAGGGCGCGGTTGGACGGGTAGAGATGGGCGTCGTAGAGGAAGAGCACGGTGGCGTCGGCGGCCGCGGCGCGGGTCGCCGCGTCCTCGATCTCGGTCGGGGACGGCTCGATGCCGACGATACGCGTGTCCGGCGCGACGCCCGCGGGCGCGAACGCCGTGCGAACCCAGCCGGCTTCGTCGCATACCTCTGGCTCGATGGTGATGCGTGCGGCGAGCTCGGAGAAGCGGGGGAACACGACCAGCACGCGGCCATTGAGTGACCGGGCGAACGCCTCGCGCCCGGGCGCGAGCTCGGTGACCGCGCGCGTCGCCATGGCCATCGCCAGCGGCGCGCCTTCGCGCTCCGCTGCCGGCGGCCCACCCTCTACGCGAGCGGTTCGCCGCTCACGTAGAGCCCGGACTCGAGCCGCCGCAGCCTCGAGGCCCGGGCGCGGAAGCTGCCCGGAGCGATACGCGTCTGTGAGCGCGGCCGCCGCCGCGCGCTGCGCCGCCTCCGTGTGGCAGATCAGCAGGAGGTCGTGGCCCGCCGCTGCTGCGCGCACCGTCGCCTCGCCGATGGAGCATGTTTCGGATACCGCGCCCATCTCGAGATCATCCGAGACGATGACGCCGCGAAAGCCGAGCTCACCGCGCAGATGGTCTTCGACGATTCGTCGCGAGAACGTCGCCGGGACTGCGGATGGATCGAGCTTTGGGTACACCGGGTGCGACGTCATCACGCAGTCGACACCGGCGGCGATCGCTTCGACGAACGGCACGAGGTGCACGGCACGCATCTCGTCCCAGTCCGACATGATGGTCGGCAATTTCAGGTGAGCGTCCAGCGGGGAATGGCCCTTTCCGGGGAAGTGCTTTGGACACGCCGAGAGCCCGCCCTTCGTCATGCCGCGCAGGCGTGCGACGCCGTAGCTCGCGACGAGCTTGGGATCCTTGCCGTACGAGCGGATGCCGATGTTCGGGCTGTAGCGATCGGTCAGCACGTCGAGACACGGGCCGAGATTCAGATCGACGCCGAGCCGTCGGAGCTCACGCGCCTCGATGAGGCCTTCCTTGTACGCGAACGTCTCATCGCCGGCGGTGCCGACCGCGAGATTGTCGGGAAAGATCGTCACGCCGCGGCCGAGCATGACGATGCGTCCGCCTTCGTGATCGGTCGCCACGAGCAGTCGCCGTCCGAGCGCGTTCTCCAGACGCGCCAGCATGTCGAGCAGTTGGGTCGGACCTTCGAAGTTGCGGCGATACAGGATCAAGCCGGCGGCGCGGGTTTCGCGAAACACGCGGATATCGTCGTCGCCGAGGCTCGCGCCCTTGAGACCGATCATCAGACGTTCACCGACGAGGTCTTCGAGGCTGGTCACCACGCCATTCTAGGTCACGCTCCCCGGGCCCACCGCCTAGAGAAGAAGGGGCACCGCCTAGAGAAGAAATTGAGCCGAAAATAGACACCCCTGCCACTTTGTCCAGTAAAACGTGGCCCAAGATCGGCCCGCCGGCGTGCCAATGAGGTAAATTGCGCGCCGTTGCGACGTCCAAACTATTAATTTTGAAAGGCAGCCCTAGCCCAGAGGGGGTATGGCATGGGTGCTGCTGTTCCCTCCCCCCGGAGGGACGCGCGTAGGTGTCCCCTCGGCCGCCACCAGGCGGTACATACCGCGCGCGAGACCCCGGAGGTTGATATGGGCGAGGCATCCCACGTCGCGGCGATTCTGCTGCTGTTCGGAGCGGCCACTGCCGACGCGCAAGTGGCGCCCCCGCCGCCGGCTGCTGGCGCATACCAGAAGCTGACGCCCGGCAACCAGAAGGTCGCGCGCGCGCTGTTCGAGGCGCAGACCGTGCCGATGACGACGACCACGACGAAGGCCGGCAAGCCATCGGTGCCCTCGCCCGCGACCGCTCCCTCCGGTTCGAGCGCGAACGGTCGGAAGCCCCTGACGCTCGATCAGATCTCGGCGATGAAGCAGAATGGGTCGGGCTGGGAGCACGTGTTCCGTCAGATGCGCGCTCAGGGGCTGCTGACCGACCAGAACATCGGCCAGGTGATGGCGCGGCACAACCAGTCGCGGCCAGCGAGCGCATCGGTGGTCACGACGAGCGCGACCGCTCCATCGGGAGATACCTCCGCAGACAATTACGGTCGTAGCGGCAACCTCAGATAGACGCCAACGCTGGAGGACCGCCATGAATCCCTGGAAGCTGACCTCGATTGGTATGGCCGTGGTGATCGTCACCGCGC
>DAIRVP010000158.1:0-11925 GCA_036802765.1 Candidatus Rokuibacteriota bacterium
GCCGCTGCGTCGCGTGACGACCGGACCAACTCGGCGTGGGCGTCCCATCCGCCCCCATACAAGTCTATCGCTGCTGTCGATCCCGGAACGATCCGCTCAGGCCGTTAGCAGCCTCGCTGTCGCTTCAAGCAACATGGCCATCTTGCGGAGGTCATCTGCCGTCCACGCAACGTCCGGGTCAAGCTCCTCGTTTTTTGATTCCCGGAATTGATTCGATGACGCAACAGCAGTAGCCTTTCACTCGAAATGTCGAAGCCACCAGACACAATAGGCGTCCTGACTATGCTGGAAGAAGGAAGCCGCGTCTTGTCCCAGGCGAAAGCCGTCCAGGACAAAGCAAGGAGTATCGGGGATGCGACGCGCGATCTGATCCTGCGATTCCGTTCGCACTGCTTCCGTCCGATGTCGGGAGCCAGTGACCAGGAGATACCGACGCCTTCTTACGTCTGGGTCGGCCCTTGTCGAGGCGCAACTTGCGAGGTGTGCGACAGACAGATTGTGAATGGTGAAACCGAATTTGTGATCGTTGCGCGCGGGCGAGAGATGCGGCTTGATCGAGATTGTTTTCAGCGCCGTGTGAAGGCCCTGCTGTAGTCCTCTGCTAACGAAGGCGCGTGACTGTTCCAACGCGCTGACAAGATACGCAGGCTCCACTCTCAGACACGCCGGAGCCATCTAGGACAAGTTCGTTGGCGGCCTCGACCATCTCATGGCGCGTTGAGCCCATCATCTTCGCGGAACAGTTGGCACACACTCCCTCTCGCAGTCCGTGAAGCGACCCGACAAGGAACTCGGCCGCCGCCGAGCGCATTTAGGAAGTCCTGCGGCGAAACTTCTCCAGCCTCGTGGCGGCCGCGTCGGCTTTTGCCGTGAGTAGATCGAGTTTGTTTAGTGCGACTCTGGTGAATCGAAGGGCTTTATCTGCGCGGATGCGCGCCTGATCAACGATACTTTGGACGGCACGTTCGGACAGGACTCGTGGAGGCGGGACTTGCATAGCGCTCCCCCATGCGGGTTGGAGGCGCTGCAAGTCGTACGGCCCCGACGGGACGCCCCGATGGCGTCAACCAGAAGGTCGGATACCCTGACGCGCGTGAGTGTACACCCGCGTTCGGCGTGTGCTCCGCGTTCCAGTGTGTCTGCTGCGTAGTTCCCCGCATTGTATCCGCGGGGGGACTAGAATCGCCGTCGTCAGGAGGAAGCGGATTCTGTCCCATCGCTGGCGCGGACGATCTTGCTGACGATCGCGAGCGGATTCGGCGCGGCCTCCACGCGTTCGCCTTGTTCGGGACGCCGAAGACCGTTGTTGGGCTGAGTCGAGGTGCAACGTGCGAGGCATGCGGCCCGAGCTTGTCGCCGACGGTCACGAGATGCGGCTGGAGAGCAACTGCTGGGATTACGTTGGTCTACGACCGGAATCGACGAAGCCGCTCCTCTTCCCACAACGCATGGCACGCAGCATGGAACCGAGGGACAGCCCGGTCATCGTCGTACTCGAGCTCGTACTCTGCCTGCGAGCTCTGAATCGGCTGCTCGCAGGCGACGCTACAGCCGACCACTTCCTAGCCCCGCCCAGAGCTTCGCAGGGGAGTTGAGGGGCAGCGTACCGGCGTCGAGTTTCTTGCGGATCATGGCGGCGATCGTCGCCGGAACCGCCTCTGGGTTGCCCACGTCATCACGTAACGCCGACCCGGTATGTCGCGAATGATGCTTTCAGCCAACGCCATCATCCGCTGAGCTTCGGCGCATGTGTGCCGCGCCCGCAGACGCATCTCGCGAGCCTGTACGATGACCTGACGACATTCTGCGGCGTCCACAGCGTCAGGGTGCAGTTTGGACCGGGGGCCGGGATCTCGATAGTCAGGGAAACCCTGGGTCGGATCTCAGGCAATGCGTGTACTCGGCCCTACCAGCATCAGATGGGCGCCGCTACGCTCCGCATCGTGAAACGATCGGAACTGTGGACCTTTGCCGCCGCAGCCGGGGCCGTCGCGGTCGCGGGCGTGTCCGACCTGGCCGAGCTGACGATTGCCCTCCGATTCGTCGCGGCCGGTGTCGCACTGGCGCTGCTCGCAGTGCTGATCGGCCGTTCGACCGAGGAAATCGGCCATCGCCTCAGCGCGGGCGCCACCGGCGTGCTTCAGGCCTCGGTCGGGAATCTGCCGGAGCTCTTCGTCGGCATCTTCAGTCTCCGGGCCGGGTTGGTCGACGTCGTTCGCGCGTCACTCGTGGGCTCCATCCTCGCGAACTCGCTGCTCGTGTTCGGGCTCGCGATTCTGGTCGGCGGTCTCAAAAATGGACGCCAGCGCTTCTCGCGGGAGAAGGCTCGCATCGGCGCGACGATGTTGCTGCTCGCCGTCTCGGCGATCGTGATCCCCACGCTGGTGCACGAGCTGCACGCGCCGGCCGAAGCACACATCGACGCGCTCTCCGGCGCGTCAGCGGTGCTGCTGCTGCTCAGCTTCGGCGCCGTCGTCTTCTATTTGCTCAGCACGAAGGCCGACCTCCCACTCCTCGACGCGACGAGGCGGCAAATGCCGGAGTGGTCTCTGGAGCGCTCGGTCGCCACGCTGCTGGTGTGTGGCGTCCTTGCGGCATTCGTCTCGGAATGGTTTGTCGCCGCGCTCGAGCCGATGATCCACATCCTGGGGTTGTCACAAGCGTTCGCGGGGTTCGTTCTGGTGGCAATCGCCGGCAACGCCGTGGAAAACGTCGTCGGGATCCAGCTCGCCCTGAAGAACAAAGCGGACTACGCGGTCTCGATCATTCTCAGCAGCTCGTTGCAGGTGGCGCTGGCGCTGGTGCCGGCCCTCGTGCTGATCTCGTTCGTCATCGGCGGAGCGCATCTGACCCTCGTCCTGCCCCCTCTGCTCGTGATCGGCCTGCTCATGACCGCGTTGATCGTCGCGCTGATCGTCGGCGACGGTGAGAGCATCTGGCTCGAAGGGGTGCCGCTGATCGGTCTCTACGGCATGATCGCCGTCAGCCTCTGGTGGGACTGACTCTCGACCCGCCTCGCTGTCATTGTTGACGGGCGGCGCGATACTGGCCCCTGGGTATGACATCTCACGAAGTCGTGAGACGACTGCTGATGGACGCGCCCGGCGACCCGATCTGCGTCGCGTGCCTCGCCGGCGTGATCGGCGCCACCCAAACCGACACGCAGGGCATCGTCGATGCGCTGCTGACCAACGACACGTTCGAGCGCGGCTGGACGTTCGGAAGCTGCTCGCGTGCCCGCGCCACCATCGCCTACATCCGGAAGTGCGCACACTGCAGCACGCCGCTCGATCCGGCGGACAGGGGATCGCGGATGGGCGGTGAGCTCTTTCACGGATCGTGTCTGCGTCGTCTCGCCGCGGACGACACGATTCGATTGTCGACTGCGCTCGGCCAGCGGTCGCGCGATCTGATCGAGCAGTCGCGCTGGCGAATGCGCTCGCCAAGCCGGCCGCGGCGCCTGTCGGCCGGCTCCGAATCCGAATCGGCGTAGCTCGCAACCCCTCGGGCGCTCCCCGAGTCCGAGGTCAGGGACCTCCCAATTGCGTCGCGCGAGACGCCGGCTCTACCTTCGTTCATGGCAACCGCGGACGGCGACCGATCGAGGGCGTCACCGCGGTGCGCGGTCTGTCGCAAGCGCTTCGGCAAGGGCGAGGCGCGGATTCGCCGCGGTCTCGCCGCGATGCACCTGGAGTGCGCCGAGGGACCGCGCCGCAAGTACGAAGGGAGGGAGTCACCACGGCAGAATCGATCGCCGCGCGGGGGGCGCTGATCGCCGTCCTGATCTACGCGCGCCCACTGTGTGTTGGCTGTATGGCCGAAAAGTCGGGGCTGGGCAACGGCGACGTGCAGTCTTACCTCGAAGGCATCGAGCGAACCGTCGAGGTGAACCGAGGCCTTGATCGCTGCCGGATCTGCGGCAGCTCCACGACGACGTATTCGCTCGTCCGCCGGGACTGAGGCGAGTGAGCGCTGCACGCGCCGAGGACGTGCGTCTGGCCGTGCGACAGATCCTCGAGCGGCTCGTCCAGGAGTGTGCCGACTGCCTGCGACGCACGCTGGCCACCGTCTTCAGACCCGACGCGCCCGCCGCGCGTTGAAATCAGCGCCGCCGGCGGGTTGAACCGCGTGCGCGGGCGTCGGCGCCGTCGTGCTACCATCGCACGTGCGCGACGCCGGACGACGTTGGGCTTGGATTCTCGTCGGCGCGGCGGCCGTCTTCATCGCGTCCGCCACGACGGTCGTGCTCACCGGGGTGCCTACAGCCGAGCGCGAATTCTACAACGCGGTCACCCGCGCGATTCCGAACGCGCTCTACTTCCGACGCATCACCCGGTTCGGCGCCATCGACATGCTCCTGCCGCTCGCCGTGTTCCTCATCGTGCTGCTTCCGCGGCAATTCTTACGGCGGTGGTGGATGTGGATCGTGGTGATGATCGCGGTCACCACCTTGGAAGGTCTCGGCAAGGTCGGGATCGGACGCACGCGTCCGGGCGGCATGCGGCTGGGTTTTCCCAGCGGCCACACCGCGGCCGCGGCCGCGTTCTACCTGATGGCGTGTTACTTCTTCGAGGGCGTGGTGCGCCGGTGGCAGAAGTTCGCGCTGTACGGGATCGTCGTGGTCGTGATCGCGCTGGTCGGCCTCTCACGTATGGTCCTGCGCGTGCACTGGCCGCTCGACGTGCTGGGCGGGGCGGCGCTCGGCGTGGCCGTCTTCGCCGCGGCCGCATGGTGGCACGAGCGGTACCCGCTGGAAGACATCGTGCCGGCGGCGGTCCCCCCACGCTGGCGCGCATGGATCTATCGGTGGCAAAACGTCCTGCCCTTCGCCCTCGTTGTGCTGCCGTTTCTCACGCCGCCGCTGGCGCTGGCGGGCACGCCCTTCGACCTCGTGCTCGACGTTCTCGGCGCGGTGTGCATGGCGACCGGGCTGGCGCTGCGCCTGTGGGCGGCGACGCACCGCGATGGCCAGCCTGCGGTCCCGGCGCGACCGCCCGATCGGCTCGTGACGTCGGGCCCGTACGCGCTCATGCGACATCCGGTTCCGCTGGCCAACGTGCTGACGGGCGTCGGCGGCGCCTTGATCGCCGAAAGCGGCCTCGCGCTGCTGCTGGTCCCGACCGCGCTGATCGCGATGTACCGGTTGACGGTGCCGCTGGACGACGCGTGGCTCGCCGAGCGCTTCGGTCGCGCGTACATCGATTACTGCGCGCGCGTGCCGCCACTGCCGCGGGTGGGGCTCACGACGTTCGCGGCGGTGTGGTCGGCGATGGCCTCGCTCGGCTCGCTGTCGTGGACGACACTCGCCCGCCGGCTTCCGGCCACGGCCGTCACGCTGGCGCTCGCCGTCGTGGCCGAGATCAGCGAGTGGCTACCGCACCTATTTCGCTAGCGCGCGCTGCATCGCTTGGACGACTTCTCTTGCAGTGCGTACTTCTACGAGCTTGACCTTCGGCGCCAGCGGTCGCTAAAGTCGGGCGCCTACGGAACTGTCAGTCACGGTCCGAAAGCTACTCGAGCAGTGTCCGGGCGAACCGCTCTGTGACGCCTGTCTGGCCTTGGCCTGCGCGGTCAGCCTGAACGAAATGCGGGGCGTGACGACGGCCATCGGTGACGTGGCGTTCACGCGCGCGATGGGGACGTGCGCCAGCTGTCGACGGCAAACGACGACGCTCGTCTGGGGAACGCGTCCCGGCGAAGAGAAGTGCGTGCACTGTAGTCGGCTGCTCGCTCCCGCCGATGAGGTCGAAGTCATCGATAGCGACCGATTCCATCGCCAGTGCTGGCATGTTCTCATCAGTGCGGACTCGGTCCGGATCTCCAGAGCCCTGAATCGCCAATCGCAGGAGCTGACCGCAAAAGCCGTCAGCTGCTCGGCCGCGAGCGGGTCGACGACGTCGCCGGGGAGCCCTAGGCACCGTCGGTCATATCGCTGTCTCTCCGGTTAACTCCACCCTCGTATCGGAAAGTTCGATTTGACGTCTCAGAACGCACCTCTACGCTTTGAGAGCGCATCCCTAATCCCATTGAGCTATCCATCCAGGGGGAATTCTTGGAACGTCGTGCGTTTTTGAAATCGAGCTTGGGAGCCTCCGCAGCGCTCGCGCTGGGCGCCACGCCCCGCCTCGCCGCGGCCGCCGAGTCGCTCACCGCTTCCAATCCATGGCGAAAGTTCGAGGCGGTCACCCGCGTCGAGGTCGCCAACCCCACCGGCGTCACGCGCGTGTGGGTGCCCGTGCCACTGCTGACCGACACCGATTACTTCAAGCGCGGCGGCGACACGTGGACCGGGAACGCCGCCGTGACCCGCATCGCGAAGGATCCCAAGTACGACGTCGGTCTCGTGTATGCCGAGTGGCCGGCGAAGGAGAAGTTGCCGGTGCTCGAGATCACCAGCCGGTTCGCCACGCGCGACCGCGCCGTGGATCTGTCGAAGCCGCCCGCGAAGGCGGTGCGCGAGGATCGCGCGATCCTGAATCGGTATCTGGAGCCGACGAAGCTGATTCCCACCGACGGCATCGTGCTGGAGACCGCGCAGGGCATCACGGAGGGCATGACGTCCGACGCCGACAAAGCGCGCGCGCTCTACGAGTGGATCGTCGAGAACACGTTCCGGGATCCGAAAGTGCGCGGCTGCGGCCTGGGCGACATCAAGGCGATGCTCGACACTCGCTACTTCGGCGGCAAGTGCGCCGACCTGAACGCGCTCTTCGTCGGCCTGGCGCGCGCCGCCAAGATTCCGGCGCGCGACGTGTACGGCACGCGCTGCGCCGACTCGACGGAATTCAAGAGCCTCGGCAAGGCCGGTGACATCTCCAAGGCCCAGCACTGCCGCGCGGAGTTCTATCTGGACGGCTATGGCTGGGTGCCGGTCGACCCCGCGGACGTGCGCAAGGTGATTCTGGAAGAGGGCGGCGGGCTGCCTGCGGGCCTGGCCGATCCCAAGGCGCAGCGCGCGCGGACGAAGCTGTTCGGCGCGTGGGAGATGAACTGGCTCGCGTACAACTACGGGCACGACGTCAAGTTGCCGAACTCGGCCGAAGCTCCAGTGCCGTTCCTGATGTATCCGCAGGCCGAAACGGCCGAGGGCCGGAAGGACAGCCTCGACTCCGCGACGTTCAAATACCAGATCACCGCCCGCGAGGTGACGAGCTAGAAGGCTTCACAAGCGCGTCGTGAGGTCGACGAGCCACGTCGGCATCACGTCGAGCAATCGGCTCTCGAGGATCTTGTCGCCGCCGGTGATGCTGAGCATGCCGAGCAGCACGAGCAGCGCGCCGACCGCCGGCTTGCCGAGGCGTGTGATCCCCGCGAGGCGATCGGGCCGCGCAACGAGCCGCCGAGACCCGTACGCGAGCAGCAGCACCGGCACCACGGCTCCCACGCTGTAAGCTGCCATCACCGCCGCGGCCGCGCCGAGCGAGCGCCGCTGTGCCGCCAGACCGATCGCGCCGCCGAGCGTCGGCCCGCCGCACGGCGTCCACAGTGCGCCGAGCAGGGCGCCGACCAGGAGCTGTCCCGGAAGGCCACGCGGGCCGAGTCGCTTCAACAGCGCGGCGGCGCGGCCGGCGATCGGCGTGGTCACCCGAGCGAACGCCAGGTCGAGACGCGTGATCAGCAGCATGGCGCCGACCGCGACCAGGAGCGCGCCGGCCACGAGCCGGAGCAGATCGCGATCGAGCGTGAACCCGAGCAGCGCGACAGCGAAGCCGACTGCGGTGGCGGAGAGGGCGAGCCCGGCGGCGAGGACAACCGGTCCGAAGCGATGACGCTCGACGGCGCCCGCGACGACCAGCGGCAGCAGCGGCAGCACGCACGGCGACAGCGTTCCCAGCGCGCCGGCGGCGAACCCCAGAAGGCAGGCTCCCATCGCGCCGGTGCGTCGTCGCGGCTAGAGCGCGCTCGAGAACAACCCGCGAAGCTCCGCCGGATCGGTGACGAACGACGAGCGCGATCGCTCGGCCTTGCCGTGGAAGGCGACGAGCGTGCTGCGGTCCGTCACGTTGAGCTCTTTGAGCGTCGCCTTGTCGGCGAAATCGACCACGAAGACGACGAGGTTCTTACTCTTGAACCCGGCGTCGGACGCCAGCTCCTGCACGATCGGCTGCTGCCGGCGGCACGTGATGCACCAGGAGGCGTGGACGAACACCACGATCGGCCGGTTGTCCGTCTGCGCCGCGGTGAACGCGCCCTTGGAATACTCGACCAGGGGTGGCGGGGGCGCGGCGGTAGTGAGTGAGGTCGACAAGACGATCAGGAGCAGCGCGATCAGGAGCGATTTCGTACGCAACGTGACACCTCCACGGAGCGCTCAGCGTACCATGTCCGCATGACCGCGCTCGGGGCTCTGGTCAGGCGCCACCCCGACCGCGCGGCCCGCGTCATTCTCATCATCCTGCCGCTCGTGTGGTTCGCGCCGGCGTTGCGGCCCGGCCACACACTGTCGCCACTCGACAACCTGTTCACGACGGCGCCGTGGCGCGCAATCGCGCCCGGCCCGGTGCAGCCGGCACCCGCCCTTGGTGACATCACGCAGGTCTTTCATCCGTGGACGCTGTGGGCGGCGCGCGAGGTTCGCGCTGGCCGCTTGCCGCTCTGGAATCCGTACTCGTACGCGGGCGCGCCGTTCTATTCCAATCCGCAAACGGCCTGCCTGTTTCCGCTGACGTGGCTCAGCTGGATCCTGCCGCCGACGCTGGCGCTCACCGTGCCGGCGCTGCTCAAGATCATCGTCGCGGGGCTCGGCATGTACTGGTTTCTGCGCGGGCTGGCGATCTCGCCCGTTGCGGCGTTCGTCGGCGCGACCGGCTTCATGTTCTCCACGACGCTCATCGCGTGGCTGCCGTGGACATTCGGGAGCACGATCGCGCTGCTGCCGCTGTTGTTCGCGCTCGTCGATCGTCTGCGCGCGCGCGCGGAGCGACGCCTCGTCGCTGCGCTCGCGCTGGTCGTCGCGCTCGACGGGCTCGCGGGCTATCCGCAAGCGGCGCTGCAGGCGCTGGCGGTGACAGCGGCGTGGACCCTCGCACGCGTACCGTGGGAGGCGGGCGCGCTGCCGTTTCTGGTGCGCGTCGGCGGCGGGGCCGCGCTCGGCGCCGCGCTCACGGCGGTGCAGGCGCTGCCGGCGCTCGATTACATCCGCGAGAGCACCGTCTACGCGTTTCGCAGCACGTGGACGCCGCCGCTCGCCGTGCCGCCGCGCGCGCTCGTCACGGTGCTGATGCCGTACTTCTTCGGCACCGAGGCGCAGACGTGGTCGGCGTGGCAGTTCAACATCACGTCGACCTACGCTGGCCTGGTGCCGCTCCTGGCGCTGCCGCTCGCCGCGCTGGCGTGGCGACGCCCGCCGACGTTGTTCTTCGCCGGCCTCGCCGCGATCGTCGGTCTCGTGCACTACGGCGCGCTCGCCGCGATTGCGCCGGCGCCCGTCATCGCGTTCGGCAGCAACCTGCGCTTGATGCCCATCCTTATATTCGCCCTGGCCACGCTCGGCGCCCTCGGGGTCGACGTCGTGGCGCGCGCCGCGAGCGGGCGGCGCGCGGTCGGATGGCTGCGCGCATGGTTCGTCGTCCTGGCGGCGGCCGGGCTCGCCGCCATGATGCTCGGCTCGACGGACCCGCGCGCACTCGACGTGCGGCCGCCGCTGGCCGGGCAGTACATCGGCGCGCTGGCCGGACTCACCGCCGCGGGCTGGCTCCTGCGGCGTTGGCTCACCGACCGTCGAGCGGGCTGGGGCGTCGCCCTTGCGGTGGTGCAGGTGGTGACGCTGGCGCCGCTCGCGACATATCTGCCCGTGCGCGACGCGCGGTGGCTCTATCCGACGCCGCCATCGATCGCGTGGCTGCAAAACCATGTCGCCTCCGCGCGCGTCGTGATCGCCGATCAGGTCGGCATGCTGTACGGCCTGCGCCAGGCGCACGGCTACGACGGCCTTTCGCCACGCCGGATCACCGAGCTCGCGGGACCGATCGGAAGCGGCGGCGCGCAGGCCGCCGGCGACTTCCAGAACACGCTCGCGCTGCACGGAAGCGAGCCGCTGCCGCCGATCTCGGTCCTGTTGGCGCCCACGCGCGAGCTGCTTGGAGTCCGCTTCATCGTCCTGCCGCCGGGGGCGACCGTCGCCGAGCCTCGTCTGCAGACGGTCTACGACGGAGCCGACGCGCGTGTTTTCGAAGATCCCGCGGCGCTGCCGCGCGCGTTCGTTGCGCCGCGCGCGCGCTGCGCCGGCGATCCTGAGGCGGTGACGCTGTTGCGCGCGCGTTCGGTCACGACGACGGACGAAGTACTGCTCGCCGACTGCACATCACCGGCCGTCGTCGAGCCGCGCGCGCCGACCGCGCCGGAGGTGCGCAGCGTCGTCGCGCCGGAGGCGCGCATTGTCATCGACGACCCCGCGCGCGTCGTGATCGCCGCGTCGGCGAACGCGCCGGCGTGGCTCGTGCTGACCGACACGTGGTTCCCTGGGTGGCGCGCGCGCCTCGACGGCACCGACGTCCCGGTCCTGCGCGCCGATCACGCGTTTCGCGCCGTCGCGCTGCCGGCCGGGCGTCACGAGATCGAATTCGTGTTCACACCGCGCCGGCTGCACGTCGGCGCGGCCATCACGATTGCGGCGCTGGCGGTCGTCGTCGCGTTGCTCCTACCGTGGCGTCGCGCTGCCGTCGTCATCGTGACCGGCGCACTCGTGCTCGGGCCGACGGTCGCCCACGCGGCGCTTCCGGCGCCACCCTTCGCGCTGGCCGTGGCGCCCTCATCCGTCGTCGCCGGCGAGGCCGTCACCGTCGACGTCATCCCGCGCTCTGGCCCCGGCGGTCAGTGGGATGCATACGTCGTCTGGCTCTACGCCGAACGGGCGGCGTTCCTCGGCCCCGACGGCGCCTGGAGACCGCGGCCGGTTCCCTTCCGCGCGCGGCTGGCGGGCGGCGACATCGCGCGTGGCGTCTGGGCGCACGCGGGCCCGCCGGGAGATGGGACGCTCGCGCTGGTGCTCGTACGACCGGGCGCCGATCCGCTCGATCGCACCGAGTGGACGCACCGCCCCGCGCTGGCGACGGTGCACGTCGCCGCGCCGGACGTCATCCATTCGTCATTGTCCTGGCCGATGCTGCTGGGGTTGGTGGCGGCGGCGGTCGCGGGGACGGCCGTCGTGTGGGGGCGGACCCTTCCTCGACCTCCGTCACTCTGATATGATCGCCAACGCGATGGCTCAGCGACTCCCGGAGTTGGTCGGACGCGCGATGATCGACCCCGAGTTCCTCGCCGACCTGCAGCGCGCGCCCGACTCGATCCTTGCCGAGTACGAGCTCACCGACGACGAGCGCGCCACCGTGCTGGCGGCTCTCGCGCGGCTGGGCCAGGGCTCGGCCGGACAGCGTGCCGCCGCGCTGCGTACCGCTCTCATCCGACGCGTGGCGACCTAGCCGGGAACCCTCGCGCGGTGGGCAGCTCGTCCGATACGCTCGCCTTCCTCAGGAGCGTGCGCCTCTTCCGCACCATCGAAGGACCGGAGCTCGGATTTCTCGGCGATAGTCTGCGCGAGCGTCCGCTCAGGCGCGGGCAAGTGCTGCTGCGTGAGGGCGACAGCGGTGACGAGATGTTCCTCGTCCGCTCCGGCTCGCTCGTGATCTCCAAAGGTGTGACCGGTCGCGTCGAGCAGGTGCTCGCGCGTGTGGGCCCTGGCGACTTCTTCGGTGAGATGGCGCTCTTCGATCGCTCGCCGCGCTCCGCGACCATTCAGGCCGACAGCGACACGATGTTGCTCGTTCTCGACCGAGCCGCACTCGACAAGCTCAAGGACGGCAGTCCGCGCGCGGCCGCCGCGTTTTTCGAGTCGCTCGTGCTGATCTTCATCGAGCGGTTGCGGGCGTCGGGCGATCTCGTCGCCGAGGTGACGCGGTGGGGTCTCGAGGCCACCGGCCTCGACGT
>DAIRVP010000159.1:0-11893 GCA_036802765.1 Candidatus Rokuibacteriota bacterium
TGGCCAGCTCCTGGCTGTTCATCTGGAAGGAGCCGTCGCCGTCGATGTTGATGACTTGCTTGTTCGGATGCGCGGCCTGCACGCCCATGGCCGTCGGCAGGCCGTAGCCCATGGTGCCGAGACCGCCGGAGGTGAACCACGCGCGCGGGTACTTGAACTTGTAGTACTGGGCGGCCCACATCTGATGCTGGCCCACGCCGGTCACGATCATGGCCTCGCCGCGCGTGGCGTTGGAGATTTCCTGGATCACGTACTGCGGCTTGATGACGTCGTCGCTCCACTCGTAGCGCAGCGGCTGCGCCTTCCTCCACTCGGCGATCTGTGCGAGCCAAGGACGGCGGCCTTCGCGGCCGTCGCCGGCCGTCTTCATCTCCTCACGTACGGCCTCCACGAGCGCGCGGAGCACGCGCCGGCAATCGCCGACGATCGGCACGTCGACCTTGATGTTCTTGGAGATCGACGACGGATCGATGTCGATATGGATGATCTCGGCGTGCGGCGCAAAGGCATCGACCTTGCCTGTCACACGGTCGTCGAACCGGGCGCCGACCGCGATCAGCACGTCCGAGTGGTGCACCGCCATGTTGGCGTAGTACGTGCCATGCATGCCGAGCATCTCGATGGAGAGCGGATGCTCCGAAGGGAACGCGCCGAGTCCCATGAGCGTCGTCGTCACCGGAATGTCCGTGAGCTCGGCCAGCGCGCGCAACTCGTCGTGCGCGTTCGCGGAGATGACGCCGCCGCCAACGTAGAGCACGGGCTTACGGGCCCGCACCATGGAGCGCGCGGCGCGCCTGATCTGGCCGACGTGCCCCTCGTAGTTCGGATTGTACGAGCGCATCGTGACCTTGTCGGGCCAGATGAGCTCCGCTTCCTTCACGAGGATGTCCTTGGGCAGGTCCACGTGCACGGGCCCGGGGCGGCCGGTCACCGCGATGTGGAACGCCTCGCGGATGATCGGGCCGAGATCCTTGCCGTCCTTCACGAGGAAGTTGTGCTTCGTGGCCGAGCGCGTGATGCCGACGTTGTCGGCTTCCTGAAACGCGTCGTTGCCGATCAGGTGCGTCGGCACCTGGCCGGTGAACGCGACGATCGGAATCGAATCCATCATCGCGTCCTGCAACGCGGTCACGAGATTCGTGCACGCCGGTCCGGACGTCACGAGACAGACGCCGACCCTGCCGGTAGCGCGGGCGTACCCCTCGGCGGCGTGCCCGGCCGCCGCCTCCTGGCGAACGAGGACGTGCCGCAGGCCCTCGAAGTCGTACAACGCGTCGTAGATGGGCAACACGGCGCCGCCGGGAAGGCCGAAGACGATGTCCACGCCTTCCCGCTTCAAACACTCCAGCACGATCCTCGCCCCTGGCAGTTTCACGGAACTCCTCCCCTACGAACTCGGCGCGCCCTCGGCCGACGCTTCACGCGCCCGGAGTCGCGCCTGCGCGGCCGACAGCCGCGCAATCGGAATCATGAACGGCGAACACGAGACGTACGTCATTCCCACCTTGTGACAAAACTCCACCGACGACGGCTCTCCGCCATGCTCGCCGCAGATTCCGACCTTCAAGTCGGCCCGCGTATGACGGCCTCGTTCGATGCCGATGCGGATGAGCTCGCCGACGCCCTCCTGATCGAGCACCGAGAACGGGTCGTGCTGCAGAATGCCCTTCTGTAAATAGGCGGGCAGGAACTTCGCGACGTCGTCGCGGCTGTAGCCGAACGTCATCTGCGTGAGATCGTTCGTTCCGAACGAGAAGAAGTCGGCGTCGTGCGCGATCTTGTCGGCGATGAGGGCGGCACGCGGCACCTCGATCATCGTGCCCACGGTGTATTTCACGGGCACACCCATGCGCGCGACCACCCCATCGGCGACCTTCTTCGTCTGGTCGTAGGTCACGCGCATCTCGCCCACCGTGCCGGTCAGCGGAATCATGATCTCGGGCTCGACCTTTCCGCCCTGCTCGGCGACGATGCAGGCGGCCTCCATGATGGCCTCGACCTGCATGCCGTAGATCTCGGGATTGGTGATACCGAGCCGGCAGCCGCGGTGGCCGAGCATCGGATTCGCCTCGCGCAGCTCGTCGATCTTGGCCAGCCGCTCGTCGAGGCGAGCCTTGCGCTCGGGGTTGATGCCGAGGGCGTCGAGCCGCGCGCGCTCCTCGAGCATCTCGCGGTATTCCTTCGGGTTGGCCAGGAACTCATGAAGCGGCGGGTCGAGAAGTCGGATCGTCACCGGCAGGCCGTCCATGGCGCGGAAGATCCCGACGAAGTCGTCGCGCTGGAACGGCTTGAGCTTGTCGAGCGCTGCGCGGAGCTCGGAGCGGTGAGCGGTGTTGTCGGCGGCCATGATCATCTCGCGCACGATCGGGATACGGTCCGCCGCGAAGAACATGTGCTCGGTCCGCACGAGGCCGATCCCTTCCGCGCCGAATTCACGCGCACGCGTCGCGTCGGCCGGCGTGTCGGCATTCGCCCGTACGCCGAGCTTGCGGTAGCGATCCGCCCAGGCGAGGAACTCCGGCGCGGCTCCCGTCACCTCCGGTGCCGTCCGCTCGATGGCGTCGAGGATCACTTCGCCGGTCTCGCCGTCGACCGAGATGATGTCGCCCTCGCGCACAACCCGTCCACCGACCTCGAACACGCGGCGATCCTCGGCAACGACGATGTCGTTCGCGCCGACGATGCAGGGCTTGCCCATGCCGACGGCGACCACGGCCGCGTGCGACGTGCGTCCACCCCGGGCCGTCACGATGCCCTCCGACGCGTACATGCCGGCGACGTCCTCAGGCGAGGTCTCGGGCCGCACGAGGATGACATGCTGGCCGTTGCGCGCGAGTTCGACCGCGCGATCCGCGTCGAAGACGACCTGGCCGACGGCGCCGCCCGGTGCCGCGGCCAGGCCCCGCGCCAGCAGTCGGCCCGCAGCGATCGCGCGCTCTTTGTCGCGCGGATCCAGCAGCGGGACGAAGAGCTTGGCGAGATCGCGCGGGTTCACGCGAAGGAGCGCCGTGTGCTGATCGATGACGGCCTCGTGAACCAGATCCACCGCCACACGGACCGCGGCCGCTGCCGAGCGCTTCCCTGCCCGCGTCTGCAGCAGATAGAGCTTGCCCTCCTGGATCGTGAACTCGATGTCCTGCATGTCCTTGTAGTGGCGCTCGAGTCGGCCGGCGATGGCCAGGAGCTCGTCGTAGATCTTCGGCATGCGGCGCCTGAGGTCGTCGATGTGCTCGGGCGTACGGATGCCTGCGACGACGTCCTCGCCTTGGGCGTTGGCGAGGAACTCGGCGTAGAAGTGACGCTCCCCGGTCCGCGGATCGCGCGTGAACCCCACGCCGGTGCCGGACGTGTCGCCGAGGTTCCCGAAGACCATCGCCATGACCGTGACGGCGGTGCCCCAGTCGGCGGGTATGTTGTTGATCCGGCGATACTCCACCGCCTTCTTGCCGAACCATGAGTCGAACACCGCGCGGACGGCGAGCTGCAGCTGTTCACGTGGCTCTTGAGGAAACGGCGCATTCGTCCGCGCCGCGACGATTTCTTTGTAGGAGTCCACGAGCTTACGCAGCTCGTCCGCCGGCACCTCGGGATCGGTCGCGACCCCGAGTCGCATCTTCGTGGCGGCGAGCTGCTCGTCGAACGCCTCGCGGCGGATGCCGAGGACCACGTCGCCGAACATCGTGATGAAACGGCGGTAGCAGTCCCACGCGAAGCGCTCGTTGTGCGTGCGCGCGGCGAGTCCCGCGACGGTTTCATCGGTGAGACCGAGATTGAGGACGGTCTCCATCATGCCGGGCATGGAGACGCGCGCGCCGGACCGGACCGAGACGAGCAGGGGACGTTTGGGGTCGCCGAGCGCGAGCCCCGCGTCTTCCTCCAACTTTTGGAGCGCAGCTTCCACCTGCGGCCACAACCCGTCAGGGAACGAGCGCCCCGTCCGGTTGTAGGCGGCCCACGCCTGGGTGGTGATCGTGAAGCCGGGCGGCACGGGAATTCCGAGGTTGGTCATCTCCGCGAGCTCGCAACCTTTGCCGCCCAGCAGGTTGCGCATAACCGACGAGCCTTCCGCCTGACCCGACCCGAACGAGTAGACGTACTTCGTCGTTGCCATAGGGCGACCTGTCTCCGTCGATGAACGAGGGAAAAAGTCTTTCAATTCTATTGGATACCCGACACTGATGTCAACGTTCCACCCTCTCCCCCGTTCGCCTGTGCGCGACACGCCCGATAAAACGAAAGGGCCACGAGTCGATGACCCGTGGCCCCTTCTATCGTTGTCGCCACGGGTTCATCTCCTGCCCGTGGCGTCCCGCGTTCGATTAGGTCGCGGACGCTCCGGGCA
Source organism: Candidatus Rokuibacteriota bacterium (assembly GCA_036802765.1). Lineage (GTDB taxonomy): Bacteria > Methylomirabilota > Methylomirabilia > Rokubacteriales > CSP1-6 > AR12. Next base: position 4,343 of record DAIRVP010000159.1, read on the forward strand.
GGCCCGGCAGCAGCAGGCCCAGAATCGATAGGATCCGCGACGTGCGCGTCATAGCCTGCGAAGTATATGCAGGGCCTAGACGAACGTCAAGACGTTCGAGAACCCAGCACGAGCCCCTCGACGGCCTGCAGATGCTCGATCATCGCCTGTCGCGCGGCCGCCTCGTCGCGGTTGCGGATGGCCGCCAGCACTCGCCGATGATCGTCGTGCGAGCGCGTGGGTCGACCCGGCGTGTTCAGTGACTCCTCGCGGCTCTGCCGCAGCAGATCCATTACGGCGTGCGCGATGCGCGTGATGGCGCGATTGTGCGCGGCGGCGCCGATGGCGGCGTGGAACTCGGCGTCCTGCTCGAGTCCGGTGCGGCCGGCCGCGACCTCCTTCGCCTGCGCCTCGAGAATGCGATCCATCTCGGACAGCTCCTCGGGCGTGGCGCGGCGCGCGGCCAACGCCGCGAGCGTCGGCTCGATCATTTGCCGCGCCTCGAACAGCTCGGCGATCGCTTCACGTTGCGACACCATGACGAGCGCGAGCGGCTCGATCAGCGATTCCACCGACACCTCACGGACGAACGTGCCTTCTCCTGGACGGATCTCGACGAGGCCGAGGCTTTCGAGCGCACGCAGCGCCTCTCGCACCGAGGTGCGGCTGACGACGAACTTCTCCGCCAGATCTCGCTCGGGCGGCAGCTGGTCACCACTCTTGAGCCGCCCCTCGGCGATCATCCCTTTGACCTGTCGTACGATCTCCTGGTAGATCCGCGTCGACTTGATCGGAGCGATGCTCATCGCCTCATCGCCTGCACCGCCGCGACGCCGCGTGTCGTCCGCCATCTCAGATATCCTCCGGGAGCGGGGCGTGAGGCCGCCGCGCCAGCCACCAGCCCAGCGCTGCGACCGCGAGGCCGACGCCGACGGACACCGGCGTCTGCATCCGATGCCCCGCGGCGCCGAGCCACGCGATGAGGGCCTTGTCTTCGAAAACCATTTCCGCGGCGACATACGCGAGAAAGCCCGCGCCGAGCCACACGATCCACGTCCAACGATTCATCAGCCGCGCGAGCAGGCCCGCGCCCCACACGACGACCGGCAGGGACAGCGCGATGCCGACGACGACCAGGATCAGCTCGCCCTTCGCCGCTGCCGCGATCGCCAGCACGTTGTCGAGGCTCATGGTGATGTCGGCGACGATGATGATCCACACCGCCTCCCACACCGAGCCGCCGTGGCGACCGCCCGTCACGTCGTCCTGCTCCGGGCGGACCAGACGCACGGCGATCCAGAGCAACAGCAACCCGCCGGCGAGTTGCAGCCACGGCACGTGCAGCAGCAGCGACACGACGGCCACGAACACCACGCGTAACGCGATGGCGCCGAGCGCGCCCCAGAGCTGGCCGAGCACGCGCTGTCGCGGCGGGAGCGCGCGGACGGCGAGCGCGATGACCAGCGCGTTGTCACCCGAGAGCAGCAGATTCAACACGCCGATCCCGAAGAGGCGCACCCAGAACTCTGGCTCGACCAGCAGCGCCATGACGGCTCAGGCTTCGGCGGGAGCGCCCGACGCCGGCGGTAAGCCGCGCAGCCGACGCCACCACGGCGTGAGGATCGGCATCAGCAGGAAGAATAGCGCGACGATCGTGATCGCGCAGGAGATCGGCCGCGTGAAGAAGACGGCGAGCGAGCCCTGCGACATGATCAGGCTCTGGCGCAGCGCGTTTTCCGCGAGGTCGCCGAGCACGAGGGCGAGCACGAGCGGCGCCAGCGGATAGTCGAGCTTCTTGAACACATAGCCGATGACGCCGAAGATCATCATGTACCAGACGTCGATCATGCTCGAGTGCACGGCGTACGCCCCGACGGCGCAGACGACGACGATGAGCGGCGTGAGGATCGCGAAGGGAATCTTGAGAATGGCCGCGAACAAGGGCACGCCGGCAAGCACCATCAGCACGCCGATGATGTTGCCGGTATACATGCTCGCGATCAGGCCCCAGACGAAATCGGGCTTCTCCGTGAAGAGCAGCGGCCCCGGCTGCAGTCCCCAGATGATCAGGCCGCCCAGCATCACGGCCGCCGTCGGCGAGCCCGGGATACCGAGCGTGATCATTGGCAGCATGGCGGCGACGCCCGCGGCGTGAGCCGCCGTCTCCGGCGCGACCACGCCCTCGAGCTCGCCTTTGCCGAACCGCTCGGGATGGTGCGAGAAGCGCTTGGCGAACGCGTAGGACATGAACGAGGCCGGCGTCGCGCCGCCCGGCTTGAAGCCCATCCAGAAGCCGATGAACGAGCCGCGCACGAACGTGCGCCAGTAGCGCGGCAGGATCTTCCACGTCTCGAGCACGACTTTGAGGTTCATGCCTGTCGCGGCCCCGCGGAAGGTCAGGCCCTCCTCGACCGACAGGAGGATCTCGCCGATGCCGAAGAGCCCGATCACGGCAATGATGAAATCGAAGCCTTTCATCAGATCCGTGATCCCGAACGTCATGCGCAGCTGGCCGGTGACGATGTCCAGGCCGACGGCCGCCAGGATGAACCCGAGCAGGATCGACACGAGCGACTTGAGCGGGTTGCCACCGCCGAGACCGACGAAGCTCGAAAACGTCAAGAGCTGGATGGCGAAAAACTCCGGCGGCCCGAAGCGCAGGGCGATCTCGGCCAGCACGGGCGCGAAGAGTGTGATGAGGACGATGGAGAAGAACGCGCCGACGAACGAGGACGTGAACGCCGCCGTCAGGGCCTGCCCGCCCTGCCCCTGCCGCGCCAGCGGGTAGCCGTCGAAGGTCGTGGCCACCGACCACGGCTCACCAGGAATGTTGAAGAGCACCGAAGTGATGGCGCCACCGAAGAGCGCGCCCCAGTACAAGGACGTCAACAAAATGATGGCCGAGGTCGGCGGCATCGTGAAGGTCAGCGGCAGCAGGATCGCCACGCCGTTGGCGCCGCCCAGCCCGGGCAGCACGCCAATGATGGTGCCGAGCGTGATGCCGACGACGGCGATGAAGAGGTTGAACGGCGTGACCGCGATGTGAAACCCGAGGAAGAGATTCTCCAGGCCCATCAGTATCCGAGCCAGGTCTCGAGCGGACCCTTGGGCATCGGCACCAGGAACCACTGCTCGAAGACCAGAAAGGTCAAGACGGGAATGCCGACAGAGATGAGCACCACCGTGAGCCAGCGGTGGTGTCCCACCCAGCGCATGTAGAACGCGAGGTAGAGCGCGGCCGCAACGTAGAGCCCGATCACCGCCGTGAGCATCACCATCGCCACCGCCGGCCACAGCACCTGCATAACCGGTCGCAGCTGCGCGGGCGTGACGAACGGCTTGCCGGGACCGCGGCGCCACGCCTGGACGACGATGGCAACGGTGGCCGCAAGGAGCAGCGTGCCGAGCCAGAACGGGAAGAAGCCGCTCTTGGGCCCGTCGCTGCCCCATCCCGCGCCGAGGCGCAGCGAGTCGAAAACCGCGATCAGCCCGATAAGCAGCAGCAGCGCGGCGGTGACGAGGTCCGCCGTGCGCGTCATTTCTTCAGCAGGCCGCCCTTTGCCATCAGATCGCGGTGGAGCTTGTCGTTCTCCTCGACCCACTTCACGTACTCGGCCCCGGTGAGAAAGGCGGGCTTCAGCGCCCCCTCCTCCATGTACTTCTTCCAGTCCTGCGTCTCGGTGACCTTCTTGAGGAATCCGACATACCAGTCCACGGCGTCCTTCGGCATGTCGGGAGCCCCGAAGATCCCGCGCAGCATCAGGTAGTGGATGTCCGAGCCGAGCGCCTCCTTGATGGTCGGGATGCTCTTCCAATCACCGACGGCGATGCGCTCGGTGTCGAAGACGGCCAGCGGCCGGACGCGGTTGGCCTTCCAGTGGCTCACGCACTCGATCGGGTTGTTGACGGTGGAGTCCACGTGCTTGCCGACCAGGTTCACGCACACCTCGCCGCCGCCCTTGAACGGCACGTAGATGAACTTCACGTCCTGCGCCTGCTCGAGCATGATCGTGAGGATCTGGTCTTCCTGGGCGGAGCCGGTGCCGCCCATCTTCATCGTGCCGTTCTTCTCCTTGACCGCCGCGAGGTATTCCTTCGCGGTCTTGTACGGCGTCTCCGCATTCACCCAGAGGATGAACTGATCGAGGGCCAGCCGCGCGACCGGCGTCAGGTCCTTCCACGAGAACGGCACGCCGGTATGCAGCGGGGTCGTGAAGAGGTTCGACAGCGTGATGATGATGGTGTGGGCGTCGCCCTTCTTGCCTTTCACGTGCAGAAACCCTTCGGCGCCCGCGCCACCGGACTTGTTGACGACGATGATCGGGCGGGGGGACAGCTTGTGCTTTTCCGCGATGCCGTGGATCACCCGCGCCATCTGATCGGCACCGCCGCCCGTGCCGGCCGGCACGACGAACTCGATGGGCTTGGTCGGCTCCCACGCCAGCGCAGGAGCCGCCAGCAGCATTGCCATCAGCACCACCATGAGCAGCACGGACATTGGTGTCCTCATCACGGTCCTCCTCCTTGAGGGCCCGAGACGGCTCAGCAGGGCGCTACCGTTGGGATTCGGTGCGCCGGGCCGAATGCGAAACGGGGCCGGACGCTGAGCGCCCGGCCCCGCACCACACGACGGACCGGCTGTTCACGGACCCCGGTCGCTATTTCACGTTCAAGGCAGCTTGCGTGGCCTCCGGCTTGCGGAACGGGACCACCCCGGGAATCTCCCACTTGTCCCACTGCTCGTCGACCTTCGTCTGGAAATAGGCGAGGTCTTCCTCGGTGAAGTGGGCGAACCGGCCCTGCTTGAGCAGGTATTCGCGCACCGGCTTCCGCGGCCGCCCCTCGACGATCGCCTTCGTCTTGCCGTAGTACTTCACCACACCGTCCTCGACCTCGTAGAGCGGGAAGATGCCTGTCTCGATCGCAAGCTCGCCCAGCTCGTGGCTGAGCATCGGGTCGTAGTCCCAGCCCTTCGGACACGGGTCCAACGAATGGATGAAGGTCGGGCCGCCGATGGTCAGGGCGCGGCGGACCTTGTTCATCATCTCCACCGCATACGACGCGCACACGGTGGCGACGTAGCGGCACTCGGGATGGCCGGCCGCCATCAGACCGGCGACGTTCTTCTTCCAGCGCTTGTGGATCAGCCGATGCACCTTGCCGGGCGGGCTGAACGTGGTATGGGCACCGTACGGCGTCAGCCCCGAGAGCTGGATGTCGGTGTTCGCATACGACTCGTTGTCATAGAGCAGGATCAGCGAGTTGTACTCCTTGTGCGTCAGCGTCGCGGAGATGGCGCCCAGCCCCATGTCGGCCCCGCCGCCATCGCCGCAGAACGCGATGACGTTGATGGGCTCGGCCTTCATCTTGCCTTTCCGCATCAACGACTTCAGCCCGGCCGCGGTTCCGAGCGCAGCCGAGCCCGATGAGCCGAGCTGCGTGTGCATCCACGGCACCACCCAGGGGGTGGTGTAGTACGTCGTGTTCGCGACGTACATGCAGCCGGTCGAGCCGAGCACGATCGTGCGCGGGCCGGCGGCCTTCACCATCAGCTTCATGACCAGGGCCGACTCGCAGCCCTGGCACGTCCGGTGTCCGGACGTGAAGTACTCCTCGAGGGTGACCTTCTTGATCCCCCGGAACGGCTCGAGGACCTGGGTCGCGTTGCCGAACGTCGTCTCAGCCATGGCCGTCGTCTCCTATTCCCGCACGCCGAGCCAATGGGTTTTGGCGTCGGCCTTGCCCGACTTCGCGGCCGCATAGCACATGTCCACCGCTTTGTTGACGTCTTCCAGGGTGACCTCGCGGCCGCCGAGGCCGCAGATGAAGCTCAGGAGCGGCGGGCGCTTGTCGGCGTTGTAGAGCGAGGCACGGATCTCGTTGGCCACCACGCCCGAGTGGAACGGCGAGCCGAACGAGTAATCGCGGTCGATGACGCCGATGGCCTTGGCCCCCGAGAGCGCCTTGGCCAGCCGCTCGAACGGGAACGGCCGGAACCAGCGCAGCCGCACCAGACCCACCTTCTTACCCTTGGCGCGCATCTCGCGGATGGCCACCTTGATGGGCAGCGAGATGGTGCCCATGCCGACCAGGATGATCTCCGCATCGTCCGCCATGTACTCCTCGAACCACGGATTCTCGGGTCCACGCCCGAAGACGCGGCGGAAATCCGCATACGCCTCTTCGATGACACCGACGGCGCGCTTCATCGCCTCGTCGTTCTGCCGCCGGATCTCGATCACCCAGTCCTCGTTCGCCTGCGGCGCGACCGTGATCGGGTTGTCGGGGTGCAGCAAGAGGTCGCCGCGATCGTAGCGCGGCAGATACCGATCTACCTTCTCCTTTGGCGGCACCATCGTGATCGCCTGGGAGTGGGTGAGGAACGCGCCGTCAGCCGAGATCGCCAGCGGCAAGAACACCCGGCGGTCCTCAGCCACGCGGTAGGCGATCAGCGTGGTATCGAGCGCTTCCTGCGACGTGTCGATCCAGCAGAGCAGCCATCCAAGGTCACGCACGACCAGCGCGTCGTTGTGCTCGACGCCGAAGGCTCCGGGATCGTCGAGCGCCCGGTTGCCGACGAGGCAGACCATCGGCACGCGCAGCGGCGGCGTCACCACCAGGCACTCCATCGCGTACATCCAGCCCACGCCCGACGATCCGCAGAACACGCGCGCGCCGACGGTCGAGGCGTGCTTCACGATCTCGAACTGGCTGTGCTCGCCCTCGGCCACGATGTACTCGGCCACCAGCTGGCCGTTGGCGATCTTCTTCGCGATCGCCTGCATCACGGTGTCGTACGGGCGGATCGGATATGCGGTCACCACGTCGAGGTCCGCGAGGGTCAGCGCCTCTGCCACCGCCTCGCTACCCGAGATCAGGAGCTCCTTGTCTTCGCTCGCGGCCTTCGTCTCCGTCACGGTCGCCATATCGTCTCCCTAGACCGTCTTCCGGTCGGCGTTCTCGCCCGGGATGCCCGCGGTGATCTCGATCCCGCCGCTCTCGAGTTCCGCCTTCAGCTCCTGGTCATACTGGCCGCGGAAGCGGAAGCCGTGCGACCGGACGGTCGTCTTCTTGTCACCGATCGTGGCCGTGAGCCACGTCTTGTAGCCGGTCTTGTCCTTCCGCCACGCTTCCCACTGGCTGGCGTTGTCGTTGAAGACGGACTCGTTGACCATCGTGATGCAGTCTTCGACGGGACAGACCGCCTCGCACACGCCGCAGCCGCAGCACGACTCCATGTTGGCGTCGAACGTCCCATCGGGCATCACGTCGAAGCAGGAGTCCGGGCACGAGATCCAGCAGAGATTGCACTTCACGCACGTGTCGAAGTCGATCACCGGACGCATCGTACGCGTCGAGAATTTCTTGAAGTAGGGGTTGCGCTCGGGCACGTAGCCCTGCCCGCCTTCTTTCGGCTTGCCGATGGGGATGGCCGGGATGGTCACGCCCTCGCGCATCTCCCACCACTTGGCATTTCAAACGCGTACGGGACCTCGGAGTTGCCCTCGGTGATCTTGACCTCGCGCGTCTCGATGCGGTCGAACGCCTTGCGCGCGGAGGCCACCTTGAGGT
>DAIRVP010000160.1:0-3818 GCA_036802765.1 Candidatus Rokuibacteriota bacterium
GGCATGATTCCGCCTTGCGCTCGTAGACCCAGCCGGAGCGGTGGAATGGCTCGCGCACGAGCATCGGGTGCATTGGTGAAATGGCGGGGAGCCTGGTGCTGGATACCGCCGGTCACTGTCTAAAGAGCGTTCCGGAGGGCACCACGCGGGTGGCGATGCTCAAGAAGGGCGAAACGAGATCAAATATCGTCGGCTGCTCGATCAGCAGATCGCCCGGAAACTTTCGGCCGGTGCAGTAACGTAGTCGGCTTGAGAGAACGAAGATGCCCCGCCCGATGTCGCAGCGGCGATCAATTACGCGCTGGCGGCACATCAGCACGCGCAATAACGCACCAGCCTCGTGCCTGTACGGCATCGTAGATGCGGCGTTCGGTGTGTCGGCGGTCAAGCCGACGTCGATCGCGGATCACGTTATGGGACAGCCCACATTCGCCGCAGAAGCGGCGCCCGGCGCGATTCTCAGCCTGGCAGCGGGGGCATTGCATCCGAGGGCCTCCAAGGCCGGGAGGTGGCGCGAGCTTAGAAGCAAGCGCGGAGCAAGGTCAAGAGACCTTTCGAGCGGGACGTTATTCCTCGATCACCTGATCCGCTCGCAGCAGCAGCGACGGCGCGATGGCGAGGCCGAGCGCCTTGGCGGTCTTGAGGTTGATCACGAGCTCGAACTTCTTTGCCTGCTTTACGCCAATGTCGGTCTGGCGTGAGTTACTCAAGGCTGATCTGATCGCCACGACGGATCACGCCGCCACGCGTGACGCCAGCATACACACCCACGTTCGCTCGATTGTGCTGGGCCGCAGTGCGGAGAATTCCCGGATCTCTCGGCAGCTCGCCCTGCGCGAGAGTCGTCATGACGCAACGCCCGCAAGGCCCGGTGATACTAAGACGCACCTCCGGTCCGATCGCGAGCGTGTGACCGACCCAAGCGTTCTCCACAAAGCCCTGTTCCACTGAAACCAGCTGCACCACGATATTGGGACGAAACCGCTGCGTCTCGAAGCGGCCCTGTGGGTAGAGCTCACGCAGGCGGTCGAGTGTGGCCGTGGTCAATAGATGCACCATCGCAACGTCAAAGAAGGTCCCCTCTGGCAACGCGAAGTCGGTGACGGTATCCCGATGCTCGAGCCCGTCCATATCCGGCCAGTACTCCTCAGCATTGACCACTCCCCGCTGGGTTGCGCGCAGCGTCACCTCGCGATTCAGTGCCTTCGAGAGAACCTGGTTTACACCGTGCTGCTCACTGGTAAGTGTGCTGCCGTCGGGCAGGGCGATCCGAACGGGCGGAATTGGGAACGCTGAGTGCGGCTCCTTGAGGAAGGTTGCAGCGAAATCGAATAGGTTCGGCCATTTCCGCGGGTTCTTCGCCGTCGCCGCTTTGCTATCGGTGTTGTCAACAACAGCGTACGCACGATCGCCTACCAGCCCGTATTCCGTAACTTCCGTGGCGCTCAACTGCTCGCCCATCATAGATTTCACCGGATAGCGCCAAAGCGAAACAACCGAACCAACTTCTATCTGCGCGGCGTTTGCCATACTTCAACCCCCAATCTGCGCCTCGACGCCGAGCGGCGCGGCGAAGAGCGCAATGCTACCCGTGAAGAACTGGGGGTCCACTGCCGCTGAGAGGCCGACTCGGGCTGTGTTTCGAAGTTCACGTCTTCACTAATAGCAGGTGATACTTCCGTCGTCGTTCGGCATGACGCGCTGATGCCGGAGAGCAATCCATGTTCCGCTCGACGATCTCACCCACCACTGTTCGGTGCCGTCCGGTCGAATTACTCGGCCATAGTCTGCCGGCTGGTTGGTCGCTTTCTCAGGTCGATCCTTGCCGTGTCCCTTCATGCGTTGCCTTGGTTGCCAGCGACGCTCCTCAGCTACGACGGACGTACGGCCTGGAGGGCGTCTACCAGGGCGTGTCCCAGCAGGAATCTTTCGTCTTCATGGCCGTAAACATAGAGAGGTTAGGACGCCTACGCCGCCGCTCAGCTCTTCTTCCCCGTCTGGGCCACAAAGCCGCTGACCTGCGGCACGACCTTGGTGCCTTGGCACTTCGGGCACTTCACGTCACCCTTCTCCCGCTCCGCGAAGGTCATGATCAGTTCGAAGGGCTTGTTGCACTTCTCGCACATGAACTCATAACGCGGCATGGTATATCCCTCGTTCTTTCCTCGCCGTGACCCCCAAGGACCGTGAGCGCCGGCCTCCTCCACGTCGTGGTGGACTCTTGGGACCAGCGGGATCATACCGCTTTCCGTGCGCGGTGGCGGCGAGCGGCGCGGCGAGCACGGCGCCTAGGTCAGTCACGAAGGCGTCAGTCACGAAGGCGCGGCGGTCCACTACTCGAGCACCTGATCTGCCCGCAGCAGCAACGACGGCGGGATCGTGAGGCCGAGCGCCTTCGCGGTTTTCATGTTGATCACGAGCTCGAACTTTGTCGGCTGCTCGACGGGCCAGTCAAGGTGTCTCGGTGTTCATCGATGACGTGAATCGTAGGTGGATGTCTTCACCGGCGGCTCGGGCTCGAAGGCGAAGTCGTGGTCGGCGAAGGTGTAGCCGTACCAGGGTTTGTTGCCTGCGCGGCCTAGCTGGTGTCTTAGATTTCCGAAGGCGCGATAGATAAGGTTGTAGGGCTGGCCGTGGTACTTAACGAGGATGTCGCGCCAGGAGCGCGGAGCCTGCTTGATGAAGGCGGTCATGTCGCCGGTGATCTGCTCTTCCGTCATCGGCGTGACGTTGGCCGGGGGCTCGCCGAGATCGACGGCTGAGGACCAGGTGAAGCTGTCGGGATCCCAATTGCCGACGAGGGGTATGGTGCAGTCCATGCCGATCTTGGAGGCGTAGAAGGGGTGATCGGGATCGGCGATCTTGGGGTCGGTGGACATGGTGTTGCACTGCGGGATGATGAAGGTGTCCTTGTCGGGCATGTAGCGGAAGGCCATGCACTGCGCGATGCGGTTGTCGTCCCAGATGTCGACGTCGTCGTTGAAGACCATGGCGATCTTGGGGAGTCCCTGCTTGGAGCTGGTGAGCATGATGGCGAGGGCCTGCTTGGCATCGCCGCCGCCGCGCGGGCGGATGGAGGCGTAGGCGATGTTGGATAGGCCGCCTGCAGGGCAGCGCACATCGACGACGTCGATTCCTCCCTGGCCGAGCGCGTTGAAGAGATCGCTTTCTACGGCGGGAAGCTGAATCATGTTGTCGGTGAAGCCGGGATGGTTACCGCCGATGGTAGCGTGCTGGTAGATGGCGTTTTTGCGATAGGTCATGCAGGTGATGACGACGCGAGGATTGTGCTTGAGGCCGCCGCCGTACATTCCGGTGAACTCGCCGTAGGGCCCTTCGTCGTGGACCCAGCCTTCGGTAGTCATGACCTCGCCTTCGAGGACGATCTCCGCGTTTGCGGGAACGAACAAGTCGCTGGTCTCGCACTTGACGAGCTTTGCTGCTTGTCCGTAGAAACTGCCGAGAACCTCGAAGTCCTGGGTCTCGGGGGGCACGCCTGCGAGTGCGGCGAGCTTGTCGAGCGTGGGGCCTCCGAGGACGATGGCGACCGGCATGTTCTGCCTGCGAGCCTGGTACTTGAGGCCGTTGAGGCGGCCGCGGTGGCTGGTGCAGGTCATGTCGAAGTTCTTCTCGTTTTTGGCGCGAAACATGGAGCGGTAGACGCCCCAGTCGATGACGTTGGTGTCGGGGTCCTTGGTGATGACGAGGTTGTCGTTGGTGTAAGAGTGGCCGTCGCGATCGTGATGGAGGAAGAGAGGAAGGCGGGTGATGTCGACATCGTCGCCCTCGTGCACCTTGGACACGTCCGCTTCGGAGAA
>DAIRVP010000160.1:3828-11852 GCA_036802765.1 Candidatus Rokuibacteriota bacterium
TTTAAGGATGATCTCTTTGCAGGGCGCGGTGGTGACGATCTCGGGCTCGATGCGGCCTTTGGCGAGCTCAGCGATGCGGGCCCCGGACTCGTTGCGCTGGCAGCCGAGTGCCCAGGCATATTGCTCGTGGGTGGCGTAGGCATTGGCGAGAAACGAGAACTCGCAGCCGGTGATTTTTTCGACCAGCACCGCCTGCTGAGGATACTGCTCCATGATGAGGGGGAGCTGATCGACGCGTTTTACGTCCTTGATGCGAACGAGAAGGCCGGCTTTTTCCATTGCGTTGGTGAAGTCGACCAGGCTCTGCTGCCCGCGCGTGTTGCCTGACCAGGTCATCGGCATAACTAGAGCTCCTTCTGCAGTTTCTCTTTTCTATCGCTGGAGGCCGGGCTGCTCTTTCAAAGAAGATACGGAAGGGGTTTGGAGCAGCCGATAGAACGGTACGAGGGTGTGCTAGTCGTGAGTTTTGGCGAGACGGAAACCCTCGGCTTCCTGCTGCAGACGCCCAAGTAGGACTCCCCATAGGGTGTCGCACTTCTGATGATTGGGGTCGCTGCCGGCGCGTTGGCGATGCTCCAGCCGGATGAGGGTGCGAGATTTGTCTGCGTCGGACAGCGTAAAACTTACCTCACTGCCTTTCGCGTTTCCAGGACCCTCTTCGCAGCGCCACGTGATCTTGTCGTTGGTAGCTTCGACGACCTGCCAGCGAAAGGCAGGTCCGTCCGGGTAGGCGACCGTCCATTCCTGGGGGCCGCCGGAGACGCGTGCTCGATTCCAACGCTCGAGTGCAGCCAGGGTTGTGAGTGCTTCGATGACCTTTGGCCGAGAAGCGCGCACCTTCAGTTCATGCTGAATGTCCCCCATACACGTTTCTCCTTTGCAGATAGCGGGGCCCAGCTGCGAATAGATTCTACCGTCGTTGCTTCGTTGCTTTTGGCGGCTAATTAGCTGGGGTGTTCCGTGGGGTCAACGACCCCGCAGCGTTGAGACAATTTACCGGGTCGCTGAGTCCGGACGGTCCGTTGGCGTGGGACCGTCGAGCCGTTGCAACTGATGAGGCGGTAGAGGGCGGCTGAGCGTGACGAAGGTGACGTTGACGGCGCTCCATCCTTGAAGACGCGTTCGCTCTGGCCTCGCACAGAATGACTCGAACTGGAGCCGCCCGAAAAGCTTCGACCGTCGGCTTATCGCGCTAAACGCTTGCAATCGGCGGTGTCAAACCTGACGGCTGTACGCGTCGACGATGACAAGACCGTCGCTCGGCGGCGTAGAAAGAAGATCCGCGATGATGGCATACTCCGACCCGAGGGTAGCCAGCAGAGCATGAACTCGCCAGGTGACTGCGCGCTCCATAGCACTGCTCCGTCCAGCCAGGCCAAAATAGTTACAGGCGGCCTCCTGCCGGGACGATCGTCGACCCCCGGTGCGATCGAGTCGCGCCCATCTAAGGACGTCCCCGCCGCTTGTGAGCGACGGTGACGCCCGCCACCGAGGCCATACTATTCATCGGAGCTGGGCTTCTTTCCGGCTTCATCAACACTCTCGCGAGCAGCGGGTCGGCGGTCACGCTGCCGCTCATGATCCTCATGGGGATACCAGCGCCGATCGCCAACGGGACGAACCGGTTGCCGCTGCTGGTCGGCGGTCTCTCGGCGGTGCTGACCTTTCATCGTGCCGGCGTGGTGGACTGGCGCAACGGGCTTGTGCTGTCGATTCCGATCGTCTGCGGCACCGCGGCGGGGGCGGCCCTCGCCTCCGTGCTGAACGCGGAGACCATGGGCTGGGCTGTCATCGCAGCCGTCATTGCGGCGTTCATCTTACTAGTCAGCAACCCAAAGCGTTTCCTACGCGATGCCGCGCCCGGAGGGCCGCGGATCAGCTGGGCCACCGCGGGCGTCTTCGTGGCGATCGGGTTGTGGGCCGGATTCATCGTCCTCGATGCCGGAACGTACATGCTGCTTGGGCTCGTGGTCCTGGTGGGGTACGACCTGATCCGTGCGAACGCGATCAAGAACTTGTTGGTGATCTGGATCAGCCTCGTCTCACTGATCGTGTTCTCCGTAGATCGAGAGGTGAATTGGCGAGTCGCGGTGTTCCTGTCTGTCGGCAGTGCGCTGGGTTCCTGGGCCGGCGGGCTGCTTGGCACGAAGGCGTGGGCGAAAGTATGGGTGTTCCGTCTGCTGCTCGTCGTAATTGTCGCCGAGATTCTGCAGCTGCTGCATCGGTTCGGCATCATTCGCCTCTAGCACTTCACCGGCAGCCGGTAGATCCCGCACGTTGTCGTGATCCCAGTCATCGGAATCGCGGCTGACGACGCCGGCCGTGATGTCAAACACGTTCAAGTTCTTCCGATAATGACGTCCTGCCACGGAGTGCCGTTGCGACGCTCGATGTTCCCGGGGGATTCTCGTAGCGGCGGAGGAGGCATTCTTCGCCATGCCCAGCATCAACGAGGTTCGCCCGTGCCGTGACGGCGCGGCTCAGCCGAACGTGCGGTCGAGATAGTCGGCCAGCGCTCCCGGGTCGGCCGGTCGGGCGCTGAACCCGATGTACCCATCCGGCCGAACCAGCACGAGACTCTCGTCATCATGCGGATGCGTCGCGATCGGCACGCGCGAGCGGCGCACGACGGTATCGACCGCCGGTGTCCGAGGCGCGAGCAGGTGGCGACGGTCAGAAGAGAGGCCCGGCATGGACAGCCAGTCGCCGGCCGTGGGACTGTCGGGCGCCATCGAGCCGTGGGAAGCGACGATCGGGCTTCGGCGACGATCTGAGATGCGAGTGCCGTCCCGCAGTTCGTAGGCCGAGAACATGCGCGTGCCCTCGCGGACGGCCCGCAGGTTCTCCAGCTGGCCTCGGCCCCAAGCGAGCCGGGGGCAAGGTTCATGTGGCGGACGATGTAGTCGATCGGGTTCTCGCCGGTGGCCGCGAACGCGTTCAGGGCGCCCGGCGTGGCCATAGGGACGTTGCCGTCCGCACTGGTCGCGGTTCTTCGTGAAGCGGTCGGGCGAAGACAGGCGCGACGGCGGCTCACCGGTGCGGAACGCGCGCGAGCGCTCCTTGAATGTCATCCAGCGTGGACCGATGAGAACGAACGCGACAGCCGCCGTGCTACGGCTGGTGGAGCATCACGGTGGAAGAGATGGGCGACGCGATAATCACGTTTGGCGTGAGACGTCGGGGACAGCCCACGCTGGTGCGACAGCAGTGTGGCCTCGTCGATTCCTGGGTGATTCCTGGGTAAACGAAAGGGGTTAGCGGCTGCAACGTCCGCTACCCCCTCGAATCGAATCGTTGCGGGGGCCCGCAACGCAGAATGTTACACGGCCCCCGAGGCGTACTGGCTTGATCGGCGTTGATTCAATTCTGGGATGACGGGTGTGCCGATCCGCTCACCCACCATACCCGCTTGGCCCTTTCGGTGGTACCTAGTCGGATGCCGCGACTGTTTCAAAACCACATCCTCCGTGGCTTCAGCGTCTCTTGAATTCCATCGCCGTTGCGACCTGCTCAGGGTTGCGGCGCGGCATATGCGCAAAGGCCGTGTCGAATCACCAATCACCACGAATCACCTGACGCTCACCCGGGCGCCCGGGCCGGGTGCTGAGCGCGTCGTCGCGCGTGTGGACTCCGAGCACCACACGAGGACAGACCGAGCGGCCGGCGCTGGCGGCGATGGTGTCGAACAACCATTCATCACCGTTTCATTCTCCGTGAACGGAACGGTTGAAAAAGTACGCTCCCGTGCGCGCGGCTCCGAGCGCGCGTAGCGCGCGGGCAAAAGACACGAGGCTTGTCGGTGTTCGGAAGGTCCACAAGGCCCTACGTTTCTCGCTTTGACCGTGCATATGGTGTCCATCGACGACTGCAAAGACGACTGCTTGGCAAAGCGGCGTCATGCGAGGAGGTCGGATCGTGATCTCTGGACCAACGCGTTTATGCGACTAACCGCGATCCGCGGAGCGGTGACGCTCCTCTCCTTGCTTGCCGCCACCGGTGTCGTCGCGGCCGATCTGGTGGCGGCGATCTTCTTCGACGCCATGCGATTCGATCCCGATCCCCCTCGCGCGCTCACGAGCGATCGTTTCGTGCGGAGCAAGGGGCACGCGGTGCCCGTGCTGTACGCCGCCTAGGCCGAGATCGGAGTCATCAAGCGCGAGGAGCTGTACCTGGGGGGCGGAGCGACAAGAACCGGTCGCTTCCGCGGTCCGATCACGCGGGAGAGCGGGACTGCCGAGAGGGGAGGGCCTTTATCCCGTCTATGCTCTGCCGAGATTGATATGGCATCAACGGCCGTTTCGGTCGATTTCAGCTCCCGTGACTGAGGTTGATCAACCACTCAATCAAAGGAGAGACGCCATGCCTTTCATGCATCTGCTGTCCGATCCAGGAATGAACTACACCCTTAACCGGCCATTGCTAGACGGCACATCACCGGCCCGTCTCAAGGAGGTCGGAGCCATCGCACCCCAGATCAAAGACTACGATAGCTGGCATACAGCTTGGCTGGGACTTGCCAAACGCGCGGAAGCCGAAAAGCGGTGGCTGGACGCCGCCTCCTACTACCACGGCGCGGAGTTCTATCTGCCTGCCGGCGAAGTGCGCAACGGACTCTACGATGACTTCGCGCGAACGTGGGCTCTTGGAATAAAAGGTGTCGCTGGTTACGAGCACATTGCGGTTCCATATCCCGGCGGAAAACTGCCGGGGTTCAGACTTCAGGCAAAGGGTCAAGAGCGCAGTGTGTTCATCTTCACGGGCGGGTACGACTCGTTCGTCGAGGAGTTCTATGCCTTTCTGCTGCCGCTGACCGAACTCGGCCTCACCGTGATTGCCTTTGACGGCCCTGGACAGGGCGGTGCCCTGCGGCAAGGCATCTATTTGGATCATGCGTGGGAGAAGCCGGCCAAGGCGGTCCTCGATTACTTTGAGCTCGATGCAGTGGACTGGCTGGGGGCTTCATGCGGCGGCTACATGTCGATCCGCGCGGCCGCGTTCGAGCCGCGGATCAAGCACATCGTCTCAATGCCCACGTCGTATTCAGGCCTCGATATGAGTCTGAAGCAAATGCGCCCGGGCAAGGCGCAAGAGCTCATATCTCTGTTCAAGGCCGGAGACCGCAAGGGGACCGAAGCTCTCGTCCGAAGGGAGCGCCTGCCGAGCTCGGTCTTCGAATGGTGCATTGTTCAGGGGATGCACATCACGGGAACCAAGACGCCGTTCGATTTCCTTATCTCGATCGCGGAGTCCTCATTGGACGGCATTCTGCACCATGTAAAGCAGGATATCCTGCTGACTGAAGGCGAGCAGGATCACCTGTTCGATGTGGGCTGGATCCACCGGACCATGCGCGAGCTCGTGTGCGCTCGGTCGGTGACGGCGAGGATATTCACGGCGCGCGAGGGCGCGGAGCAACATTGCCAGCTCGGAAACTCAGCAGTCGCGCGTCACGAAATCGTCCGATGGCTTGCGCGCTTCTACCCCGGCATGCCCATTAAAGAGAACACTACAGCAGCAACTAACGTCGCCGCTTGATCTCGGCTGCCGTTCGCGTGAGGGGTCCCTTCCCCCCTTTGGGGAGAGGGACCAAGGAATGGCGATTGATTTAGAACCTCGTTGGTGGCTCACGGGAAGAGATCGGGGCTGATCTGCGTCTCAATGCATCTACACAGTGCACACGAGAGGAAACTCACGGGGCTTGATCGCGGGGAGATTGCAGCGCCCGAACTGGCCGGACCCCAGCATGCACCGAGTCGCATCGAACGACTCACTATGAGTGCGAATGGAAGCCTGGCGAATGGGTGAAATCGCTCGACGACCGGAGGCCACCACGTTGGCCTTGACCGACGATGGCCTTCTCATGGAAGTTCTCCACTCGATTCAAGGATCCGTAGAAAGGGCTCTTCGCTCTCTCGTCTACGATGTTTGCAAACGTCGGCTGTGCTGGTCATTGGGTTGGCGTTTAAGATCGGTGCTGCTCTCTTCTGGGCGCTACTGATTGGAATCCTTCTTGGGTCGTTCGCCGTTGGCTTTCGACGTTGGTTCTAAAAGGCTGCCGCCGGCCATCTGAGCCCCGGGGATTAGCACGCCGCCAGGTCGCGCATTTGCCTGTTTTAAGACGCTCGACGGCCTTGGGGATGGGGAGAAGCCCCCGGCTACGCGCTCGGGCCGTCTTCTAGCGGCGCCAGGCGCCTGAGACGCTGCCCGGCGCCGGCGCGGACGGCGTTGACGTCGATGCGGTGGTGGCGTTAATACTCGACGATCACGGCGCCTCCTCAGAGATCACCACGGCCGTGAGCACGGCCGGCGGCCGGCCAGTAGATCGCGCGGCGCGCGTCAGCCTCGAGCCCGTAGGCTACGGCCGCCGCGACGTCGAACAGGATCAGGGCAGCCGGGAAGAGTTGCGAGCGGCTCATAGAGGATTTCTTTGAAGAAAGACCTAATGCTTTGGTCCGACAATAAGAACTTCGACCTCGACAAATGTCGCGTCACCTATGACCGTCCCTGTCTGCTAGTAAGCTGAGCCAGCCCCCGAAGGGGATCTCTGTGCCGAGCACGCTCGCCGAGATTGTCCGTAGAAAACTGCACGCAGGTACCCTGCCGCATGAGCAACCGCTGAAGTTGTGGGCCAACGTCGGAAGCGGCAAGCCATGCACCGCATGTGATGCGCCCATCGTGCCGTCGCAGACTGAATACGAGGCGCAATACTACGACGGTCGGCCGCCAATCTTCCTCCATGTCGCCTGCCACCAACTTTGGGAAGTCGAGCGGAATCGCGTTCGCGTGTAAGCGCGGGTTTCCAGAAGTGGTACTGTCAAAGTGTCCAGGGATTCACGGTGTCCGAGTCTTTGGCCCGAATCATCCGCAGCAAACTCGAAGACGGTACGCTGCCTCTCGAAAACCCAGCGAAAGTGTTGACCGTCCCTGGAGCCGGCGGTGGCTGTACGGCGTGCGAACGCCCCATACTTTCGTCGCAGACGGAGTACGAGCCGGAGTACGACGATAGGCGTGATCGCATCCGGCTCCACGCGGGCTGCTACAGCGTGTGGGAAGAGGAGCGCCGCCGCCATTCTTCGCGATAGTTTCACAGGACGCCGCCTCGGCCGCTCATGACCCAAGTAATTGCGCCGCCACGAAATTCGATCAGCCCCCTCCCCGTTGCTCTATGAATTCCCCATGATTTTGGCGTCGAGAACGTCGTTGTCAGCCCGACCGTCGCGGCAAGGCCGCGAGCGCCGCGACCAGCGCATCAAGGTCAACACCGGCTTAAAAAAGTAGCCTGCGAAGCCGCTCGCAGGGTCGAGTTGGTCGTAACGCTCCCCGCTGATCGCAACACCGCCGCGTGTGCCGAGCGCCGCTTTCGCGCTGCCAGCGCCCGTGACCTGAGCGCCGCAGAGAGTGAGGTACTGCTGAAACATATCAACGGTGTCGCGATGGTCGTCGATGACGAGGACCGAGAGGTCATGAAGCGACCGCGGCGTCGGCACCATGTTCTCAGCCGCGCGCCTGGCGCCACATGTCGAGGCATTTCTCGTGAAAGCGCAGCGTGCGACTGCCAGTGTCTAGTTCGTACTCAAGGTCTTCCGCCGTGATCGCTTGCTCGCATAGGTCGCAAAGCTGTCCGGTGCCCTTGCCAGCGAAGTACTTCTGTGGCGGTCCGGGCGGGAGCGGTAGGACACCAGAGCGAATCTTGTCTTCAACGAGCGTCGCCAAATTCATAGGCAACTCCCACAAACCAATGCCGGCCCAACTGGCCGAAAACCCACCCGGCGCGAGGGGGCAAAATCATGTCACAAGCGGCCCGCGGGTGCCACTGGTTTGAAACAAGACCGTACGCTATGACTAAGCGGACCTGAGAGCCCGCCACGCCGCCCGCTGCACCGCCCGCCCGGCGCGTCTCCAATGCCGTACCGCCGACGATCGAGCGCGCCTGACTGGCAGCGAAGAAGATCGCGCGCCAGCGTCAGCGCCAACCCCGGGCCGTCCAGAACGCGGCCTCAGGCGTCAGACGTCATGCTAGTTCG